>JANXWZ010000098.1 GCA_025350865.1 Rhodanobacteraceae bacterium
CACCCCTTCGTCGGAGTCGCGTACCTCCGCGAGCACGGCTGGCCCGAAGACGTACTCCACGCGATACTTGCCCACGCTGATTACTCCGGTATCAAGCCGGAGACGCATCTCGACCGGACCCTCTTCGCCTGCGACGAACTGGCCGGCTTCCTCACCGCCTGCGCCCTCGTCAAACCCACCAAATCAATCCACGACGTCGAAGCCAAGGGCGCGGTCAAAAAGATGAAGGACAAGGGCTTCGCCCGAGCCGTCAAGCGCGAAGACATGACCCACGGCGCCGAACTCCTCGGCCTGCCGCTTGAAGATCACGTCGCCAACTGCATCCGGGCCATGCAATCCCACGCCGCCGAACTGGGCCTCCAAGGTCAAACTACATAGCCTCGGTCCGTCATCCTGGCGAAGCCAGAATCTCCGTAGTTGTCTACCGGCACCCACGCAAAATCGCCAACCAAACCAGCGACAGCACCACCGACCCAACAATCCCGACCGCAACCAGAGGCGGCTTCCCATCTCCCTCTCGGGTCCCTACCACGCCCCGGTCCCGGCTATTCTCTTCCGGCCTCAGCGGGTTGTAGCTCACAGAAATCCGCTCATCCTGCGCGACCGCCACCGCCGACTGAAACTCCCCCGAGTACAGCCGCCCATGCGCGTAGTAATCGAATGTAATCCGAAACTTCTCCTGCCGCGAGAAGCCGAACGCCATGTTCCCCAGACCCGCGAACTGGAACCTGCAGGTGGTTACGGTCGCTTGCGTCTCAATCCACGGCACGGGTCCGGACATACTGTATTAGACGCCCTCATCTGCTGCATCGAGCAGCGTCTGCAAATCCAGCCCGCGCGTATACATCGCCAGCGCCCCATCCGCCGTCCGGGGCCACTCCGCCTCCGGCCGATCCCAGTACAGTTCGACGCCATTTTCATCCGGGTCGCGCAGATACAGCGCCTTGCTCACGCCGTGGTCCGAGGCCCCATCCAGCAGAATCTTCGCCGCGATCAGCCGCTTCAAAGCATCGCCCAGCGCAGCCTCCGTCGGATACAGCAGCGCCACATGGTACAGCCCGGTCGTCCCTGCAGCCGGCGGTTTCCCGCCCAGGCTCTCCCACGTATTCAACCCGATATGATGGTGATATCCGCCCGCCGAAACGAACGCTGCCGAATCCCCAAACTTCAACTGCAACTCCAGCCCCAGCACACCGCAATAGAAGTCCAGTGCCCGCTGCAGGTCGGCAACCTTCAAATGAACATGCCCGATGCGGGCTCCGGGATGGATCGCTTTCGTACTCATGTAGATTCGATGTCGGTCAACCGCAAAAGTACCGACCAGATCATCCACCCCCCCCGAGGTCATTCTGAGCGTAGCGAAGAATCTCAGTATTTCGTTTTTGCTTTTACGCTCATGCCACCACATCCGCCGCCGTCACCCGCGGAATCCCCGCCCCCGCAAAGGCCTCATTCGTCCCATCCACCGACCCCGGCAAACCAACCGCCCGCGTCGCATCCTCAATCACGATCGTCTCAAACCCCAGCGCCTTCCCGTCGATCGCCGAGAACCGCACGCAGTAGTCATACGCCAACCCGGCAATAAACAGCCGCTGCAACCCACGCTCCCGCAGATACCCCGCCAACCCCGTCGGCGTCTTGTGGTCGTTCTCCAGAAACGCCGAGTAGCTATCGATCTCGCGACGAAACCCCTTGCGCAGAATCAACTCGGCATGAGGCACATCCAGCGCTGGATGCACCGCCGCCCCCGCCGAGTGCTGCAGGCAATGATCCGGCCAAAGCGTCTGCGGCCCATATGCCACCTCAATCTGTCCAAACGGAGCCTGCCCCGCGTGCGAACTCGCAAACGAGATATGCCCCTCCGGATGCCAGTCCTGCGTCAGGATTACATGCTCAAACCTCGCCGCCAGCCCGTTGATCAGCGGAAGAATCTCATCGCCGCCAGCGACTGCAAGCGCCCCACCCGGCATGAAGTCCGGCTGCAGGTCGATCAGCAGAAGCGCGTCGGTGGGTCGAGTGGTCATTTTTCCATTATCTATTCAACGCGAATAAACCAATTACACCTGCCGCCAAAATCCCGGCGATTGCAAACACAAACGGCAAACCATGTTGGTATATGAAGTCGAAATCCGGGTAAATGCTAATGTTTGGATCGGATGGGCAATATAGGACCTCCACGGTATCATCCTTTTTCCAACTTGAAGGATCGTAGTCGGAGCCAACCGGAGCCGAAAATTCCCCTTCATAAATATGGCCGTCGATCCAGAACGTATAAATAACGTCCAGATGAGCGGGACTATTTCTTGTACCTGAATGGAACTCAGTCGAGCACACGCAAGCTGTGGTCATGGGCCAGCATGCCTACCGACATAGCGGGTTCTCAGTCTTTCGAACATGACAGAGTATCCCACGTCTGCTCTTGCACAACGCCACGTAGTGCGAAGGGACAGCGAAAGCGGTATCGTGGACCAGCAGAGGGAATCCAAGTTGAGCGAAGCAGCCTTCCAAAATCAGATCGTCAGCACCCTGAAGCCGTCGCCCAAGGCGACCGCAAATGCCGCCGCAGTAAAGTCTCTCCTCGCCGAGCTGTCCTCGCAGGAGACCACCATCCGTCTCGGCGGAGGCGCCAAGGCCATTGAAGGCCAGCACGCCAAAGGCCGACTCACCGCCCGCGAGCGCATCGCCCTGCTGCTCGACCCCGGCACCGAGTTGTTTGAGCTCTCGCTCTGGGTAGCCTTCGGCATGTACGAGGAGTGGGGCGGCGCGCCCTCCGCCGGAGTCGTCGTCGGCATCGGCCGCGTGTACGGGCGCCTCTGCATGCTCGTCGCCAACGACGCCACCGTCAAGGCCGGCGCCTTCTTCCCCATGACCGCCAAGAAGGTTCTGCGCGCCCAGCACATCGCGCTCGAAAACCGCATCCCCACGCTGTACCTGGTCGATTCCAGCGGCGTCTTCCTGCCTCTTCAAGAGGAAGTATTTCCAGATCAAGACGACTTCGGCCGCGTCTTCCGCAACAACGCCGTCATGAGCTCGCTGGGCGTCCCGCAGATCACCGCCATCATGGGCATGTGCGTCGCGGGAGGAGCCTACCTGCCTGTCATGACCGACACTGTGCTGATGACGGAAGGTTCGGGGCTATTCCTCGCCGGCCCCGCGCTCGTGCAGGCGGCCATCGGCCAGAAGACCCCCGCCGAAGAGCTTGGCGGAGCAACCATGCACGCCGAAATCTCCGGAACCGTCGATTTCAAGGAGCCAAACGACGAATCGTGCCTCAAACGGTTACGTTCTCTCGTTGACAAATTCGGCTCTCATTCTAAAAGCCCATTTTCAGTTACAAATTACGATCCAGCCAGCGACAGCCCGCTCTATCCCGCCGAAGAGCTCTACGGTTTGCTCGACCCCGCCCCCGGAGCAAGCAATGTCTACGACATGCGCGAGATCATCGCACGCCTCGTCGACCGCAGCGAGTTCGACGAATACAAAGCCGACTTTGGCCGCACGCTGATCTGCGGCTACGCCCGCATCGGTGGCCGCGCGGTCGGCATCGTCGCCAACCAGAAGCTCAACCAGTCCCAAACCGTCGCGCAGGGGCCGATGGCCGGTACCAAGCGCATCGAGGTCGGCGGCGTCATTTACACCGAAGCCGCCCAGAAGGCCGCACGCTTCATCATGGACTGCAACCAGTCGCTCGTCCCGCTGCTCTTCCTGCACGACGTCAACGGCTTCATGGTGGGCAAAGACGCCGAGTGGAGCGGCATCATCCGCGCCGGGGCCAAGATGGTCTCGGCCGTCTCCACCTCCGTCGTACCCAAGATTTCGGTCATCATCGGCGGCAGCTTCGGCGCGGGCCACTACGCCATGTGCGGCAAGGCCTACGATCCGCGCTTCCTCTTCGCTTGGCCCACGGCGCGATACGCCGTCATGGGCGGAGCCGCCGCCGCAAACACCTTGGCAGAGATCAAAGCCAAACAACTCGAACGTGGGGGCAAGGTCGTCGACGAGGCCGCGAAGAAAGCCATCTGGCAGGAGATCAAGGACGGCTACGACGCCGCAGCCGACCCACGCTATGGAGCCGCGCGACTGTGGATCGACGCCATCATCGACCCCGCCAAAACCCGCGAAGCGCTGATGCTCGCGCTGGAAGCATGCGCCCTGAACCCCGACGTCCCGCGCTTTAGCCCCGGAGTGATCCAGACATGATCTCGCGAGCGACCGTTATCTGGTTCTGCTTGTTGGTTGCGCTCACGGCTGGGCTTGAATTTCATCAATACCAACTCAACGCCCCATGTCGAGGTCGCGCCCACAAAACTGCGTTGAACCATGTGTCATTCCAGAACGCGCCTGTTGACTCGTTCGATCTCTGCGGTGCGTACGTGGATGGACCGATGCCGGTCTGGGTAAAGTTGTCCGTTCTAGGTCGGCTGGTGTTCAGCGTCGGATTCGTCACAAATTTTGTTCGTGACATTTGGGGATTGTTTCTGCGTCTGAAACTCCGAAAGCGCACGGGGCCGCACCCATGATCTCGCGCCGCACAATAGCCTCGCTCCTCCTGGCCATCGCGATCTTCCTCGGCATCCGCGTCTGGATCATGAACCACCACGACCCCTGCGACTCCTACCTCCCCGGCCACGTCCTCCCCCAAACCGTCTACGTCGAATCCGGCACCCGCACCGTCGAGATGCCCTGCGACTGGTGGCTCCCGCGCCAGCCCGACTGGCTGCAACTCGTCTGCCTGCTGGACCTCGTGGCCACCGTCGTGTTCCTGTTGAGTGTGTGGCTGGACGTGAAGCGGCGCAGCGAATCGCGAATGACAAACCAGATAGCTCGCAAGCAAGGCTGAAACGTTCCGCGTGATCGCCTCCCGAAATAATTTCGTCGAAAACACCAGCAAAATCGCATGTCAATACCCCAACCCACCTAACTCATAGCAAACAAAAGGAAGATAGGTTGCATGTTCACTATGCTCAACCTGTTATTCTTTAAATAGGGATAAAAGAGGCCCCGGAGCAGATCCGGGGCTATCTTGTTTGTTTTCCGGACTTTACCTGTAAGTCCAATGCTGTCCGGACTTTACGGGATGCTTCAGACCTAACTGCTGCAATCATTGAGCTTAGTGCCCCGGTATAGGGGGGGGAGGGGGACCAGAAACGTGTTAATACAGCGCCACACACAAGGTCGGCCATACCGATGGTCAAACTGATTGAATGCCCCCGCGACGCCTGGCAGGGCCTCCCCGGCGTAATGCCTCCCGAGGTCAAGGCCGACTACCTGCGCGTCCTTATCGCCGCCGGCTTCAAGCACATCGACGCGGTCAGCTTCGTCTCCAAAACCGCCGTCCCGCAGATGGCCGATTCCGAACTAGTCCTGCAGTATCTCGACCCACCTGACGACGTCGAGATCATCGGCATCGTCGTCAACGAGAAAGGTGCCGAGCGCGCCGTCGCCACCGGAGCCGTCTCCACCCTCGGCTTCCCCTACAGCATCTCGCCGGGCTTCCTAAAGCGCAACCAGAACCAGACCCCCGAGGAGTCGCTTGAAGCGCTCGAAGCCATTGGCGGGGTCGCCTTCAAAGCCGGGCTCGACCTGGTCGCCTACATCTCCATGGCCTTCGGCAACCCCTACGGCGACGCCTGGTCCATCGACGAGGTGGTCGACGCCTGCGACCTGCTCGCCGACAACGGCGTCACCCAGATCTCGCTCGCCGATACCGTCGGCGCCGCCACCCCAAGACTCATCTCGGACCTTGTCGCCGACGTGCTCGCCGTCCACGACGCCATCGAAATCGGCGTCCACCTCCACACCCGGCCCGACACCGCAGCCGACCTCATCCGTGCAGCATACCAAGCCGGTTGCCGCCGCTTCGACTCCGCCATCGGCGGCCTCGGCGGCTGCCCCTTCGCGCAGGATGCCCTCGTCGGCAACCTCCCCACCGAGGCCCTGATCGAAACCCTCAAAACCCTCGGAGCAACCCTCCCCGACATGCGCCCCCTCGACGGCCTGCTTCACGCCACCGCTGAAATCTCCCGGCGATACGGCCCCAAGGTCCAGTAACTACTCCGCCATCACCCGCCGAAACAGCTCCGCATACCGTTCCGGCATCCGCGCCCGCTTCATCGTCTTATCCACCACCAGGTGGCTAGTGAAGCCCTCAGTTAGCAGTAGCTCATCGCCCGCCCGAAAGACCTGGTATGCAAACTTGATAATCGACCCACGAAACTCCGCGATCCGCGTCCGCACGACCACCTCATCGTCGTACCGCGCCGGAGCCTTGTAACGCACGTTGGCCTCAACGACCGCGATGCTGCACCCGTCTTCGGTTTCCATCGACTTGTAATCCAGCCCCATCTGCCGGATCAGCTCCACCCGCCCAACCTCAAACCAGATCAGGTAGTTCGCGTGATACACCACGCCCATCTGGTCCGTCTCGGCGTACCGCACCCTTACCCGCGTCTCACCCGTCATCCGGTTAGTCTACCCAACTACCGTCCCCATTCCGGTTTCCGCTTCTCCAGAAACGCCGTGATGCCTTCGAGAAAGTCCGGCGTCTGCCTCGTCCTAACGCTTGCGTCCAGCGCCAGGGTAACCGAATTATCGAGGAAGTCGCGATTCTGTTCGGCCAGCAAAGCCTTCGTATCGCGCAGCGCCGTGGGTGAATTTGCAACCAGAGTTTCGGCCAGCTCCTGTACCCGCGCCATCAGCGCATCTGGCTCGACGATCTCGCTGATCAGCCCAAGTTGGTAGCCGTGAGCAGCACTAAAAAGTCGCCCAGTCAGCAGCAGTTCCCGCGCACGCTTCTCGCCTGTCTGTAGAGCGAGGTACACCGAAACCACCGCCGGAATAAAGCCGATCTTCACCTCGGTGTAGCCGAACTTCGCCTCCGGCACCGCCAGCGTAAAGTCGCACACAGTGGCAATCCCTGTGCCACCGGCGATTGCGTGCCCGTTCACCGCAGCGATCGTAGGAATCGGAAGTTCATACAGCATGCGAAGAATCTGTGCGAAGCGGCTCGTGTTGTCGGCAAGCTCCTTTGCTTCGGGCGAAGACGCTTCCAAGGTCTCACCCAGCTTCAGCGCCCCCAAATCAAGCCCCGCGCAGAACGCTTTGCCCGCGCCGGTAATCACCAGCACCCGCACGGACTTCGTCGACGCCGCCTGCTCCAGCGCCCGAATCAGCTCACGCTGCAACTCCGGCGACAGGGCATTGCGAGCATCCGGCCGGTTCAGCGTCAGCGTCCGGATCGGCCCGGCATCATTGACCAGTAGCGAATCCATGCCTCTCCTTGACGTTGCTGCGGATAAACTCAATCGTGGTCTCGAGCGGTGTGCCCGGCCCGAAGATTGCCGCAACCCCCGAGGCCTTCATCAGCGGTTCATCCTGCGCCGGAATCGTGCCGCCCAACACCAGCAAAATGTCGTCCGCGCCCTGCGCCTTCAGCAACTCGTGAATGCGGGGAACAATCCCATTGTGCGCTCCGGAAAGAATCGACAATCCAATGCAATCCACGTCCTCCTGGATCGCCGCCGACACAATCATCTCCGGAGTCTGGCGCAGCCCGGTGTAGATCACTTCCATACCGGCATCGCGCAGCGCCCGCGCAATGATCTTCGCGCCGCGGTCGTGCCCGTCCAGCCCGGGTTTCGCAACCAACACACGTATTAGCGATCCATTCCGCAGCATCATGCGCGAGTATACGAGGTACGTCCGTTCCGTGCATCTTCCACGCCGCCGCGTCATCTCATCTTGGAAAGAGGAAACCTCATGTCGAAGATCGCCCTTATCTCCGGAGCCAACAAAGGAATCGGCCTCGAAACCGCCCGCCAGCTCGGCCAGCAAGGCATTACCGTGCTTCTCGGTGCCCGCGACCTCGCCAAAGGTGAGGCTGCCGCCGACACCTTGAAGCAGCAGGGAATCGACGCCCGCGCCGTCCAGTTCGACGTCCTGAACGCCGCCGACATCCAGGCTGCAACCGCCTCTATCAGCCAAGAGTTTGGCCACCTCGACATCCTGATCAATAACGCAGCCATTTTGCTTGAAAACCTTGGGACCAATACCGCTGTGACAGTTTCCGAGGAAGATTTGCGCCGGACTTTCGATTCGAATTTCTTCGCAGTCATCGCGGTCACGAACGCCTTCCTGCCGCTGCTGCGCAAGTCCCCAGCCGCGCGCATCGTCAACGTCTCCAGCATCGTCGGTTCCCTCGCCATCCAGTCGGATCCCAAGGCCGGCATGAACTCGAAAACCCTCGCCTACGACTCGTCCAAGGCCGCGCTGAACGCCTACACGATCCACCTTGCAGACGCGCTGAAAGAGACCAAGATCAAGGTCAACTCAGCCCACCCCGGCTGGGTCAAAACCGACATGGGCACCGAATCCGCACCCATGGACCTACCCTACGGCGCAAAGACTGAAGTTTACCTCGCGACGCTGCCGGAAGACGGGCCGACTGGTGGTTTTTACCATTTGGTAGATGTGCTGCCATGGTAACGCGTTCAGTGGTTGTCAGGCTCAACGAGCGCTGCGCAGCTTAAGAGACGAGAAGAGAAAATCCAAATCAAGAAACACCGGAGAATCGATGATCGAGATGCGTGTACCTTCCACTAACTTCAGCCCGCCCAAGGAATACCTGTAAGCGACACATGTGATCGGATCAAGCAACCAGATATGCCGCACTCCCATTGCCGCAAAGTCCTGAAGGCGTACAAGGACTCGAGGCATGTGATCGCCAACCGAGAGGATTTCAATGGCGATGAAGGCAGGAGTGGTGCGAGGTTCTTCGAGCAGTGAGTCATCATCCAAGACCACGGATACGTCCGGAAGCCGGACACGGCTTTCACTGATTCTCGTCCTTTGTTCGCCAACCGTCCGAAGATTCCAATCCGAATGAAGGTGGAACCAGATTGCCAGTTGCATCTGGAGTAAGCCGTGCTTCGTGCCGCCCACGTTTCGTTCCTGCAGGTGGCCTTCAACAAACTCCTGATCCGGCTCATAGCTGGTCTGAAGGTACTCGTCGAGAGTCAAGAGTGCGGGACAGATTGAGTCGCAGCGGCCATGATTTCCCTCTTCGGTTATTATGCACGTTTCTCCTTGAAATGCTCCCTTACATCTCCTCGTCATCCCCAATCGGCATCCCCGGCGGAGCCTCCACCGGCTTCACCGGCACAAACTTCGTCGGATCCCTCTGGAACTCGTTGATCCGCTCGATCATCGCCGCGCGGTGAATCGCCTCCGCTGAATCCGTCGGAGGAGGCGTTGTCGTCCACGCCTTCAACAAATCATTGATATGCGACCGCGCAATCGCCCTCGCCTGGCTGGATGCCGCCGGGTTGACCGCGAGCCCAAACATCGACTCCAGCCCGCGAAACTCAACCGCCCGTTCCACCTCCGACGACATCGTATGCCCGCCGTCGATCCGCTCCGCCGTCGTCTTCGACACGGCCTCCATGATCTCGCGCAGCGAAGGCGACGAGGGCGGCGTCCGCATGTGGTACTGAATCACCCGCGACGCCCGCGCCGGATCGAACAGCACCTGCAGCGTCAGGTCCGCGGCCGATTCTGCGGTCGCAATCGGATCAAAGGTCAGTCCAGTTTCTGAGGGGAACGACTCCTGGGACTTCCGCAGCCCCGGCGGTCGCGGCGGCATGATACGGAGTAGCGCCTCGGGAATCGTCAGGGTATCCGGAGCAAGTGTCTTCAGCACCGCCGCCAGCGCCCGCTTCTGATCCGCGTTGGCTACGATGGTCGGCATCGGCTGCCCATCCCCGCGCAGGTTGTACCGGTAATCCAGGCCGCCGATCATCTTGATCGCTGCCTCTGCCTGGTAGCGGTGCAGAAGGTAAAGTGGCACCAGGACATCCTCCATTTTGGCTAATGGTTCGCCGGCTTTGATTGAGTTTTCTCCGAATTGCGCCAGCGCCGCAGTCCGAACGGTCAGAATTCGCTCCAGCTCAGCGGCTGGGTCCGAACCGTTATCCCAGAGGTGCGCGTAGGGATGCGCGCTGCCAAAAGGACGCGAATCCTCGTCCGTGATGTAACGCAGCCCCGCCTTTTCGCTGTCGGACAGAATCTTGTTCAACTCCGCGTGCTCGTCGGTCTTTGACGCGAAGTCGCGGTAACCGTAGTTGATCGCGACCTTGTCCCATACCCCGATGTTCACCGGGTAGGCGTGCGACAGATCCGGCACCCCATTCTTATCCAGCGTTACCCACGGATGCGGATACTCCATCACCGAGGTCGTCTCGTCCACGCCGTGCGGCAGGATGCTTGCGACATAGTTGTGGGACAGCCCAAGCGTATGGCCGGTCTCGTGCGCCGCCAGTTGGCGAATGCGCTGCAGCACCATCGCCAGCATAGGATCGTTCGCCGGGGTGAACGTCTTACCCTGCACGTAAGGCGAGAGCAGCGCTTCGGCGATCATGTAATCCTGCCGCCCGCGCAGGCTTCCCAGCGTCACATTGCCCTTGATGATCTCGCCGGTCCTTGGATCGGTGATCGCCGCGCCGTAGCTCCAGCCGCGCGTGTAGCGATGCACCCACTGGATCATGTTGAAGCGGATGTCCATCGGGTCTGCACCCGCAGGCAGCATATCCGCCTTGAACGTTCCCGGAGCCCAGCCCGCCGCCTGGAACGCCTGATCCCACCACCGCGCGCCCTCCAGCAGAGCTGTCCGCACCGGCTCCGCAGCCCCGGTATCGACGTAATACTGAATCGGCGTCACCGCAACGCAAGACTTGGTGCAGCTTGGGTCCTTCTTCACCAGGCGATGCCGGATGATGAACTGCTGGTCCAGATTCGCGCCCAGCGGAGCCGAATAATCGCGGTACGAGGAAGGGAAGTAGCCTGCCCTCGGATCGAAGCGGCGGGGCGTAAAGCCCGGCGGCGGCAGCTCCAGAAACGATTGGTGTTCATGGATCGTCATCGCATGGGCGTCCGGCGTAACCTCCGCTACATACGACCTCCGCCCCGACGGCGCCTCCGACACAAAAGTCAGGGCAGCCTCGACCTCTGTGTTCTTCGGGAAAGCTTTGGTCGACTCCAGATCGATCGTCGAACGCATCGGATCGACCCGATACACACCCTGCTGCGCCCTGGTCAGGGTCGTCGCTACTTCGTGTGCATCGCGCAGGAAGAATTCCGTAGCATCGACCAGAACCGCGCCATCGGATTGTCCGGCAACCACAAAGCCTGCCAGAACAGAGGTCGGGAAGGACGTCTTGACGGCCAGCTGCTCCGGCGCTTCGGTCGCCGACGAGCGGAACATCTCGTTCTGCTCTACGAGCAGAATCTTGGGGCCTGTCCGCTCAAAACGCACTACCTTTCCACCCGATGTCTGCCCACGATCCAGCCCGAGATCGTTCGAGCCCGTGCCCCACGGCAGCGAGTTCGTGTAGAGCATCTCCGCGCTGTTGCCCTTGGCATCCAGCGGAATTTCCAGATACAGTTTGCCCGCCGTCGCATCCCAATGCAGCGGGAGCAGGCCCGGCATGTTGGTCATGGATGCTGTCTTGGCGGCAATAGTGGGGATCCCGGCTGGTTCAGGACGCTGAGCTGCAACAGACGCAGCAGAAAGCAGGGTGAGCGTGAAAATAATCGCTGGGCGCATGGTCTTTTTTACCATGTTCCACTCAGACCAGAGTTTCTACTCGGCCACCGGCTTCGCATCGCGAGCCGCGTACCATGCCTTCGAATACTTCCAGCTCACATAGGTCGAGTGGTACAGATGCAGCAGCAAACCCTCGCGCCCATCCAGCCACCCAAACCGCACAATGTAGTTGTAGAAGAAGCTCAGATGCGGAACGACCAGCACGTTCCAGTAAAACGCCAGGTGCGATCGGCTCGTTCTGCCCTGGTCGACCAGCAGTTGCGCGCCCAGCGTGGAGTACCGGTCCATATGTTCCAGGTAATCTTCGAGCGTCGGATAGGCATGGTGGATCAGGTCAAAATCCAGCTTTGCCGATTCGCCGTCGAACACGATCGTCTCGTGTACCGGACGCTCTTCAAAGTGCGGCTGCTGCGAGAAGTTCGCCGCCCGGCGCCGGAACAGTCGCAGCTTTGGGTCGGGGTAGTAGCCGCCGCGCTTGATCCAGCGGCCCAGAAACAGGTTCCGGCGATTGATAAAATAAGCATCCGCCGGCGGGTTTGTCGGCAGCAGCAACTGAAGCTGCTTCGCCAATTCGGGCGACATCTCTTCATCCGCGTCCAGTGACAGAACCCAGTCGCCCGAGCACTGCGCAATCGCGAAGTTCTTCTGCGCGGCAAATCCCGGCCATTCGCGCACAAAAACCTTCGCGCCAAACGACTCCGCAATCGCCACCGTCCGATCCTTCGAGCCGGAATCGACCACGATAACCTCGTCGGCGAAGCCAACGCTGGCCAGCGTCCGCGGCAGGTTCCGTTCTTCGTCGCAGGTGATGATCGCTACTGAGAGCAAAGGCATAATGGGCCGTCTCGTGGAAAGTTGGGATAATTCCGTTGGCCCAGGGAGTTCGTGCTAAGACCCGCAGACACACGACGGTTCCAGCATTCGCAGCGAACAAAATTCCGGTCAACGCATGTCCCCCCAGTCTACCGTGCGAGAGGAATGTTCGAACAGGATTTTTCGCGTCTTTCCAACGCCAGTAATGGCGATTATCGGAGCTGAACCGCATTATTGGAGCTGAATCGAAGGATCGTCCAGTTGTTCCCGCAACAGGCGCGTCGTCAGCGCCGTCAGCGTCTCACCGGTCTTGGCCAGAACGAACGCCCCCCCCGCCTCATCCCAGTCCAGCTTGAAGCTAGTCGTCCGAGCCGAAATCCAGACCTGCCGTACCGGAGTCTGCGGCGTAAAAACAAACTTCGTGCCGCCATCTTCAAACAGCACATTCAGCACGCCGTTGTTGTCTTCGGCCTCGAACCCGCCATCTTCCTCAGCGGCAATCAGCGACTGCTTCAAGGCTTCGAGCGCGCTGTCGGAAACACGGCGGAAGGTGGCTTCATCAATCATACAATCAGTCTACTAGGCTCGGCTACCAATCCAGCATCTCCTTCACGCGAGCCCAATCAATCGAACATGGGCTGTCGGGAAGTTGTTCGATCTCGGTATCGACTGGCACCAGCGTGCCATTCTCGAAACGCGATATCTCTTTGGACTTAGGCTGGATTACGCGGATGGTACGGATTCCCATCGCCTCGTAGTCGGCCAGCTTGATCATCATCCTCGACATCCGATCTTCCGGCGACAACACCTCGAAGATCGCAATCGGCGTATGAGTCAGAATTTGTTCCGTCGGCCGCGACCGGTCCCATACCACCACATCGGGAATGCGATACCGAGTCGGACTAACCTGAACGCGCAACTCCTGCCGAACCCGAACATTCCATTCGGGCCCGTGGTTCATAAACCACATCTGAATCGCCGTCTGCCAACTGGTGTGGTCAAACTCGCCCATCGGCCTCAACTCAATCTCGCCGTCAACGTAGTCGGCATCCGGCTCGAATTCATCGGAGAGCCGAAGGTACAGTTCAACCGGCATCAAGGTTGCGGGCATATTCGCACCACCTGCGCTGAGAATATCACTGGCCGTGGACTAAAACGGAATGTCGTCGTCCGTAATCCCGCTGTCGCCATAATCCGGCGCGGTCGCTGGCGCGCGTTGATCGTATGAGGTCGCCGCAGGCTTCGAATACGAACTGCCGCCGCCCTCTGACCCGCCCGACTTGCCGCCCAGAAGGCTCAAATCATTCACCAGGATCTCGGTCTTGTACTTCTTTTCGCCGCTCGTCTTGTCGTCCCACGAGCGTGTCTGGATCTTGCCCTCGACGAAAATCTGCGAGCCCTTCTTAACGTAGTCGCGCACAATTTCCGCTGTCCGCTGGAAGCACACCAGGTTGTGCCACTCGGTCTTGTCGGCCCAGTTGCCCTGCGCGTCTTTGGCGCGATCCGCAGTCGCCAGCGAGAAGCTTGCCACTACCATGCCGCCGGCCGTCGAACGAATCTCGGGGTCTTTCCCAACGTTGCCGAGCAGGAATACTTTGTTGACGCCTTTTGCCATGAGAATGCTCCAAACCGCTTAGATTTCAGACCCTGAGAATAGCAGACCCACCGCATCCCAGCCTGTGGACGACGCGCCTACTTCCGCCGATCCGCCCCAACCTTCGCCAGACCCAGCAGTAGCGTCAGCGTACCGGTCGGCAGGCAACCCATTGCCAGCATCAGCGCCAGCCAGCCCATATTGGTGTGTGGCCCCTGCCGGCCAATCCCCCCCAGCACCGTCTCCGCCAGCACAGCCGCCACCACGCCCATCGCCAGGATGATCGAGCCCGTCGTCAGGATTTTGCGAGTGTCTGGACGCATAAGTGTAGTTTCTAGAGTCCTAACGGTACACCGCCAGCATCCCGTATACGATCACGCCCGACACAGACACGTAAAGCCAAAGCGGAAACGTGTAGCGTGCAATCCGCCGATGCCACGGAATTCGTCCCGTCAGCGAAAAGAAGAACGTGATCAAGATCATCGGTAGCGCAACCATCGACGCGAGAATATGCGGCGTCAGCAAAATCCAAAGATAGATGAACCGCGCCGTCGGATGCGTCGTCGGAAATTTCGCGTCCCCATGCAGCGCATGGTTCGTAATATACGAAACCAGAAACAGCGTCGAGAAGATGAACGCCGTAAACATCGCATTTCGGTGTTTAACAATGCGGCCGTTCCAAATGTGGCGGAAGCCGATCAGCAGCGCGATCGTGCACAGCAGATTCAGCCCCGCATTCAGCGCTGGCAGAAACAGAAGGTGTTGCTGCATCGCATCCGTCGGCTCGTGTTTGTATACCAGCCAAAACAAAAATGCAGAAGCCGCGGCGCTGATGCCGATGATCATGGCAATCACATTCAGCGGCGTTTGAAACACCTCAATGGAAGTCTTCTTCGGGATCATCATCAGTGCTTTCAGTCTAAACGACGACTACTCGCGATTCCGGCGCAACCTTGATCGGCTCAAACCACCGCCGTCATTCTGGCGGAGCCAGAATCTCCGTAGTTGTCTTTCTGGGCGGCACACTTTCACAAAATTAGCCTTAAAACGGTGCCCGCCCCTGCGCATTCAGCAGCATCGCAGCCATCAGCGCGGGCAGATAGAGCACACTTACCTTTAGCAGGCTCTTCGCGAGTGCGCGACTTTCCGCTGCGCCCGGGTCGCGCAGGATCCGTGCAAAGCGAATCGTCGCCCATAGATACCATAGGGAAAGCAAAGTCGCGGCAATGGCATAAGGTGCGCCGGTCACACCGAGAAACGTCGTCCACAAAGCAGTTGGAATCATCAGCACGGCGTAAAACAGGGCCTGAAATACGGTCGACCGCGCTGCCCACCCAATCGGTTGCTGCGTCGCCGCCAATCGGATTCCACCATGCCGATAATCGTCGCGGTACATCCAGCCGATCGCCATAAAGTGGGGGAACTGCCACACAAACAAGACCGCGAACAGAGCCACAGCAGGCCACTCGATCAACCCGCGTGCCGCCGTCCATCCGATCAGCGGCGGCAGAGCCCCGGGGAAAGCCCCGATAAACGTGTTCAACGTCGTCATTCGCTTCAGCGGCGTGTAGATCGCAACATAGCCCGTGGCGGTGAGCAGGGTCAGCGTCGTCGTTAAAATGTTGGTTTCCGCCGCCAGAATGAGCGTACCGACCGCGACAGCCGCAAATCCCAGCAGCAGGCCATGCATCAGCCCAATCCGCCCGGTCACCATCGGCCGTTTCCGTGTCCGAGGCATCCGCGCGTCCGAGCGCCGCTCCAGCGCCTGATTGAGCGCGGAAGAGCCGCACGTCACCAGCGCGATCCCGGCCAGCGCATAAAACGCCTGCAGATGAAATGGGTTCACGCCAGAATGTAAGTCGCCCAGGTAAAGTCCCGCCGCCGCCGTGATGATCACCATCACCGACACGCGCAGCTTGAACAGCACTGCGTACGCGGAAGCCAACGATGTATCCGCCGCAATCTCGTTCAGATCGCGCGTCATCGCCGGGTGGGTTGTTGCAAGATGAGCCACATCTTCCAGTTTACAGCGTCCCGCCCCTACGTCTTGCTCACATTGACATAAAACAAGTCCGTCGCCACTTTGAAGTCCTTCAACCCCAGCGGCGACTTCAACACCTTCCACTCGGTCGTCGGGTGAATCGTCTGCCAGTGTTGCGGGTCGCCTACCTTGATCGCCATGTCGAACCCCGTCTCATCGGCCTGCCACTTGTACATCACCGTGTGGGCCGCCTCGTCGAAGTTCAGTTCCAGGCTCGGAATCGCCGTGTGCCGCAGATATTCATTGAAAAACGCGGTCAGATTCATCCCCGTCTGTGCGTTCCACCACGCGACCACATCTTCCGTCATCGAGTTCTGATACTTGAAGTGCTGATAGAACCCCTTGATCAGCGTGAACCACTTCGGATCATCGTCAATCCACGACCTAAGGCTCATCAACATCAGGGCAGCCTTGAAATACATATCCTGCGGCGGCTCGGCCAGCGCTTCGCGCTCCGTCACAATCGGCGACTGATTCCTAACCTTTGGAATAAATCCGGAGGCATATTTCAGCCCATCAGCCTTGCCGTAGTGATATTCCACAAATAATTCTTCAAGGTAAGTATCCCAACCTTCATGGATCCACATGTCCGAACGATCCTGCGCCGACACCGCGTTGCCAAACCACTCATGCCCGCTCTCGTGAATGATAATGAAGTCGAATCTCGGCGATATCCCAACGCCAGTCCAGTCGCGCTCCAGATAGCCATTGACGAAATGATTCCCATAAGTCACCGCCGACTGATGCTCCATCCCGGCGTATGGAACCTGCACCAGCTTGTACCCATCGCGAGCAAACGGATATTCCCCGAAATAATGCTCAAATGCATCCAGCATTCCCTTGGCTTGTGCGAACTGGACCTTCGCCTTTTCCAAATCCTCCGGTAGAGCGTAATAGTCCAGTGCAAGCGGTGGATAGGCCGCATTCTTATAAGTATCGGAAAAATGGACATAGGCCCCGATATTCAAAGCCACCCCATAACTATTGATCGGATAAGTTACTTTCCAGTTCCATTGAGAGTAGCCATCGCCCAAATCCTTCTTCCCGGTCAGCTTCCCGTTGGCAACAGCGACCAGATCATTCGGCACCGCAACCGAGATGTCCATCCCCTCCTGCGGCTCGTCCTTCCACTGGTCTTTGCAGGGCCAGAAGATGTTGCAGCCATCATCCTCGTCCGCCGTCACGATCCACGGCCTGCCCTGCGGATCGGTTTCGAAGCTCATCCCGCCGAACCGCCCCTTCGCCCTGGGTGCCCCGGAATAGTAGAAGTCGACGGAGTACGTCTGTCCACTCTTCAGCATGTGCGGAAAGTCAATAAATACCGCGCCCGAATCCCGTGTGTATACCAGCTCTTCCTTGCCCAGCATCACCTTGTCGACGACCAGCACCTCGCTCAGGTCGAGCTGGATGCGCGTGCCATCGGCAAACATCTTGAAGCGCACGGTATTCTTGCCCGCAATGGTCTTGGCCACCGGATCGACCCGTACATCGAGGTGGTAATACAGCAGATCGTTGTTCGCCCGGAACGGTCCATAAGCCCCGCGCAAGACCTCTGCCCGCGTCGGCGTATGCGGAGCGGGAGCCGCTTCCTGCTGCGCATTGCGCGACGGATTGGTGGTCGAAGTGGTTGCCGTCGGGGTCTTCGGCAAGGGTGTTGTCTGCGCGTGGAGCGCAGTCGTCAGAATAACGGTCGCAAGAGCGAATCGACAGGCAAGCATGTTCCGAAGTTTACTTCGTTTGGCAGCGGGTGCCCCATTCATCGCGCTTCTGCGATGAGTGGGATCACGAATGTCGCAATAGCCGGTCCCGCACAAGAATCGTCGGACGCTCCACCGCGAAGTAAAACACAGCCGACCCCACCAGCGTACAAGCCAGAATCGTCCCGGTCTTCACCACCCCGCGCGGCCATCCATCAATCATCAAGCGCACATCCGTAAACAGCAACGTATGCACCAGATAAATACTGTACGAGGCCAGTGCAATCCCGTGGACCGCGCCGACCGCGGCCTTTCCCATTGCAGATGTGGGAGCCCAGCGCACGTCGTACAGGAGCCGCAGCCACGCCGCGTAGCCCACCGCGTACAGCAGAAAAACCGTAGCCCGGAATCCTAGCGGCTGTTCCGCGGCAAAATTCTGATAAATCAAAACCGCCACCGGTACACTCGCGAGCCAAATCGCCGGTCGACGCAGCTTGCCCCACAACTCGGTCCGGTCCACAAACACATAAGCCAGCCAGACTCCGAGGATCAGCCCCTCGCAATGCAGATGCGTCTGCCAATACCAGTTTTCCGGCAAACCCCCACCCAGTGCCGCCGCCATGCGCAACACCTGCGGCACCAAAGCCAGCGCCGGCAGCGCCCACAGCAATTTCGTGCGTCCTACAAAGCGCAGCAGCAGGAACCCGATCAGCGGAAGCGCAAGATAAAAATGCTCCTCCACGCACAACGACCACGAAGGCCCAAAACCAGTCACGCCAAGATAATTTTGCGCAAACACCAGGTAGTACGCATGAATCGGATTGTTATGAAACCACCGCTCCGCCAGCCCAAACAACCCCAGCGCCGCAAGATACGGCGGCAACGTCCGAAACCAGCGCGCCGACCAGAATCCCCAAAGCGTAAACGTCCCCGGCGCATGATGGGCGTCCATCTGCGACCGCAGATAAATCCGTCCAATCAGAAACCCCGACAGCACGAAGAATAAATCCACGCCCACACCAAGAGTCTCCAGCGCTGAAACCCCGTGAGACAGAAACACCATCGTGATCGCGATAGCACGCGCCAGGTCGAGCCCGAAGTTTCGCTTGGAAGGCATGGTCGACCAATAGTTTATCCGCGATGGCGTGGGGCGGAAGTTGTACGATAGGGCACATTGACGTCTTTGTTAGCCGGGGCAGTTTGCGATTTGTCTGGGATAGCGAGAAAGCAACTGCCAACTTTGCGAAGCACGGTGTAACCTTCGATCAAGCAATCGAAGTCTTTTTCGACTCTCTACACGAACTGATAGATGCAGGAGTCGACGACGAGAGTCGCAAGGCTGCAATCGGCCTCGATTTTCAGAGACACCTTCTCTTCGTTGTGCATATCGCAATCGAAGGGGAGACGATACGGATTATCTCAGCCCGTGAAGCCACGCGGAGAGAGCTGAAAATTTATGAAAACGCTTAGCGAAAAATTGAAACGTCGAATGACCAAAGACCGCCCTCGAACCACCGTGACCATCCGACTGCCCGAGGATGTAGTTGAAGATTTGACTGAGATGGCACCTGTTCTTGGCTTCAGTACCTGCGAATCCCTGATCCGTGTCTACATCAGTGAAGGCATGAGAAAAGACGAATCTCGGCTGAATCAGCCAGAGGTCACAACTTTACTCGAGAGCCTCAAGCGCCACGGAATCGCCGATGAGGTGATCTCCGAAGTGCTCGCCGAGACACTCCAGAAGATCGCCTAGCTCCGCTTCCGCAGCCGCCCCAAAAACTCCTCCGCCGTCGCCGCCGTATTCACCACATCGTCCGCCGTCAGCCACGCCCGCCTCAGCTGTACGATGCCATCTTCCATGTAGTCCATCTCGCCCGTCGCATGGGCGTCGGTGTTCATCGAAATCCGGCACCCCAGCGACTTCGCCAGGCGCAAATTCGCGTCCGACAAATCAGTCCGAGCCGGCGCGGCATTATGCTCCACCGCGACCCCAAGCTCCGCAGCTCGCCTGCACACCGCCTCCACGTCAACCGCATAGGCATCGCGCTTCAGCAGCTTGCGCCCAGTTGGATGGCCCAGAATCCGCACGTAAGGATTCTCGATCGCCCGGATGATCCTTGCCGTGATGACCTCCTTCGGCTGATCGAACCGCGAGTGAACGCTAGCCACCACGATGTCGAGCTGCGCCAAGGTCGCATCCTCCAGATCCAGCTCGCCCTCGGCGAGAATGTCCACCTCGACACCCGTGAAGATGTGAATCCTGCCCTCCATCTCCGCGTTCACCTGCCGCACACGGGCCGCGTGGGCCAGCGCCCGTGCGTCGTCCATGCCGTTAGTCATCGCCAGGTTCTTGGAGTGGTCCGTAATCGCGATGTACTTGCGCCCGCGAGCAATCGCCGCCTCCGCCATCTCGCGTATCGAAGCCGTTCCATCCGTCTCCGTCGTGTGCATGTGGACGTCGCCGCGAATATCCGCAAGCGTGATCAGCTTCGGCAAACCACCCGTGGCGGCGCCGGAGAAGCTCGCCGCCGCCGCTTCGATTTCGCCATTATTCTCCCGCAACTCAGGCGGAATATACGCCAGGTCGAGCGCGTTATAGATCGCCTCCTCCGTCTCCGAAGCGATGATCTTGTTGTCTTCCAGCCGCACCAGCGCATACTCGCTCAACGTCAATCCACGCTTGATCGCCCGCTGCCGCAGCGCCACATTATGGTGTTTCGACCCCGTAAAGTACTGCATGGCGGCGCCGTAGCTCACCCGCGGCAGTAGTCTTACATCCACCTGTAGATTGTTCCGCAGGGTGAACGTCACTTTGTTCTGCCCCCGCGCAAGCAGGTTATCGATCAGCGGTAGCGTCGCTACATGCTGAACCGCCGCCGCGACCACATCCGGCTCGCAGGCCGGCCCCGTCGCCAGCAGGTCGAGATCGCCCACCGTCTCCCGGCCGCGACGCAAAGAGCCCGCCGGCGTCACCGTCTCGATGCCCGGGAACGCCAGAATCAGCGCCGAAATCCGCTCCGCAAACTCTCGTGCCACGTCGATCCGGAACCGCGACGAATTCTTCCGGTAGTCCTCGATCCCCTTTAGCAGCTTGGTCGTAAACTTCTCGCCCATCCGCGGCAGTTCGTTCAACTGCCCGGCCTTTGCCGCCGCCTCCAGCTCGTCCATGTTGGAGACCTGCAACGCGGACCACACCAGCGCTACCGTCTTAGGACCCATCCCCGGCAGTCTCAGCAGGTCCAGCATCGTCGCCCTGTATTTCGTCAGCAACTCCTCGCGCAGAGGCATCGTTCCGGTATCCACCAGGTCACGGAGATTCGCGGCCATCCCCTTGCCGATCCCCGGGATCGCCAACAGCAGTTTCGGATCCGCGTCGGGTGCAAGCAGCGTCGCCAGCTGAATCGTCTGCTGCTCCACGGTCTCGGCTGCGCGCCGGTAAGACCGCACGCGGAACACGTCGGCTCCGTCAATCTCCAGCAGGGAAGCAGTCTCATCCAACAACCGGGCCAGCGCAATGTTATCCATCGGTATCCTTAACGTAAGAAAGCGCCGCAAAGAAGCGGCGCTCTCAGTATCACCTGAAATCCGGTCGCAAATCGTGTCCAAACTGCGGGTTAAAGGGCTGCCCTCAATCGAGCTACATTATCTGCCTGCGGACCCTTGGTGCCTTGGATGATATCGAACTCCACCTCGTCACCTTCCTTCAGCGACTTGTACCCCTCCAACTGAATCGAACTGTAGTGGACGAAAACATCCGGACCCTCGTCGCGCCCCAGAAATCCGAAACCTTTTGCGTTGTTAAACCATTTCACCTGACCTTTGTATTGCGGCATGAACGAACCCCTCCTAAGCCTGGATCACTGCATCCAACTTTGGACGCCGACCATGAGCGAATTCGCTGCCTGAGGCGTTCAACTTTTTGCAAACTTGGAGTCCAAAAGTCGAGTGCCTTGTGTCACATGGAGACGTGACACGAGCAATTGTGCTCACGTGAATCGTTCCCCGACCACGGCAAACTGTTCTAATTCAGAAGCTTAGAGCGTCTCGCATAAAGCAAAACCGACAGGATCGTCTTGCCGTCAACAATCTTTCCAGACTCAATCAGCTCCAACACCTCAGAGAGCGGAATCTGCTGCAGCGTGATCTTTTCATCGGCTTCCGGCTCCGCAACCCCTGGCCAGATGTCTTCCGCCAGAAACACCTGCATCGTCTCCCCCAGGAATCCCGGGCTCGCGTAGTACTTCACCAGCCTGCTCCATTTCTTCGCGCGGAACCCGGTTTCTTCAATCAATTCGCGTTTCGCGGCCGCCAGTGGAGCCTCGCCTGGCTCAATCCGCCCCGCCGGTAATTCCCGCAGAAACTGCCCAGCCGCGTGACGATACTGCCGCTCGATCAGGATCGTCGGATCCGCCGGATTCACCGACCGGTCAACCGCCAGGACGATCACCGATCCGTTGTGCCGAATCACGTCCCGCGTGCTCGTTACGCCACCCGGTTCGGTCACGGTATCCGTTGTGACCGAAAATACCTTACCCTTGTACGAAACCTTCGATTTCAGCACGACTGCCTTCGTCCGCGAAGGGCTGGCCGGGGTTGGTAGGGAAGTCTGCTTCTTCGCTGCTGTCTTCGATTTGATTTTGCTCGCCATTTGCCTACGGTATCATTCTGCGTCGGCAACCCGGCGCAACGCATCCAACGTGTGTCCCGTTTGCAGCGCCGTCATTCCCCTTTACCGCACCAGAGGCCCGATG
Organism: Rhodanobacteraceae bacterium; assembly: GCA_025350865.1. Classification (GTDB taxonomy): domain Bacteria; phylum Acidobacteriota; class Terriglobia; order Terriglobales; family Acidobacteriaceae; genus Edaphobacter. The sequence continues at coordinate 22,496 of JANXWZ010000098.1, forward strand.
ACTGTCCCAAACCAAGAAGCGTCTATCGCCGAGTGTTATCCGATGTCGGTGCTCCCGCATATTACCCGCCTGTACGCGGACTACCTCGCGATGGCGGAGGCTCCCGCAGCCCTTCGCCACTGGTACGGAGCCGAACCCATCGGCAATAGCTGGATGAACCGCGATGTCGCCGTTCCCCATACCGACGCTTTGGCCGACGCTCTCCTGCGACAGAACGTCTCCTTCGGCGCGGGCGAAGCCGCCCTGCAACATATCGAGCTGCTTCGCCAGGGAGCGCGAGCGGTCGTCACCGGCCAGCAGGTTGGCCTGTTCGGCGGGCCGCTGCTGACGCTCCTCAAGGCCGCAACCGCCGTCGCCCGAGCCAGGGAAGCCACAACCGCCACCGGCATCCCCCACGTCCCCATCTTCTGGCTCGCCTCCGAGGACCACGACCTGGCCGAGGTCGATCAGGTCACGCTCCTCAGCAAACACGCCATAGAAACCCTCCGCCTCGGCCTCCAGTCCTCGGGCCAGCCGGTCGGCGGCCTCGTCCTCGGCCCGGCCGTAACCGAAACTCTCGATCAGGTCAGCGAACTGCTCGCCTACGCGCCCGTCTGCGATCTGCTGCGCGAGTGTTATACCCCCACCGCAACCCTCGGCTCTGCCTTCGGCCGTTTCCTGTCCCGCCTCTTCGCCGCCCACGGCCTCATCGTGATGGACGCCGCCGGCCCCGAGTTCCACGCCCTCGGCGCCCCTGCTCTCCGCTCGGCGATCGAGCGGGCCTCGGAGATAGAAGCGGCTCTCCTAAGTCGCACCAGCGAACTTGAGTCCGCCGGCTACCATGCCCAGGTTCTCGTCAAGCCCGGCTCCTCAATGCTCTTCCTGATCGACGGCGAAACCGGGATCCGCCACATTCTTCGCCACGCCTCAGCCGACGTCTGGAAGGCTGGCCCCGGCACCTTCTCCACCGCCGACCTCCTCGCGATCCTCGACGCCGCGCCCGAGCGCATCAGCCCCAACGCGCTGCTTCGCCCCATCTTTCAGGACACCATGCTGCCCACCGCTGCCTACATCGGCGGACCCGCTGAAATCGCTTACTTTGCCCAGAGCGAAGTCATCTACCGCACCGTCCTGGGCCGTCTCACGCCTGTCCTGCCGCGCTTCTCCGCCACTCTGATCGAGCCCGCCATCGCGACGATCATGGCCGCCGATGAAGTGACGCTGGAGGCGGTCTTTGCCTCCAAAACGGTAGATGAGTTGGCCCTCCGTCTCGGAGCACGCGCCATGCCCATCGAATGCAAACGCAAGATCGCCGCCGTCGGCAATGCAATGGACGAAGAGCTCCTCGTCCTGACTGACTATCTAGCGGCGTTAGACGCAAGCCTCGGCCGTTCGGCCCTCGTCTCTGCCAGCAAGATGCGCTATCAGATGAACCGTCTGCGCCGCATGGCCGCCAGCTTCGAGGTCCAGAAACAGGCCAGCCTCAGCAAACACGCTGAGGCTATGGTGCTTCACCTATTTCCGAGCAGCCACCCGCAGGAGCGCCTGATCGGCGGAATCCACTTTCTGGCCATCTCCGGCGAAGGCCTCATCGATCAGCTCGTCAGCGAGGCTGGCGAGATGTGTCTCGGCCACTCCGTAGTCCGCATCTAGCCAGGTCTCACGCCGCCGCGTGGCAAATCGGCCTTACGCCTCGTCCGTGCCAAGCTTTTTCTGGATGTTATCCCAGACCTTATCGCTCGGATCGTCAGTCGCAAACAAACCGCGCGCCGCTTCCGCGATGTACTCCAGGTCCCGGATCAGCGCAGAATAGTTCGGATCGTTGCGCAACTGCGCCAAGGGATCCTCCTCGTCCAAAACCTCGCCCAGCGGAGCCCCTTGAAACAAATCGTGCATATCGTCCGGATTGATTGGCCCCAGTTTCACGTCCGTAGCTTCATTGCCGATAGCCAACGATGCCGCTTCGGTCTCCAACTTGGTATTTTGTTCGATCACGCCTTGGCCTCCTTGCCTTGCAACGCCATCGCAGGACTCTGCGCATGCTGGCGAAGCAGGTCGCGCAATTTCAGGCGCGCCTTGTGTAACTGTGACTTGCTGTTTCCGGTCGAGCACTCCAGCATCTTCGCAATTTCATTATGCTCGAACCCTTCCACATCATGAAGCACAAAAACCATGCGATAGCCCGGCGGCAGCGAAGCCACCGCGCGTTCCAGCGCCACCCGATCTACTGACCCCGCCAGCATCGGATCGCGGCTGCCGAAATCCCGCTTCGGTGCATCCTCATCCGATGGGCTGATCGTCTCCTCTAGGGAGACCAGATTCAAACCTTTTTTGCGCAGATGCATCAGTACCAGATTCACCGTCAACCGGTGCAGCCAGGTAGAAAATGCTGACTCGCCGCGAAAGCTCCCGATCTTGCGAAACAGGTGGAGGAACGCCTCCTGCGTCATATCCTCGGCTTCGGAAACATTCCCCAGCATGCGCAGGCAAAGCGTGTAGACCCTGCGCTTATGCAGGTTGTACAGCTTCGAAAACGCATCGGCGTCGCCGCCCTTTGCCGCTTCGATCGCCTCCGCCTCACCCGCGATCGGAGGATTGCGTTTGAACGATCCGTTGAGCGGCTTGGCGGCAGCCGGTACATCCGCAACCGGCTCTGAAGCTACCGCCGGAGCCGCTATAGCAGCTCCAGCACCATCCACGAGGAGCCCCTCGGCCGACGACCCATGCGCCCCCGATTTCATCACCCCAGATTTCAATGTGGGACTCGGCTCCCGCTGGTCTTCCATTGGAGCTCTACTCATACTCGCCACGATCGTACCTTTCACAAAACTGTCTTGAAGCTCGCCACGTGCACCCTCGCGATGGCGCCGCCTCAAAGGTTTCTTTGTCCTTAAGAGTCGCATCTCTATGTAAAGGTTGTCTAACCACGGAGGCGCGCCGCCTATGCCCCGATGAAACGAGCATACAGCGACCGTGCCACCGCCGTGTCAGTTGTTCCTTGGATCAGCGCCCGGCCATCCGGAAAAACGGTCAAAGTATGTCCTCCGCGCCGGAACCGCAGCAGCATCGCATTTGACCTGAGTTCCGAAATTTCTTGTTGCAGACTTAACTGAACCTCCAGGGCTGCAAGGTCGATCGGCCGCCGATGCTCATGGATCTGCACTGAATTCCGCCCGCACAACGTAATGTGCGGACGCGCCGTCCCGGCCAGGTGGCGGAAGTTCCGTCCGGCGCAAACCTCGCATCCCGGATTGGGCTTGCCTGTCGCAATCTCTGACCGCTCATTCGTCCACAAGTCGAACGACAGCAGACTCCGCCGCACCAGCCGCATCTGCCCGGTCAGCAGCTTCATCGCCTCGGTCACCTGCACAGACGCCGCAAGATTCACCGCCGTCGCCAAAATCCCGGCCGTATCGCACGTCTCCACTGTCCCCGTGGGCGCAGCGGGGAACAGGCACGCAAGACACGCCGTCCGCAGATCGCCCACGGGCAGGATGGTCATCGTCGCGGCATAAGCTCCCACCGCCGCCGCATAGATCCAAGGCTTGCCCTGCTCCACTGCATAGTCATTCAACAGATACCGCGTCTCGAAGTTGTCGGTGCAGTCCAGCACGAGGTGCGCTGGCCCCAGCAGCTCACGAATATTCCCCGGAACCAGGTCAGCGATCACCGCTTCCACCGTGACGTCACGATTGAAAGCCGTGATCTTGCGTCGTGCCGCTTCGGCCTTTGGCAGGGAAGCCAGGGCATCGGCCTCGTCGAATAGCACCTGCCGTTGCAGGTTGGAGGGCTCCACAAAGTCCCGATCGATCAGCGTCAGGTGGCCGACACCGCTCCGCGCCAGCAGCGATGCCGCCGCTGCTCCGGTCGCCCCCACCCCCACCACCGCGACCCTCGCCCGGCCCAGCTTCTCCTGTCCATCGGCGCCAACCCCCGGAAACAGAATCTGCCGCGAATAGCGGTCGCTGAAGACGTCGGGTACAGGCGGCACAGGCATCGGTCCAGTATAGGAGGTTACGAACCGCCATGATTGTGCATCGAAGCACTAGAATGGTGATTCGATGGAGTAGGCCATCGAAGCGGTCGCGGGCCTGAGTACCGCCGCCACGCGATGTTTCAGAATGAGGCCCGCGAGTGTTGGTATTGCAGCGACGAGTGTTGATATTGCCGCTTGAGAGTCTGCGGTCCCGCAACCTGAGGAGATTCCTCTGCGGTGCCGCCTGCCTCATCGCCCTCGGCACTTCCGTTCCTGCGCAGACTTCCCCCGCCAAACCCGCCACTGACGAGCCCGTCCCCACCCAGGCAGCCGCGCCCGAGGCATCGCTCCCACCGCTCGACGCCTCGCTCACCCAGTACGCGGGCCGCATGGTCGACCAGATTCGTTACGACGGAGTCGACTTCGACAAGTCGGACAAACTGACCGCCGAACTCACCCAGAAAGCCGGCGAGCCACTCGATCCCATCAAAGTCCGCCAAACCACCCGCCGCCTCTTCGCCACAGGCCGTTACCGCAGCATCGCCGTTCGCGTGGAGCTTTCCGGCTCCAACCTCACCCTCATCTTCAGCGGCATCCCCCGCTTCTACGTAGGGCGCATCACCATTCTGGGCGTCAAAAATGATCGCCTCACTTCGCTGCTCCAGTACGGAACCAAGCTAAACCCAGGCGCAGCCTATGCCGAAACAGACGCCGCCACCAGTGTCGAAGCCGTCAAACTCGTTCTCGCCACCAACGGCTACTACGAGCCAACCGTAAGTGTGAAGACAAGCGCCGAGCCCGCCGATCAGCAGATTAATCTCACCTACACCGTCGCCCTCGGTCCCCAGGCGCGAGTCGGTAAAGTCACCGTAGCAGGCAAAGACCCGGGCATCACGGTCGAGGCCTTTCGCAGCAAAGGCAAGCTCAAGGCCAACTCCAAGGTCAGCCATGAGACCACCAGTACGGCCCTCGACAACCTTCGCAAGTACTACCAGAAAAAGGATCTCCTCGAGGCGACGGTCACCCTTCGAAAGTCCACCTACAACCCCGCCTCCCGGACGATCGATTATGACTTCGCGGTCGAGCAGGGACCCGTGGTCAAGGTCCAGGTTGTCGGAGCCAGATTCTCCAAGTCGCGCCTGCATCTCCTCGTGCCCATCTACGAAGAGGGAACCGTCGACAGCGACCTGCTCAACGAAGGCACCTACAACATGAAGGACTATCTGCAACAGCAGGGGTTCTTCGACGCCGTTGTTAAAGTCTCCGTCATCGAGCCCGAGAACAATCCCGGGGTGGTCAACGAGACCGTTACCTACTCTGTCGATAAGGGTGAAGGGCACAAGGTCGCCTCGGTAGATATCGTCGGCAACAAGTACTTCACCACCGATCTTCTGAAGGAGAATCTGAAGATTCAGAAGGCCGACGCCTACTCCCGCCACGGTCGATTCAGCCAGCAACTCCTCAGCTCCGACGAGAAAAACCTGGAAGCCCTCTATCGGGCAAACGGCTTCAGCAAGGCCAAAGTCACCGCAACGGTCGGCGACGCCGACCTGAAATCAAACGGTCGCCCCGCCAAAATCGCAGGTATTTCGGTCCGGTTCAACATCCAGGAGGGAACCCAGCAGAAATTCGGCGACGTGGTGCTCAGCGGCGTCGATTCCGACAAAATCCCGGTCCTCAAAAACCTGCTGCAATCCGCCCCCGGCCAGCCCTTTTCGCTGATCACCCTCTCCGGCGACCGCGACGCCATCCTCGGTTACTTCCTCTCCAACGGCTTCGATCAGGCCCGTATCGAGGTCACGCAGGTGCCCGACTCCGCCGACCCCAGCCGCACCAACATCGCCTTCAACGTCACCCAGGGCCAGCAGGTCTTTGTCGGCAAAATCCTTGAGAGTGGCATCCACTACACCAAGCCCGCCGTGGTAAACCAGCAGTTGCGCGTCCACCCTGGCGATCCCCTGGATCAGAGTGCCATCCTCGAAACCCAGCGCAACCTCTACAACCTCACCCTCTTCAACGAGGTCAACGCCGCCGTCCAGAACCCCCTCGGCGATGCCGAGCAGAAGAACGTCCTCGTTCAGATTCAGGAGGCCAAACGCTGGGATGTCACCTACGGCTTTGGTCTGGAAGCGCAGACCGGCCTGCCCGCCTGCAACTACTGCACCCAGCAGGGCACCACTGCCGCCCAGCAGGGAAGGGCAGGAGTCAGCCCCCGTGTATCGATCGATGTCACCCGCATCAACGTGCGCGGTCAGGATGAGTCGCTAACGCTGCACGGCTCCTATGGCCTGTTGGAGCGCGTCGTAACCCTCACGTTCCAGAACCCCCACATTCGCGATTTCAAGACGCTCTCCGCGCAGGTTTCCGGCGGTTATTCCAACGTCCAGGACATCACCACCTTCGCCTCCTCCAAAATCAGTTTCGACCTGCGCGTCACCCAAAAGGCAACCCGCAAAGACACCTTCATCTACGACTTTGAATATCGCCGGGTAGCCGTCGACCCCAACTCGCTGGCGATTTCCGCCTCGCTCATCCCCCAGCTTTCAGAGCCCGTCCGCGTCGGCGGCCCTGCCTTTACCTGGTTCCACGACACCCGCTCCCCCAACCCGCTCGACGCCCACAAAGGCTCCTACACCAGCGTCCAGAACTTTTTCGCCTCCTCCAAATTTGGCTCCCAGACCGACTTCAACCGCACCGACATCAGCAACTCCACCTACTACCAGTTCGGCAAGAAAAAGTACGTCTTCGCCCGCGAGACCCGCCTCGGCTTCATCGAGTCCTTCGGCGTCAACGACAACGCCGGCATCGCTGCCTGTGCGGGCTCTCTCATCAACACCAACGCCAGTTGCAACGCCGTCCCGCTGCCCGAGCGTCTCTACGCCGGCGGAGCCACCTCACACCGTGGCTTTCCCATCAACGATGCCGGCCCGCGCGACCTCCAGACCGGCTACCCCGTCGGCGGCTCAGCCGTCTTCGTCAACAGCATCGAAATGCGCCTCCCCCCGCCCGTCCTGCCCTTCGTCGGGGACAGCGTCAGCTTCGTCCTCTTCCACGACATGGGCAACGTCTTCCAGCACATCGGCGACATGTTCCCCAGCGCCGGCCGCTTCCATCAACCCAACGTCGACACCTGCAAAGTCGTCACCAACGTCACAGTTGGCACCTGCGACTTCAACTACTTCTCCCACGCCCTCGGCCTTGGAGCCCGCTATAAAACAGCGGTCGGCCCCATCCGTGTCGACTTCAGCTACAACCTCAACCCGCCCACTTACCCCGTCATCACCCAGCAAACCGCCCCCGGCGTCTATGTCAATAACATCAAGCCATACGTCGGACAAGGCAGCCACTTCAACTTCTTCTTCAGCATCGGCCAAACCTTCTAGAGCGAGTTCTCGTTGCTATGCAGTCAAACCACCAACGCCGTCATTCCACCGCCGTCATTCTGGCAAAGCCAGAATCTCCGTAGTTGTCTTTCTGCTGGCAACATATTCTTCTCGTCATCCCGTCTGATTTTGTTGTCATCCCGTAGGGATCTGCTTCTGTCATTGTTCGTTCCAACCCTTTGTCTCGCTCCGCCGAATCCGCCAATGACCCAACGCAACCCCAACCCGGCCTCGACCATCCTCGCGATCCTCCTCGCCCTCTTCTGCGCGCCCCGGCTCCACGCCCAGTCCGTCCTCGTCGACCAGGTCATCGCCGTCGTCAACGGCGATCTCATCCTCGAGTCCGACATCGACGAAGAGCGCCGTTTCGAGTCCTTCCAGCCCATGACGCAGGCGGAAGGTCCATCCGTCCGCGCCGCCCTCATCGAGCGCCTCATTGATCGCGCCCTCATTCTCCAGCAGGCCAAGCTCCAGCCCGACGACCGCGTCACCCTGCCCCAGGCCCAGGCCAATCTCAACGCCCTCCGGGCCGACATCCCGGCCTGCAAGCAGTACCACTGCGAAACCGACGATGGCTGGCACAAGTTCGTCGAAAGTCAGGGCTTCACCGTGCCTCAGCTGGACGAACTCTGGCGGCAGCGCATGGAAACCCTCAAGTTCGTCGAGCTGCGCTTCCGCGCCGGCATCCGCATCACACCCGCGGAGATCAAAACCTACTACGACAACACGCTCGTGCCGCAACTCACCCGCCGCAACCTCGCTCCACCCTCGCTCGATTCCGTCTCCGACCGCATCCAGGAGATACTCCTCCAGCAACGCGTCGGCGGCCTCCTCAACGACTGGCTCACCTCGCTCAAAGCCCAGGGCACCGTCCGCATCATGAAATCCGGAGAGGATGCCCCATGAGCGAACAGACCGAACAGTCAAAACACGAACCTGTCCACGCTGCTCAACCCCCACCCGGGACCGGGCGCTACATTCTCCGCGTCATTGGCTGGACCCTCGCCGCCTCTGCTGCGCTCACCGTTGTCGTCTTGATCGCTCTCGCCATCTACTCCACGACGGCCGACTTCCAGCGCCGCGTTACGACACAGCTTGCAACGGTTCTTGAAGATGCCACCGGCGGCAAGGTCGAGGTCCGCCACGTCGGCCTCGATGTCTGGCATCTGGCCGCCGAAGTCGACGGCCTCGTCATCCACGGCCTCGAAGCGCCGACCGACGCACCATATCTCAGCGCGGACAAGATCTTCCTCCGCATTCAAATCCTCAACCTGATGGGTCACGCCACCGGGTCGTCTCCGGCCTCCCACGTCTCCCTCTCCTATCTCCGCATCGAATCCCCCCGCATCCATCTCATCGTGGATAAGGACGGCAAGACCAACCAGCCCACGCCCAAAAAGAAAGCCGAAACGAACGAGTCAGTTCAGGACACCTTGCTCGATCTCAAGGCCAAGCAGATCGAGCTCGTCCGAGGAATCGCCCTCATCAACGACCGCGCCGTCCCCTTGAACCTCGCCGCGCAGGATTTGAACACCCAGATTCACTACGTTGGCAGCTCCGACCGTTACGCCATCAACCTCGACCTCAACGACCTCCGCACGCAATTAGCGAAGCAGCCCGAAGCCAAATCGAGCCTGCACCTCGCAGCCGAACTCGGTCGCGATGCCGCCGAACTCAAAGCCTTCGACTTCCATTCCGGCGAGCGTTCCGAACTCAAAGCCTCCGGCTCCATCAAGCAATTCAAAAATCCCGAGTGGCAAGCGCAGCTGGTCGGCTCCCTCGAGATGCAGCAGCTGGCCATCCTCGCCAATCTGGACGGCTTCAACCTCGGCTCCATCGAACTCAATGTCGCCGGCCATAACTGCTACGTCGCTCCAGCCGCCGCGCAAAAGCAGCCTAAACTGTGGGAACGCCTGCGCAGCAAACGCGAGGCCCAGACCTCCGCACCCAAGACGCTTCCGCCCGACCCGCAATGCCAGAAGGGTTACCTCTTCGTCGGCGACTTCAAGCTCCACAACGCCTCCTACAAGAACGAATACGTCCGCTTCCGCGACATCAACGGCGGTGCCCAGCTCAAAGTGACGCCAACCCAGCTGCTCTTCACCGCTCTCTCCGCCTACCTGCCCGGCGGCGGCTCCATCCTGGGCGAACTCAAGATCGACGACTGGCTCGGCGAAGTTCCGATCACGCCGGGAAATACAACCACGTCCGCCACGGTCAAAGGAGCCACCGAGATTGGTGGCAAAACCAACGCCGCCATTACCGGCAAGGCAATCCCCGCGCCGCCCAAACTCGTCGCCAAGCCTTCCGTCACCGTCAGCGCCTCGCGCGCCTACCTCACCGTCAAGGTCGGAGCCATCCCCCTCCGCACCATACTCGACGACTCGGCCCCAACCAGCTTTGGCGATCTCGGCTTCGACACCTCCATCACCGGCCCCGTCAAGGTGGAGTGGGGCGGGCCAGTCACCGAAGTTTCGCGCACCGTCATCGTCGACGCCGACCTCGAGCTCGCCCCTACCGGTGCCCGCCGTAAGACAGCCATCTCCGACATTCCCGTCACCGGCCAGCTCGTCGCTCACTACGAAGGCGAGCACGAAACCGTCCAGATCCAGCGCCTCCTCTTCAACACTCCGAAATCGACCCTGAACGTAGCCGGCCTGCTCGGCGTCAACGAGGGAGACCCGCTCACCGTCCTCACCGTGGACCTCCAGGTCCGCGACCTCGCGGAATACGATCAGCTCTTCCGCACCATCAACCTCACCGGCAACAACCGCCTCGGGGCGGCTGCTGTCCCGCTGAATCTCCACGGGACGGTCAACTTCCACGGCACCACCCGCGGCCCCATCGCCAAGCTGGATTGGAAGGGTCACCTTCAGGCTGACAACCTCGAAATCCGTCTCGGCGACATCCTCAGCGCGCCGCCGCCCGCCCTCACCACCTCCGTCTCCCCCCCGGCTTCCACCGACGTCCACATCGATCAGCTCCTCGCCGACGCCGAGTACAGTCCCACCGGCATCGCCGTCGCCACCTCCACCCTCACCCAGGGCACCGCCGTCCTCCATATCGCCGGAAACTTCAAGCCCCGCCAAGTCATCGCCAAGCGCCAGCCCGACTACGTCTGGGATGCCGGCACCGAACTCGACGCCACCGTCCAGCTCGCCAACTCCAAACTCACCGACCTCCTCACCATCGCCGGCCAGCAGAATGCCGTCCCCGTTACCGGCAACATCGCCATCGACGCGCACGTCACCGGCACCTTCGCCAATCTCAACGGCTCCGGCAAAATCGGCCTCTCCAACGGCGTCGCCTACGGTGAACCATACGAGTCGGTCAACGTCACCGGCACCGCCCAGGGCCAGGACATCGAAGCCAGCGCGATAGCCATTCGCCTCCACGGCATGGCCATCAACGGCACCGCGGGCTACAACCTCACCAGCAAGCATCTCCATGCGCACGTCCAGGGCGACAACCTCCGCCTCTCCAAATTCGCCCTCTTCCAGCAGCAAGCCATCAACGCCGACGGTACCCTCAACCTCGTCGCCGACGCCAACGGCACCGTAGAGCAGCCTGGCCTCAAAACCAGCATCAAGCTCACCAACCTGGTCGCCCAGGGCAAACCCATCGGCCAGGCCACCGCCGAAGCCCACAGCGAAGCCTCCCGCGTCTTCTACACCATCCAGTCGAACCTCATCGGCACCCAGATCGACGCCACCGGCCAGACCGACATCACCGGCAATTACGAGACCCAGGCCAAACTCACCCTCGCCAACCTCGACATCGCCCAGCCCCTCGCGCTCTTTGGCGTCGGAAACAGGAACGGCAAGCCCATCGCCACCTCCAACATCTCCGGCACCGTCAACATCTCTGGCCCCGCCAAGACTCCCACCGCCCTCACCGGTCAGGCCCTCTTCCAGAGCTTCGAGTTCACCTCCCAGGGCATCACCCTCAAAGCCGCCGAGCCTCTCTCCATAGGCCTCCGCAACGGCCTCGCAACCCTCGACGCCGTCCACATCACCGGCACCGACACCGACATGCGCGCCAGCGGAACCGCCCAGATCTTCGGCGCGATCAACCCCAAAACCCACCTGGCCGAAGTCGCCAGCGGCAAGCTCAACGTCAACGCCCTCGGCAGCGTCAGCATGGCCCTCGCCCACTCCTTCGATCCCGACCTCAACACCAGCGGCAAGGTCGTCTTCGCCGTCGGCGTCGGAGGCGTACTTTCCAACCCCGCGCTGACCGGCAAGGTCGATCTCCAGAATGTCAACATGGCCATTGACGGTATCCCCAACGGCCTCAGCAACATGAACGGAACCCTCGTCTTCAACGAGGACCGCCTCAACGTCCAGTCGCTGGTCGCCACCACCGGCGGAGGCCAGCTCAAGATCGGCGGGTTCCTCACCTATCGCAGCGGCCTCTACGCAGACCTCACCGCCACCGGAGACGTCGTCCGCGTTCGCCTCTACGGGCTCAGCGCAACCGCCAACGCCAACTTTCGCCTCCAGGGCGGCCCCCAAACCTCGCTCCTCAGCGGCAACGTTCTCCTCACCCGCTTCGGCGTCGGGGCCGACGTCGACTTCGCCGCCTTTGCCTCAGCCGGAGGCGTCAGCGCGCCGCCCGACCCCGATTCCGCTTCCAACAAAATTCAGCTCGACGTCCACGTCACCAGCTCCCCTCAGCTCGACTTCCAGAACAGCTACGCCAAGCTCGCCGGCACCGTTGACCTCACCCTCCGCGGTACCATCGCCGAGCCGACAGTTCTGGGACGGATTCAGATCACCGACGGCTCCGCCACCTTCGCCGGCACCAAGTACCAGCTCCAGCGCGGCGACGTCTATTTCACCAACCCCGTCCGCATCGACCCCACCATCGACCTCGACGCCACCGCCCGCGTCGAAAACTACGACGTCACCGTCGGCCTGCACGGCACTGCCACCAACCTCCGCCCCACCTACCGCTCCGAGCCCCCGCTTAGCGAACCGGACATCTTCGCCCTCCTCGCCCTCGGTCGGACCCAGGAAGAATCCCGCATCTATCAGGAGCAGCAATCCGCCGCCGGGACTGACCCCACCACCAACGCCCTGCTCTCCGGAGCCCTCAACGCCACCGTATCCAACCGCGTTTCAAAGCTCTTCGGCGGAGCCGGAACCGTAAAAATCGACCCCTCCTACGTCGGCACGCTGGGTAACTCCTCCGCCCGCATTACGGTGCAGCAGCAGTTATCCCGCCAATTATCCGTCACTTACGCCACCAACGTAAACTCGTCCGCGCAACAACTCATCCAGCTTCAATACGACTTATCGCCAACCATGTCGATAGTAGCGGCCCGCGACGAAACCGGAGTATTTTCCGTAGTCTATAAAATCCGCCGAGCCTACCGCTAGGCTATACAGTCCAACCAACCACCGCCGTCATTCCGGCGAAGCCAGAATCTCCGTATTTGTCTTTCAGGCAGCAGCACACCTTCGCAAGATTTTATTTGTCATCCCGCAGTGATCTGCTTCTGCACTTGCACTTGCCCACCCAAACCCCTATAGTCCAAAGGTCTTCCGCGTGCATCCAATATCAGTGGCCAGATAGGCCCGGAGGAATCGGACATGAATCTTAGTTCGAACGTAGTTACATTAGCCTTATTTGCAGGCGCACTCGCTATCTCCCCAGCGACCCATGCGCTCGCGCAATCCAACCCCGACACACAGACCCAGGCCGACGTGACCAAAGCGCTTGAAAAGAAGCAGTTCTCTGACGTTCACGCCCAAGTCAACAACGGTGTGGTCAAGCTCACCGGATCAGTCTCGAACTACGCCGACAAGGAGGACGCTGATCGCCGCGCCCACCATCGCAAAGGGGTCACTGCGGTAGACAACGAGTTGCAGGTAGCCAGCGGCTCCGAAGTCGATGACGCAACACTCCAGTCGAAGCTCGTCGAGAAGCTGGAGTACGACCGCGTAGGCTACGGCACAACCGCCTTCAACGCCATCGCGGTCTCAGTCCAGAACGGCGTAGTCACGCTTTCCGGCAACGCCTACGGCCCAACCGACAAGGACTCCGCCCTGTCGCTCGTTTCCCACTACCGCGGGGTCAAAGACGTCATCGACGAGATCAACGTCGATCCATTGTCGCCCAACGATGACCGCATTCGGATAGAAGCATACCGCGCCATCTACGGCTATCCGTCGCTCAACAAGTACGCGATCGATCCCGGCAAGCCCATTCGGATCGTGGTTGCAAACGGCAACATTACGCTAGCTGGCGTGGTGGACACGCAGGCCGACAAGGACACCGCAAACATCCGTGCCAACGGTGTCTCCGGAGCATTCAAAGTAACGAATCTCCTTCAGGTAGCCAACGCGAACGCCAGAGAAGCGAAGCGGTAATCGCAACTGTCTACCTACACGCTAAAAGGCCCACCCGTTTCGGGTGGGCCTTTTAGTTTGAAACATCACAATTACCGATCATGTTTCAGGTGATCTACCGTGCGCGAAATGCTGTCCTTGGCATGATCCACTGCATCCGTGATACTTGTGCGGATATTGTGGCCCGTTTTCTCTTCAGTGGCTGTCGCTTCAGCCTCATGCTGGTTGCCGATATCCGAAGCGGCATCCTTCACGTTGCCCCAGGCCTCTTTCGCATGGCCCTTCACCTCGTCGACGGCACCTTCGTTCGCGAGACTCTGGTCATTGAACGTTTCACCGATCGCCTGCTTTACCTTGCCCTTTGCTACATCGAAACTACCTTCAACATGTGTAGAATTCATAGATTGTTCCTTTCTGATTTGGTTAGCGTACTCACAGCTCGTGCAACTAGGAATTTGTAGCAGCCGATTTACAGCGCTCGACGGCCGGAAAGTAAGTTGAAGATGAGTACGATGACTGCGAGCACGAGCAGAATGTGGATCCAGCTGCCAAACATATTGCCGCTCACCATACCAAGCAGCCAGAGGATGAAGAGTACAACTGTAATAGTCCAAAGCATGGGAATCTCCTGGAAGGTGCCCGGCAAGCGCGTCTGCCTTAGGCGGGGGTCGGTGGCCGCAAAGGCCATCATCTGGTAAGTTGCCCTCCAATCGTCGGAGGTTGTCTCCCTCTTTTGCGACGCAAAGGTTTATTCTGAATCTTTCTGAGGCATGAAGCTTGAGCTATCCATCGACGCTGAAATCGGCATCTAAGGTCGCAATTCAAGGCGAGCCGGGTTCCAACTCGCACGTCGCCGCCATAGACGCAATGTCCCTGCAGCACCCTGGCCTAGGCATCGAGATCGTGCCCTGCACGCTCGCCGCCGAGGCCTGCGAAGCCGTCCAATCGGGCGCCGTCGACTTCGCCGTCATCCCCATCGAAAACAGCCTCCACGGTTCCGTCGCCGAACACCTCGACCTCCTCCTCACTCACGATCTCGTCGTCACCGGCGAATTCCTCCTCCGCATCCGGCACAGCGTCATTGCCGCCCCCGGCGTCGCGCTCGCCGACATCCGGCAAATCCTCTCGCACCCCGTCGCCCTCTCCCAATGCCGCCGCTGGCTCCGCGCCCATCCCGGAATAACCGCCATTCCGTTCTACGACACCGCCGGAAGCGTGAAGCACGTGCTTAAAGAGAACCTCCGCGACTCAGCAGGCATCGCCCCCGCTCTGGCCGCCACCCAATATGACGCCCACATCCTCGTCGCCGGCATTGAGGACCATCCCAACAATTACACCCGCTTCCTTACTCTCGTCTCCGCCCCGGCCCCTGCTCCCTTCGCCGCCAACAAGCTCAGCATCGCCTTCTCGCTCGACCACCGCCCCGGCACGCTCCTCAGCGCCCTCTCCGCCTTCGCGTCTGCCGGGCTCAATCTCACCAAAATCGAGTCCCGTCCCGTCCACGGCCGCCCCTGGGAGTACATCTTCTTCGTCGACCTACGCTTTGAAGACTCTGCCGCAGTGGAACGGGCCCTCGCGGACCTTCGCCCCCATACCCAAATGCTCCGGGAACTGGGCCGCTATCCCGCCGCCTGAACATTTTCATCTCCCATCCGAAATTCTCAGGGCCGCTTGCCCCCAATCCACCGTCATAGAGTGATGGCGTCCTGCGACGTGGTCGATAGGGACCGAGTTGGGGTTTTTGCGACCAATCTTGACGTGACACATCGAATAGTAGATAACTTGATAGAAGGACACTCAACTATGACTAACGACTTCGTAAGCGTCATCAAGCCCACAGGTACCATCGAAGCCTCAGGCGGCTCCGTACCCGTCCTCCCCGTACGCGATACCGTTCTCTTTCCGCACGCCGTCCTTCCGCTTACCGTAGGCCGCGAAAGCTCCATCCAGCTCATCCAATCGCTCGGCGAAGAGAAGACCATCCTCGTCGTCGCCCAGCGTGACGCCCGCCAGGATGCGCCAGAAGGCGTCGATCTGCACGAAGTCGGAACGCGCGCCACCGTCCATAAAGTCGTAAAAATGCCTAACCAGAGCCTCTTTGTGTTCACGGAGGGCAACGAGCGCGTCCGGCTCGGCCAGTTCACCCAGGCCTCGCCCTTCCTCACCGCCGAGTACGAAGTTATCCCCGAGTCCGAGCCCGAGAAGACCCCGGAACTCGAGGCGCTGCAGCGCAACGTGGTCAGCCAGTTCCAGACCATCGTCACTTCCTCGGCCACCCTCTCGGACGACCTGCAGACCATCGCCATCAACATCGACGAACCCGGCCGCCTGGCAGACTTCATCGCCTCAAGCCTGCCCTTCCTCACCACTTCGGACAAGCAGGAATTGCTTGAACTTCCCGACGTTGTCGCCCGCCTGGAACGCATCAACAAGCATCTCGCCAAGGAGCTGGAAGTCCAGTCCCTGCGCAACAAGATCCAGTCCGAGGTCCAGGATTCCGTGCAATCCTCCCAGCGCGACTACTACCTCCGCGAGCAGTTGAAAGCCATCCAGAAGGAACTCGGCGACCTCGACGACACCCAGAAAGACATCGCCGACCTCAAAGAAAAAATCGAAACCGCCGGCATGCCCGACGAAGTCAAGAAAGATGCCCTCAAAGAACTCGGCCGCCTCAGCCGCATGAACCCCGCCGCCGCCGACTACTCGCTCACTCGCAACTACGTCGAGTGGCTGGCCGTCCTGCCGTGGTCGAAAACCAGCGCCGGCGAGGTCGACATCCTCAAGGCCCAGAAGTTCCTCGACGAAGACCACTACGGCCTCCGCAAGGTAAAAGACCGCATCCTGGATTACTTGTCCGTGCGTCGTTTGAAGCCCGACATGAAGGGTCCAATCCTGTGCTTCGTCGGACCTCCCGGCGTCGGCAAAACCTCGCTCGGCCGTTCGATCGCCCGTGCCCTCGACCGTAAGTTCTCGCGCATCTCGCTCGGCGGCATGCACGATGAGGCTGAAATCCGCGGACATCGCCGTACCTACATTGGCGCGCTCCCCGGCCAGATCATCCAGCACCTCAAGAGAGTCGAGGTGAAGGACCCCGTCTTCATGCTCGACGAAATCGACAAGCTAGGCCGCGACTTCCGTGGCGACCCAGCCAGCGCGCTGCTCGAGACGCTCGACCCGGAGCAGAACAACACCTTCCGCGATAACTATCTCGACCAGCCGTTCGATCTCTCCAAGGTCCTCTTCATCTGCACCGCCAACCAGCTCGACACCATCCCCGGCCCGCTTCTCGACCGCATGGAAATCATCGAACTCACCGGCTACACCGAAGAGGAAAAGGTCGCCATCGCCGAGAAGTACCTCATCCCGCGCCAGATCAAGGAAAACGGTCTCGAAGACACCATGATCGAGTTCCCCACGGAATCCGTCGCCATGGTCGCTCGCCACTACACCCGCGAGGCTGGCGTCCGCAAACTCGAGCAGCAGATCGGCACCATCTGCCGCAAGCTGGCACGCAAGATCGCCGAAGGCCGCACCGAGAAGCTCACCATCACGCCGGAGATTATCAACGAGTTCCTGGGCGGCATCAAGGTTCGGGTCGACACCGAAATCGCCGAGCGCACCAAGCGCGCCGGCGTGGTCGTCGGCCTCGCCTGGACCCCCGCCGGCGGCGACATCCTCTTCATCGAGGCCAACAAGATGAAGGGCAAGGGCGGCTTCAACATCACCGGCCAGATCGGCGACGTGATGAAGGAGTCCATGCAGGCCGCGCTCACCTGGGTCCGCTCCAACGCCATCTCGCTCGGCCTCGACGAGGACTTCACCAAGGATCAGGACATCCACATCCACGTCCCCGCCGGAGCCATCCCCAAGGACGGCCCATCGGCCGGCGTCACCATGACGACCGCCCTGGTCTCGCTCCTCACCGATCGCCGCGTCCGTCCGCTGCTCGCCATGACTGGCGAAATCACGCTCTCCGGCGATGTCCTGCCCGTCGGTGGCATCAAGGAGAAGTTCCTCGCCGCCAAGCGCGCCGGCGTTCGCGACGTCATCATGCCCGCCGACTGCAAGCAGCAGGTAGACGAAGACCTCACCCCCGACCAGACCGAAGGCGTCACTATCCACTACGCCCGCCGCATCGAAGACGTCCTCGCCGTAGCCTTCCCCAGGGATGTCGACGAAGCCATCCACGACGAAGTCCTCCGCGAGGAAGTCCTCCACGCCGCCTAACAACCGTCCGGGTGCCCCATCTCAAACAGTTTCATCGTTTGAGGTGGGGTAAACATACCGCACGATAATCTGCTCGGCGACCGCAAAGAGGGTTGATACCATAACCAAGTGACCATCCACGTTCTCTATTTCGGCCTCCTCAAAGACTTCTTCGACGCCGACCGCGACACCGTCGAGCTTTCCGAACCCGCAACCGTCGCCGACCTCCTCGCGCTCCTCCACGACCGCGGCACCGACGATCTCCCCATCTGGAAACACATCGCCGTAGCCGTCAACCGCGAGTATGCCCAGCTCCACTCGCCGCTCCACGACGGCGACGAAGTCGCTCTCCTGCCCCCTGTAAGCGGAGGCGCCGATGCGCATTGAGATCCTCGACGAAATCCTGCCCGTAGCTGAAGTGATCGAACAGATCAAGGCTGGCTCCGACGGCGCCGTCTGCACCTTCGAGGGCATCGTCCGCAACCAAACCCGCGACCGCCAGACCCTCCATCTCGACTACGAATCCTACCGCGACATGGCCCTCAGCCAGATGCAAACCCTCGCCACCGAAGCCCTCGTCAAATTCAAAATCCGCGACGTAGCCATCCTCCACCGCCTCGGTCGCCTCCACGTGGGCGAGACCAGCGTCCTCATCGTCGTAGTCTCCGCCCACCGCGGCCCTGCCTTCGACGCCTGCCGCTGGCTGATCGACACCCTCAAAAAGCAAGTCCCCATATGGAAGAAAGAGACCTTCGTCGATGGAGCCGTTTGGGCCGACGGCGAACCCTTCCCCGAAGCCATCGCCTTAACCTGATAGCTGTCAGCTCGAAAGCTGTCAGCTCATAATTCTTGCCTTTAGCTGTCTCCAGCCCTGCACCCGCCGCTCGAATTCTCCGTCTACTCTCATGGCAGGTTACAAACCCATCACAGCTCCCATTCCATTCCGGATCTGCACGATTCTCCTCCTCGCATCAGCGACCCTCAGTCTGGCGCAGGCCCCCATTGAGCGTCGCCCACCAGCCGACCAGCCCACCCCCACCCTCAAGCTCGAATCCCGCCTCGTCACCCTCGCCGTCAACGCCGTAGACGACAAAGGTTCGCCCGTAGGCGGGCTGGACCGCCCCGACTTCCGCCTCTTCGAAGACGGCCGCGAGCAAAAATTCGCTTTCTTCGAGAGGGAATCCGCCACCCCCCTCTCCATCGTCCTCTCCATCGACGGCAGCGAATCCACCCTCCGCAACGAGCGCCTCGAAAAAGAGGCCGCCAAAAAATTCGTCGCCTCCATCCTCCGCACCGGCCCCAACGATTCCGACGAACTTGACCTCATGGAGTTCGCCGACACCGTCCGCGAGATCGTCGCCTTCACCCCCAATAAGCAGCGCATCGCCGACGGCCTCAACGACCTCCGCCACGGCGACGCCACCGCCCTCTACGACGCCATCTACTTAGGCAGTCAGAGGCTGGGCGAGACAAGCCAGGCCAACGGCCGCCGCCGCGTCCTGCTCCTTGTCACCGACGGCGGCGACACCGCTCACGGCGTCAGCTACGACAAGGCGCTCGAACAGGCTCAACGCAACGGCGTCATCATCTACTCACTCATCGTCATCCCCATCTGGGCCGACGCCGGCCGCAACACCGGCGGCGAGCACGCGCTGATGCAGCTCTCTGAAGACACCGGCGGCAAGTACTACTACATCGAAGACCCCAAAGAGCTAGCACCTGCCTTCCGCAAGGTCTCCGACGACCTCCGCACCCAATACATCCTCGGCTACTACGCCCCGGAGAAGACCCCAAAATCCCGTTCCGACGGCTTCCGCACTCTCAAGGTCGAAGTCACCGACCCCACCGCCGCCGCCCGCATCGCCCTCCGTTACCGCACCGGCTACTACGCCGCCCGATAGAGCTTCCACTTCGTCCCTATTCTTTTATTGTTTGTCATCCCGCAGGGATCTGCTTTTTATCTTTCAAGCCCACCCCGCCGCCAACCCCACCCCCGCCGTCATTCCGGCGCAGCCGGAATCTCCGTATTTGCCTTTTGCCCGCCCCCCCAACCGCCTCCCCATTTCGCAAATTCCGCTTCTTCTTTTCCCGTCGCTCGTTCGACCGTCAGCCTGCCCAAGGCATCGCTGCATCCGCGCGTCTTTTCATCAAAATCTAACGTCGCCCACCGATCTGCCGTGGTACTCTCGCGGAACAAGACTCGTCTCGATTCCTTTTCAATTTTGGACCGCACTCCACGATCCAGCTACTCTTCAAGGAGCCTCCCCATGCGCCGACTGTCTGCCATCCTCTTTTTCTTTCTTACTGCCAGCGTTGCAACCTCGCCCCGGCACCTCGCCGCCCAGGTTCAGGCCCAGAACGGCAGCATCCAGGGTGACGTCACTGACCCCAGCGGCGGACTCGTCCCGGGCGCATCCGTCGAAGCCACCGAGACCGCTACCGGCACCGTGCACACCGCCGTCACTGACAGCGGCGGCCACTTTACCTTCCCGGTGCTCCAGCCCGGTGCATACCTCGTCAAAGTCTCGAAGGCCGGCTTCTCCACCATCATTCAGCAGAATCTCGCCCTCACCGTCGGTCGTACGATCTCGCTCAAACTCGCCCTCGCGGTCGCCTCCGCATCCGACACCGTCATCGTCAACTCCGCGCCCTTGATCGACGAAATCTCCGCCTCCTCCACGGCCACGCTCAACGATCTCGTCATCGCCACCACCCCGGTCCTCGGCCGCAAGTTTGAAGACCTCCTCACCCTCACTCCCGGAGTCAGCATCGTGCAGGGCCCCGACGGCGACGAGATCAACATCAACGGCCAGCGCGGCATCTTCAACAATATTTCGCTGGATGGCGGCGACTATAACAACGGCTTCTTCGGCGAGCAGTCCGGCGGTCAGCGTGCCGCAGTCGACATCACTCTCGAAGCCGTCAAGGAGTTCCAGGTCGTCGCCTCCGGAGCCAACGCCGAATTCGGCCGCACCGGCGGTGGCGTCATCAACGTCATCACCAAGTCCGGAACCAACACCTTCCACGGCAGTCTCTTCGCCTACCAGCGGCTTGAAGCCCTCACCTCCGCCACCTCCGACGGCACCCCGCTCACCAACTTCCACCGCGAGCAGTTCGGCGGCTCCATCGGCGGTGCCCTCGTCAAGGACAAGCTCTTCGCCTTCTTTGCGGGCGAAGGCGTCAACGAAAACCTGCGCCGCGCCAACCTCAGCCAGTACAACGCTGCAAATCTTGGGTCTGCGGCCTGTCCCATCGCCAACCCCGTCTTCGGTTCCAACATCACCGACGCCCAGATCAACGCCAATGGCGACTGCCAGCGCCAGGTTCTCCTCAGCTTCTACTCCACCAACTTCAAGACCCAGGAAGGTCTCCCCATCGATCACGGCGTACGCAACGCCGCATTGTTTGGTCGGATCGACTGGAACATCAACCCCAAAAATCTCTTCTATACCTCCTTCAACTACGACCACTCCCGCAACGCCAACCAGACGTTCGACGTGTCCACCTACGGCGCATCCGCCAACGGCGTCGAGGGCCCGGCCAACATCTCCACCCTCAACGGAAACCTCATCACCACCCTCAACGATCACCTGCTCAATGAGGCGCACGCCACCTACGGGTATGAGACCCGGCCCCGCACACCCATCGATCCCAACGCCGTCCCCGACACCGGCATCGGCTTCTTTCCATCCTTCCGCTTCGGCCAGCCATTCTTCCTCGGGCCCGGCTCCAACGAGAACTTCTACCACATCGACATCAAGGACAATGTCAGCATCACCCGCGGCAAACATTCCTTCAAGATCGGCGGCGAATTCCTCTACAGCCACAACGTCCAGATCTTTGATGGCTTCGCCCTTGGCCGCTACATCTTCGGCGATACCGCCGGCTTCCTCCACTACGCCTCCCCCGCCAGCAAGGGCAACGGATATGGTCCCAACGTCTCCGAGTGCTCCAACGGAACCTTCGTCTCCACCACCGCTTGTGCGGCTGGATCAACCAACAACGGCAGCCCGCTCTTCCTCTATCTGCAGGACGCAGGCACCCAGCCCGGCCAGACCGTGCAGCAAGCTGGTTACTCCAACATTTCCAACAAAGAACCCGGCTTCTACGCCCAGGACACCTGGAAGGCGACCCGCCGCCTGACCCTCAACTACGGCCTTCGCTGGGAAGCACAATACTTTCCCCAGATGACGATTGCCCCCTCCGCCACTCTCTACGGCCAGTACCTCAACAATCCGGCCTTCCCCTCGACCGGTCTGCTGCCTAACCAGACCAAACAGTTCCAACCCCGCTTCGGCTTCGTCTTCGATCTGCTCGGCAACGGAAAGTCCAGCTTCCGTGGTAGCGCCGGCATCTTCAACGCCCACCAGAACGGCCTCACCCAGGTCGGCGCAATCACCACCAACGGCGTCCAGCAGCAGACCATCACGCAATTCTCGGGCCTTGGCAACCCGGTCTATGCCGGCATCCTGCCGCCCGCCACCTGCCCCAAAACCGGTTGCGTCGGCGCCGGCGTCACTGTCTTCGACAAGAATTACCACAACCCCCGGATCTACACCTACAACGTAGGCTATGACCAGCAGATCGGCAGCGACTTCGTGGTCTTTGTCGATGCCACCCTCTCCAAGGGCGTCTACCTCACCAACTTCCTCAACCCCAACGTCGGACCTACCGCGGTCCTGCCCGGCAAGGGCGGCACCTCCGGCAACTCCGACACTGTCAGCTACGCCGGCAACGCTCCGTTCGCCAACCTGGGCTCCATCACCAACACCGCCAGCACCGCCAAGAGCCTCTATCGCGGAGTCACCTTTGGCCTCCGCAAGCCGCTCAGCCATCACTACCAGTTCGAGGCCGAATACACCTACTCCGTCGACAAGGATTCCGACTCCAACGAGCGCGACCCCTTCACCTTCCGTTACGCCAATCTCTACAACCTCGCCGCCGAATACAGCAACTCCGACCGCGATCAGCGCCACAAATTCAACGCGTACGGCATCGGCGATCTGCCCTTCGGCTTCAAAGGCAACGTCCGCATGCAGGCCCACTCCGCCGAACCCCAGACCGACAACGTTAACAGCACCGGCGTGGGCGCACCCTGCAGCTTCACCAACTCCGGAACCCGCTTCGTCAACGGCATCGACTGCGGACGCAACCATCTGCGCAAGAACAACGAGTACTTCTCGCTCGACTTCGGCATCGCTCGTCCGTTCCACTTCCACGACAGCAAATTCGCCCTCATCCCCCGCGTTGAAATCTTCAACACGACCAACTCCAACAATCTCCTCAACCCGCTCAGCTCTCCCGCCCTCTTTGACTTCAACGGCTTCCTCCGCGTCGGCGTAGGCGATCCCCGCCAAGCCCAATTAGCCCTCCGCTTCGAGTTCTAAATGTCGCATCACAAAAGGTAGATCATCCTGAGCGGAGTTTGTCGCGCTTCTGCGACAAACGCAGTCGAAGGATCCCGAGTCTGCCCGTAGCGCCTCAAACACCAACCATCCGGGTGCCCCATGTTCGACCAGCCTCACCGGTCGACCATGGGGTTATTCCCACCCAAAACCACCGCTCAGCGTCCGCGCGATACCATAGCAACATGGCCGTCGACACCCTACCCACCTTCCCCTTCGCCACCCCCGCCGCCGAGATCGCCCGCGAAGCCGGCGCCCTCCTCCGCTCCTTCTACGAGCGCGGCGTCACCACCGAGTACAAGGGCGACGTCGACCTCGTCACCGAGGCCGACCGCGCCAGCGAAGCCCTCATCAAGTCCCGCCTCGCCGCCGCCTTCCCCGAACACGGAATCTACGGCGAAGAGGGAACCCGCGACCGCCTCGCCGCCGAATACCGCTGGTACGTCGACCCCCTCGACGGCACCACCAACTTCGCCCACGGCTTCCCCGCCTTCTGTGTAGTCCTCGGCCTCGAACACCGGGCTGGAAACCTGCCTCAGGATCAGGATGGGGAAATGGTCGCCGGAGTCATCTACGACCCGCTGCGCGACGAGCTCTTCCTCACCGAGCGCGGCCAGGGAGCCTACCTCGTAGACCGCAGCGGCGCTATCCGTCGCATTCACGTCTCCAAAACAAAATCGCTCGCCGAATCCCTCACCGCCACCGGCTTCCCCTCCAGCAAGCGCCACGGCAGTCCCAACATCCACTTTTACCAGCAGTTCACCCTGCGCTCGCACGGCGTGCGCCGAGCCGGTTCCGCCGCCCTTGACCTTGCATACGTCGCTTGCGGACGCTTGGACGGCTTCTGGGAGTTCCGCCTAAACCCCTGGGACACATCGGCAGGCTACCTGCTGGTCGAAGAGGCGGGCGGCACCGTCACCCACTTCGACGGCAGCAAGTTCACGCTGGACTCCGTCGAAACGCTCGCGACCAACAGCCTCATCCACACCGAAATGCAAACCCTCTTCGAAAACATGTTCGCCGGTCGCGACCTGAGCCCCATCCCCACCCCCGCCCAGTTCCGCGCCAACCGCGAAGCCGCCGAATAGCAGTCAACCGTCATCCCGCGACAACCGTCGTTCTGGCGAAGCCAGAATCTCCGTAGTTGTTCTTTGGACAACCTCAGCATGCGTAAACGCCAAGCCTCCCGAGTCCTGCTTTTCAACCCCCAGGGCGAAATCCTCCTCGTCCGCTTCGCCATCCCCTGCGACGGCGTCGACTTCATCTTTTGGGCCACCCCCGGCGGCGAGATCGAACCCGGCGAAACCCCCACCGAAGCCATGCACCGCGAGATCGCCGAAGAACTCGGCCTCTCGCTCGCCCTCGATGGCCCTCTCTGGACCGACCACAACTGCTTCCTGCATCAGGGCCAGATGTGTGACAACACCGATTTCTACTTCCGCGCCGACTGTCCCCGCCAAGCACCCGTCCTGATCGGCCTCACCGCAGACGAACTCAAGATCATGAAGGAAATCCGCTGGTGGACCATGGAACAACTACAGTCCACCACCGAACAAATCTTCCCCAAAGACCTGATCGCCTGGACCCTGAATCGAACTGAATCCGCTGCCCCCAATAACCCGTCATCCTGAGCGAAGTTTGTCGCGCTTCTGCGACAAACGCAGTCGAAGGACCCCGAAGCCGCCAGCCCAGCCCCTGAAATCCACCCCTTCCCCCCAAACACCGGGTGGTATCCCAAGGCCGTCCACGACCTCGCCGTTAAGCCCCCTTCAACATCCCCAGATTCGCCGGCGTAATCCGCAGCGCCAGCGCGAGCTCTCCCGGCCGTTGCCCCGGCAGCGTTACCTCCAGTGCATCGGCCTTGCGCTCGAACTTCAAGCCGCCCGCCGCGCCCAGCAGCTCCACCTTCACCACCTCCGACGGGAACAGATCCGAGCCCTTCGCCAACGACTTGATCCGCACCACGCCCGAATCCGGCCACACCATCACGATGGCGTACAGCCGGCCATCCTTCACCGTGAACCGCATATCTTCTGACGTATACGGGCGGCCCTTGTTCTCGTTGAAGTTCCCCGTAGCAACCACGTCCGGCGGGCCCTCGCCTGAAACCTTGAACGGCCGCGTCCCATAGATCGCCTCGCCGTTGGCTGGAAACCACGTCGCCAGATCCGTCACCACCTTCATCTCGTCCGAATCGATCGTGCCGTCGCCCTTCACCGGAATATTCAGCATCAGATTCCCGTTTTTGCTCACGATATCCGCGAGCATCTGGATCACTGTCTTCGCCGACTTGTACCGGTGCTTCTCGAGCACATCGATGTTGTAGTGCCAGTCGCCGATGCAGGTATCGGTCTGCCACGGCAGAGGCAGAATATCGTTCGACCGGCCGCGTTCAATGTCCAGCACCGCCGCACCAAGATGCTCCTTGTTGAAGCCCTTGGCGAACACGCAGGCCTCCAGCTTGCCGCCCCTCGCCTGGATGTTCCGGTTATAGTAGTCCGCCACCACATCCAGCCCCGTCTGCTCGAGCGGAAACTCCGTGTCGTCGAAGTAGAGAAAGTCCAGATCGTACTTCGACACCAGCTCCCGCGTCCGCAGGAACCAGCTATTCGCAAACCCCGGATAGAGCGGCGGCACATCCTCATGCCACTTGCCGTCGTTGGCCTGGTGCCAGTCCCGAGCCTCCTTCGCCGTCTTGATTCCATCCGGCATGACGATGCTCGGACCGACATACAGCTCCTGCGGATCCATGCCATCCCACCACTTGCCCTTGCCGTCCGCGCGCTTGGCATAGCCGTCGTAGCGAACGCCAGCCATCGGTCCTTCGGGGTCGTATCCAAAGGCCGGCTGCAGCCAGTGCCATGCATGCGAGGTATGGTTGCTCGCACCAAACTTCAGGCCCTTGGCGCGTGCGATCTTGGCCCAGGTCCCGATGATGTCCTTCTTCGGACCCACCTTCACCGAGTTCCAATTCTGGTAAGTCGAGTCGTAGCAGTCCAAATTGTCGTGGTGATTCGCCAGGCCCATAAAGTACTTCGCCCCGGCCTTCGCGTAGAGGTCGATTATGTACTCCGGCTGCCAGTTCTCGGCGTGCCAGATGTGGTCGATATCCTTGAAGCCGAACACCGACGGATGCCCATAGTGCGCCACATGGTATAGGTTCTGTTCATGCCCCTGCATGTACATATTGCGGGCATACCAGTCGCCCTGCTCCGGTACGCACTGTGCCGACCAGTGCGCCCACATGCCGAACTTCGCGTCGCGAAACCAGTCCGGAGCCTTGGACTGCTTCAGCGACTCCCACGTAGGCTGGAACGGCCCTTTTGCGAGGTTCCGCTCAGCGCTGGTAGCCACCCGGGTGGTGGACGCGATCGGGTTCTGCGCCTGCATCAAGGCGCGCAGCTTCGCGCTCGAAGCCAATGGAAAAGTTGCCGCTAAACCGCTGAGAGCCGCACGCCGCGATATCTTCATCTATCATCCCCTGTTCGCGAGAACCCGCGACAGGAGAATAGTAAACGATAAAGTCGGCAGAAAACACCCTCTACATCTTCTTCAGCAACTCCCGCGCAATCACGATCCGTTGAATCTCGCTGGTCCCCTCGCCGATCGTGCACAGCTTTACATCGCGATAGAACTTCTCCGCAGGGAAGTCCTTGATGAAGCCGTACCCCCCATGAATCTGCACGCCCTCGTCGCAGATCCGGCACGCTACTTCGCTGGCAAACAACTTCGCCATGCTCGATTCCAGCGTCACATTCTGCCCGGCATCCTTCATCTGCGCCGCGCGCATCGTCAGCAACCACGCGGCGTCCAGCTCCGTCGCCATCGTCGCCAGCTTGAACTGGATCGCCTGGAACTCACTGATCGCCTTGCCAAACTGCCGCCGCTCGGTCGCATACTTCATCGCCGCATCGAGTGCCCCGCGCGCAATCCCAAGGCTCAGCGCGGCAATAGAAATCCGTCCGCCGTCCAGCACTCGCATCGCATCTTTGAAGCCGCTGCCTTCTGTCCCCAGCATGTTGGCCGCCGGAACCACGCAGTCCTCGAAGATCAACTCGGCCGTATCGCTGGCCCGAAGACCAAGCTTGTTCTCTTTGCGACCCGACCGAAAGCCAGCCGTCCCGCGCTCGACCACGAATCCCGTAATCCCGCCGTGTGTCCCCTTCACCTTGTCGGTCAAAGCCATCACAACGGCGCAATTCGCATGGCTGCCATTGGTGATGAACGTCTTGCCGCCATTCAGAACCCATTCATCACCGCGCCGGACCGCGGTCGTCCGCATGCCGCCCGCGTCAGAACCCGATCCCGGCTCGGTAAGGCCCCACGCGCCCAGCCACTGTCCGCTTGCCAGCTTCGGAATCCAGCGCTTGCGCTGCTCGTCATTGCCCGCCAGCATAATGTGGTTCGTGCACAGCGAGTTGTGTGACGCGACGATAATCCCGACGCTGCCATCCACCCGCGACAGCTCTTCGATCGCGGTCACATACTCGACATACCCCAGGCCGGATCCGCCCAGCTCTTCCGGAAAGATGATGCCCATCAGGCCCATCTCACCCATCTTCTTCACCACTTCATGCGGGAAATCGCCATGTTCGTCCCACTCCATCACGTGCGGCAGAATCTCCTTCGCCGCAAAACTCCGTATCTCTTTGCGCAGAGCTTCCTGCTCCGCATTCAGTCCAAACTGCATACATCACCTCGGTACATCATCAGCCAAACTAATAACCGCATTAGTCTAGCGAATAGCCTCAAGCCTTGGCAACTGCGAACGCCGCGGTCACTTGTACCTGGCTCATAGCTGACAGCTTCAAAGCTGTCAGCTCACAGATGATCGCCTTTGTCGTCGTACTTTCGCAGAGCCGACAACTCAGTATGATCCCCCTCAGCACCACAAAATTGATCCGACCGGGAACAAAATCCCCTCCAGAGGGGTCTAAGCTCATAGTTGCCGCATCGTGCCAACCTCAGCACCCCCAGGAGAACTCCCGTGCGCCTCACTCGCCTTGCGGTTACCGCCATCGCCCTTTACTCCTCCGCTCTCGCCCAAGCCCCATTGAAGCCCCGCCCCGTCGAGCCCACCAGCGCCTCCGAGCTCCCCATCACCCGCGTCGCCCTCTACAAAAACGGCGTCGGCTTCTTCGAGCACGCGGGCCACGTCACCGGCGACCAGGCCGTCACCATCGACTTCACCAGCGCCCAGCTCAACGACGTCCTCCAGTCCCTTACCGCCATCGACCTCAACGGCGGCCGTATCACCGGCGCCGGCTACAACAGCACCACGCCCCTCGAAGAGCAGCTCAAAACCCTCTCCCTCTCCCTCAACTCCACCCCCACCGACGTCGACTTCTACAACGCCATCCGCGGGGCGCGCGTCCAGCTCTCACAAGTTGGAGCCCTCCCCTTTACCGGTCGCCTCCTCTCCATCGACAACCGCGCCACCAACACCCCCGACCACCGCTTCGTCACCGTAGTCGCCGATTCCGGTCAGGTCCGCACCGTCGAACTCACCCCCGCCGTCTCCGTCACCCTGCTCGACACCGCCCTCCACACCGACGTCACCAAGTACCTCGAACTCCTCGCCGGCAACCGCAGCCAGGGCCTCCGCCACTTGACGCTGCTGGACCGTGGCACGGGCAACCGCGACCTCCGCGTCAGCTACATTTCCGAGGTCCCAGTCTGGAAGTCCACCTACCGCATCCTCTTCACCGACCCAAAATCTTCGGGTGCCCCATCTCAATCTGCCTCATCGTCAGGTAACCGTCCGGGTGCCCCATCTCAATCGGCCTCATCGATTGAGGTGGGGGTAACGTCTGCCACCATCCAGGGTTGGTCCGTCGTCGACAACACCACCGGCACCGACTGGACCAACGTCCACCTCGACCTCATCGCCGGAGCCCCGCAATCCTTCATCCAGCCGCTATCGATCCCCTACTACACTCGACGCCCGGAGATTGGCCTGCCCAGCGAAGCCCAGATGGCACCCCAGACGCATGACTCCGGCGAACTCAACGGTGCGGGCGGCTCCACCATCCGAGGCATGGTGAACGATCAATCCGGAGCCGTCATCACCAACGCCACAGTCGTCGCCACCAACACGGCTACGGGCCAGCAAATCACCCGTCAGACTTCTTCCGACGGACGCTTCTCGATCCCAGTCGGCCAGCCCGGCCAATACACCCTGAACATCACCTCGCCCGGCTTCCAGACCTACATGATGCAGGGCATCGGAGTCGGAACCTCGCCCACCGGAATGCTGAACGCCCAGCTCAGTGTCGGAGCCGCAAGCGAGCAAATAACGGTCAGCGCCAACTCCGTCATGATGGAAACGCAAAGCGCATCCATGGCCGGAAAAGCACGTATATCGTCTCGTGGGCTAAGCGCTCCTGCGAAAGCCGAACGGTTTACCGGAGGATTGGGAGGCTCGATCAGCTATGGGTATGGCCCGCCTCCCCCACCACCCGTCGCCAACTACGCCGAAGCCGCCGAGGCCTCCATCGCTCCCCAAACCAGCAACTCCGCCTTCGACGATTTCTTCCAGTACTCCCTCACCGACCCCATCACCATCCGCAAGAACGAATCCGCGATGGTCCCCATCCTCCAGGCCAAGCTCCCCGTCGAGCGCGTCACCCTCTGGTCCAGCGCGCATCCCACCGCCCTGCGCGCCCTCTGGCTCACCAACTCTTCCACCCTCACGCTCGACCGCGGCAGCTTCTCCATCGTCGAGAACGACAGCTTCGGCGGCGAGGGCCTGCTCGACCCCATCCACCCCGGCGAAAAGCGCCTCCTCTCCTACGCCGCCGACCAGGCCGTCCACGTCGACAACGCCCAGGGCGCGCAGCAGCACCGGCTCCGCTCGGTCGTCATCGCCAAGGGCATCCTCACCCAGCACTACCGCGACTCGGTCGAGCGCGACTACACCATCCGCAACGCCGCGCCCGACCCCCGCATCGTCATCGTCGAACACCGCCGCCTCGCCAACCACGACCTCGCCACCACGACCCACTTTGCCGTCTCCGGCCAGCCCGACCTCGTCGTCAAGCCGGAAGAGACCACGCCAACCTCCTATCGTTTCCGCGTCACCATCCCCGCCGGAGTAACTGCCCACCTCTACGTCGCCGAATCCCGCGCCTACCCCAGCACCATCGACGTCGGCTCCATGAACGACCAGCAGGTACGCGTCCTCGTGCTCGAAATGGGCAGCGATCCCGCCATCGCCAAACAGCTCCAGCCCGTCATCGACGCCCAGCGCGTAGTCGCCGATCTGGACACCAAAAACGAAGCGCTCGGCGACAAGCTCGACAACCTCGACAAGGAAGAGGAGCGTCAGCGCAGCAACATTGTCGCCCTCAAGGATGCCGACAAGCTCGCGCAGAAGCGCTTCACCGATCAGCTCGGCAAAATCGAAGACCAGATCCTCGTCCTGCAAAAGCAGCAGGAGACCCTCACCACGCAACTCGAAGCCGCCCAGGCCGACCTCGCCAACAAGGTCCAGGCCGTCCAATTTGACAAAACCCTCGAACCATAAAAGAGAACGTCGTCATTCTGGCGCAGCCAGAATCTCCGTATTGGTCTTCCTATCCCAGCCCCAACCCTTCCGTGCACCCCGCTTCTAAGCCGCCGGCTTCTCCCCCCCCGCCGGAGCCGTCGTCCCTTCCTTGATCGGCGGAACCGGCGTGTCGGCCGTCAACGTGGGCCTCTTCAAGTGCCACTGCGTCGCCTGCTGATACGCGTAGGCCAGCGCCAGAACCTTGCCCTCCTGAAAATGCGGAGCGGCAATCATCAAACCAATCGGCAGCCCGTCTTTAGTAAAGCCGCAGGGAACCGAGATGGCGGGTATGCCGAAGAGATCGAAGGGGCGGGTATTGGTGCATCCACCCTGAGTTTCAAACCAGTTGTAGACCTTGCCTGTAGGTGGTGTGGCGCGCGCCTCCTGCGCCAGCGATTCGTTGATCTTGCCGGCCTGCATCACAGTCGTGGGAACGACGACTAGATCAAAGTTAGTGAAGTGCGAGTCGATCATGCGGCGGGTCAGCGCGAGCTGCTGGTGCGCCTTGACGCTCTCCATCGCGGTAGCAAACTTGGTGCCGGCGGGCGGATTCTCCATGCGCTCAAATCGCGTCCGGTCGGGCAGCATGTAGTTGATCCCGTACTTCTCGATCAGTTCGTGGTGGTACTCCTCCTGCTCGCCCGTGGTGTCGCCCGTCAGCCCTTCCCACAGCGGCGCTTCGGAGGTAACGCCCGCAGTCAGTCCCTTCAGCACTTCGAGCGCGGCCTTGACAGCGGTTTCAATCTCCGGGTCTACGTGATCGTAAAAGCTCGCCGGCGTCCCCAGCCGGAAGCCCTTCACGGGCTGGCGCATCTCCTTCACATAGTCGACCGGCGTGCTGGGGACGCTGTACACGTCGAGCGGGTCGAAGCCAGCCATCTGCCCGAGCATCAGGGCGACGTCTTCGACCGTACGGGCCATGGGGCCGCAGTGGTCGGCCGAGGCGCGACAGGGAATGATGCCGCGAATGGAAACCAGCCCAATCGTAGGCTTCAGTCCGACGACACCGCACCACGCGGAAGGGCACCGGATGCTTCCACCGGTGTCAGTTCCCAGCGCGCCGGGGACAAGGTTCGCCGCAAGCGACGCAGCCGAGCCGGAGGAAGACCCGCCGGTGATGTGGTCCAGCGACCACGGGTTCCGCGCCGGGCCAAAGTAGGAGATGTCGCCCGTGCAGCCGATCGCGAACTCATGCAGATTCACCTTGCCCAGAATGATCGCGCCGGATTGCTTCAGCCGTGTCACGATAGCCGCATCTTCGCTTGGGATGCGGTCCTTGAACATCGGGCTTGCGGCCGTGGTGCGCGTGCCAGCGGTATCGATGTTGTCCTTCAGCGCCAGCGGGATGCCATGCAGCGGGCCGCGAAACTTGCCGGTCTTGGCTTCCGCGTCCAGTGTCGTGGCCTGCGCCAGAGCCTCCTTGCCCATGACGCTCACGTACGCATTCACCTTAGGATTGATGACGTTGATGCGGTCCAGCAGCGCCTTCACCAGGTCGGTCGAGGTTAGCGTCTTCGCATGGATGCGCGCCGAAATTTCGGTCACGGAAAGATCGGTCAGCGTCGCTGGATCGTCAGCCGCCCAGGCTGGCGTGTAGGGCAGCGCTGCGGTGGCGGCAACGGTGCCTGCAAGCAGGCGCGCGAATTCGCGGCGAGTCAACTCAAGCATGGTGGGGGATCTCCACGAACAGAATGAGGCATTCAGGGGCCGTAGGGCAAGCCCATACTGACGGGGAAACTGGTTGCCTTTAGCTGTGAGCTTGCAGCTCTCAAGCTTACAGCTCGAGAATCAAGTCTCTTTTGCCTCGAACAACGTCAAATGCGCTCTCCCTGACGCCGCCCTCCCCGCCTCGGCAGGACAGCGTCAATATCGGGTCCAATTACTTCAGCGTGGTTGCGGTAGCCGCGCCATAAAACACGCCGTTGAACAGGAACTTGAACGTAGCGTGGGGCTGTCCGCGGAACGCGACTTCCGGTCCAAGCAGCAGCACCTTGCCCTTGCCCACGTTGGCCTGCGCAATCGCAATCGAGTCGTTCAGGTACGTCTGACCCCATGCCCACCCGCTGTCCAGCAGGTTGCCGGAGCCGTACCACGCCACGCTCTGCAGACCGCGATTCGCCGCGTTCGGCTCGGCCTTGAAGGCAGGGCTGTTGTCGAAGAACACGTCCACCGACGAAGGAAGTCCATACGCCAGCGGCTGGGTGTTATCCACCTGCGCCCGCAGCAGCGAGCCCGGCACATAGAACCGTTCCGGCGGCACCGCCTGCTCCTTGCCCTTCACAATCTCCGTAACGGCATCGTGGACCGGCAGGCTCATCGACTTGTACATCCGCGACGAACTGCCGATAGCCACCACCGTTCCCCCGGCCTCAACGAAAGCCTTGATCTGCGGCAGTGTCTTATCTGCCGTGATGCGGCCCAGGTGCGAGCGGAACTCCTCGGGAATCGACTCCGGTGCCGGCTGTGCCTGGAAGCGCGGTGCATCGCCGCCAAGCTGCGGTCCGGCAGGAACCGGGGCGTTGGCCAGTGGTGCCGGTGCCGCCAGGTTCGGGAACGTGCCGTCCGGGAACACGAGGGTGTCGAAGCTGGCGTTCAGCTTGCCCGCGTCCAGCGTCTGCGGATAGATAACCGTAAACGGAAATTCAAACTGCTCGAAGAGCCAGCGCGTCCAGCCCGAAGGCATGGAGCCGCCGTAAGTGTCAGCCAGCCCGATGCGCGGAGTGTGGACCTGAAGCGCTTCGCCGGTGGGTGCAGTGGCAAGTGCGAAGGCGTTGATGCCAAGGTCCTTCGCCGCCGTTTCGATCACGTCATGCGCGGGCTTCGAGAAGGGAATCCAGAGCGCACCTGCTGCCAGTTGGGTCTCGCCCACCTTCATCGGCTGCTTCAGCCAATACACCGCCACGTTCGCCTTCAGCAGCCGATTCGTCAGGGTGTAGGCGTCGTTGTACTCGTGCGAGACCACGTAGCCCGCAGCCTTCGCCGGACCCGCAATCGTTCCAGCCGGCGGCGCGGCCAGTTCCGTCTTGATCGCCTCGAAAGGCCCGCTGATGGTCGTCAGCATCCGGTCGGCCTTCACGCCCATCTGGTAGCTCAGCGTCCAGCCTGTGGTGTCGTACGGGCGGGTAGGCGGCGCGCCCGGATAGGCGAAGTCGTTGGGGTGATCCTGCGGCTCCATCATGTCCAGAATCTGCGGGCGGTACGATTGCGCGCAGTCGATGAACAGCGAGCCAGCGGGATAGTGTTTGCCCTCGGCATCGAACGCCGCACTGGCCCGCTGGATCGCGATCCCGGACTTCATCAGCGCATTGACGAACTTCACCGCAGTCGGAAAGTCGGGCTGATCGGATGGCAGCACATAGCCGCGCGGATCGCGATGCGCCGGGTCATGCAGCACCGTGTCGTACAGTCCGGCAGGCAGACCCGCATTGCGCCCGCCGCCGGGGCCGGCCTCTGCGGCTGGGGCTGCACCGGCGCGTGCCCCGCGTGCCGGAACTGCCGCCGCCGCTGCCTCTTCCAGAGCGTCGATGCGCTTCGGCGTAATCGTCCAGCTATCCTTCTTGGCGTTCTCGATGGACCGCTTGCCCATCACGAACATGTCGTACAGCAGCAGGGTGCGGTTGCGCGACGCGTAGTCCAGCATCGCGCGATTGTTGGTCTGTTCATAGGCGATCGACTGCGCGTAGTGCCACGTCTGCGGAGCGATCGGGAACGGCTCGTCGCCCGTCGGAATCTGCCTCGCGGCGATCAGCGGAAGCGGCATCGGTGTAGGGCTGCCGATAATCTCAGTCAAAACGCCCGTCACATTATGGAAGTAGGTAACGGTGCGCAGACCGCCGTTGTACCAGGTGCTATAGGGCGCGGTGGACCGCATGCCCGACCCCGGCTTGCCCTCTTCGATCAGGCGCCCGTGCATCGCGCTGCCGATCTGCTCGATCTTCACCGGAATCAACGGGTCATAGTGGAAGTTGAAGGGGTCGCGGAACGGCGGCATGAAGATCACCGTGCCCAGCGGACCAGTCTGGTGGTGGTTGTACATCAACTGCGGATACCATTCGCGAAACAGTACCCGGCTCATGTTGGTGGATTCCTTCATGTTCATCATGTAGAAGTCGCGATTGTCATCGTGGCCAATGTACTTGGCCCACAGGCGCGGCGTTGCGCTGTCGACGCGCTTCTTCGGATCGGGTTCCCGCATGTACCATTTGGCCACCAGGTCATCGCCGTCCGGATTGCAGAAGACGAACAGCGTAATGTCGTCGTTCAGAAAGCGCATCGTCTCCGCGTCGGTAAACGAGTTCAGCTCATAGATCGCCTCAACCAGCTGCGTAAATCCAACCGTCTCGGACGCATGCAGCCCACCGTCGATCCACACCACCGACTTGCCTTCTTCCGCCAGCGCGTGGGCCTGCGCATCGGTCAGCCCGTCGGCATGCGCCAGCTTTTCGGAAATCTCCTTATAGCGGTCCAGCTTCTTCAGGTTCTCGGGCGACGTAACGATCACCATGTACTGGTGGCGACCCTCCTCGGTCGGTCCGATGTCAACCAGCTTCATCCGGTCCGACTCGGTTGCGATCTTCTTTAGATAGGTCTCGATCTGGTCGTAGTTCGCCAGCATGTAGTCGTCACCCATGTTGAAGCCGATGACAGACTTCGGCGTGGAAACGTTGGGCCGCGGAGACTGGGCGGTGGCAATGCAACTGGAAACGGCAACGGCAAGCGACAACGAAAGACAGGACTTCAGAGTGGAGGGCACGGTGGGAACTCCTCGAAGCTTGATGAATAGCGGGTGACTCCTACTGTAGCGCAGTCCAGGCCGTTCGGAGGATGTCGAATACAATTGAGGCGAGAGGTCACTATGTCCGATGTCGTTACAGGGTTGCGGCAGGTGATTCAGGATTTGGTGGCGCCGGAGCTGAAGTCGCATACCGCAAAGTTCGAGATGCTCCAGAAGACGATTGAAGTGCAGCATCAGTCCGTCATGAAGCTGATCGAGTCTCAAGGCAAGCGGCTGGACGAGAAAATCGATTCGCTGCGTTCGGAGATGCACTCGGAATTTTCGGCGTTGCGTGCAACCAACGAAGTCGAGGTTCTGCGCCAGGTATCGCCCATCAGCGAACGGATCGCCGTGGTTGAGTCGCGGGTAAGGCAGGGCTAAAGCATTCTCCCTACAGCTATTCCGAATCCCCACCGCCGTCATTCTGGCGAAGCCAGAATCTCCGTAGTTGTCTTTTCTGGCGGCGGCACACCTTCGCGAAATTCGCTCTGACTGCCGTACCCTTCCAGAATTTCCGCAGTTGCCTACCTACCCACCCCTCGCAACCGGTTCAGGGCAACGGCCCGGCCCAAGCCGCTCAACGACGTTAAATCCCGCCAACGTCCCTAACCAATCCGTCTGAGCCACCCGGATATCTGTCTCGCCCGACTCAAACCGCCACGGCTTCCTGATCCTGATACTGCAATTGATACAGCTTGAAGTACAGCCCCCGCTCCGCCAGCAATTGCTGATGCGTCCCCTGCTCCCGAAGCTGCCCCTTGTGCATCACCAGAATCGTATCCGCCGACTGAATCGTCGACAGGCGATGCGCGATCAGAACGCTGGTCCGGCCCGTAATCATCCGCGATAGCGCAAGCCGCACCCGGTGTTCGGTCTCAGTATCAACCGAGCTGGTAGCCTCATCCAAGATCAGGATTTCAGGGTCGTGCGCCAGCGCCCGGGCAAAGCTGATGAGCTGCTTCTGCCCAGTGGAAAGACCAGCACCGCGTTCGCGTACCGGCTCCGCAAACCCCAGCGGCAGCGTCCGGATAAAGTCGCCCACGTTCACCTCGTCGGCAGCCTTTTCGACCCGTTCTTCCGTAATGTTCGGCGTTCCCAGCCGGATGTTGTCCGCGATTGTCCCGGAGAATAGGAACGGGTCCTGCAGCACCACGCCAAACCGCTGGCGCAGCTTCTTCAGGTCCTGCCTACGGACATCCACGCCATCAACCAGAATCTCACCGCGCTGGATCTCGTAGAACCGCATCATCAGCCCTGTGATGGTGGTCTTGCCGGCCCCCGTGTGGCCCACGATCGCCGCGGTTTCGTTGGGGTGAATGGTGAACGAAACGTCCTTCAGTATCCACTCAATGTCGGGGTCGGACAGGCCTCCCACCGCGTCGATCTTCTGGTACGTAAACCAGACATTGCGGAACTCCACCGAGCCATACATCGCGCTCTCCGGAGCCGGTTCAACGGGCCGCGAGGGTGAGACTATCTCCGGCTTGTGGTCCAGCAGCTTGAAGACACGTTCAGACGCGGCCATCGCGGCCTGCAGGATGTTGAACTTGTCCGAGAGCTCCTGAATGGGCCGGAAGAAGCGCTGCGCGTATTGGATGAACGCGATCAGTACACCCACCGTGACCGACCCGAAGATCCCCTGCGGCACGGCGATGCCAAGGTTGTTCAGCACGGCCCGGCCCCCAATCCACACGACCAGCGCAATCGCCACCGAGGAGAGGAATTCAACGATCGGGTAGTAAAGCGAGTAGGCATAGATGGCGTCCGCCCACGCTCGCTTGTTCTCACGGTTCACTTCGGAAAAGTCCTTGAAGGCGCGCTGCTCGCGGTTGAACAGCTGCACCACCGACATGCCGGAGACGTATTCCTGCGTGAAGGAGTTGATGCGTGCCGTGGCCGCGCGCTGACGGCGGTAGCTCGACCGCACCGACTTCCGGAAGATGCTGGTTGCGATCAGGATGGCCGGAATGACCGAAAGCGTAAGCAGCGCGACCGGCCAGTTCATGCGGATCATTGCGATCACAATGAACAGCAGCAGAATCACGTTGCCGAAGATCTCCAGCACGCCGGACGTGAACATTTCGTTCAGCGCGTCGACGTCGGACGTGACGCGGGTGACCAGCCGGCCGACGGGGTTCTTGTCGAAGAAGCCCACATCCTGCAACTGGATGTGCCGGAAGATCTCGCGCCGCATGTCGAACATGATCTTCTGCCCGGTCCACTGCATCAGGTACGTTTGGACAAACTCCAGGCCGAACGAGATGCAGAGCGCGGTCAGGTAAAGAAGGGCCAGTTGCGTGACGCCGGAGGACGCCACTGCGGAAAGATGTTGGGTGAGCCAGTTAGGATGGCCGTCGGGCTTCAGGTAGCTGTCGACCGCCGTCTTGACCAGGAAAGGCCCGGCGACGTCCGTTCCCGCTTT
>JANXWZ010000113.1 GCA_025350865.1 Rhodanobacteraceae bacterium
CAGGCCGGTGACGGGGTTGTTGAAGTTAGTCTGGTTGGCTACGTTGAAGGCTTCGGCGCGGAACTGCAGCCTGGTCTCGCGATAGACGTTGAAGTCCTTGAACAACGACATGTCGAAGTGGCGGAAGTGGGGTCCGTGGTACTGGTTGCGCGCTTCATTGCCCAGCGTACCCGCAGACTGCGCGGCGAACGACGTCGGGTTGAAGAACTGCGGATTGATCTGGTTGAACGGAGCCGCCGGGCGCGTGATGTTCTGGAACGGATTGCTCACCACGTTTGCACGGTCGGCAGAACCGCCCGGGCTCGTGCCGCTAATGTTGCTGGCGTTCAGGATCGTGAACGGATAACCAGTCGACCAGAGATCCAGCACGTTGATGTGCCATCCGTTTTCGATTGCCCGATGAAGCCCGTCGTT
Source organism: Rhodanobacteraceae bacterium (assembly GCA_025350865.1). Taxonomy (GTDB): domain Bacteria; phylum Acidobacteriota; class Terriglobia; order Terriglobales; family Acidobacteriaceae; genus Edaphobacter. Next base: position 415 of record JANXWZ010000113.1, read on the forward strand.
CCCTTGCCCCAGGGCAGTTCATAGGTGCCGGTGACGACGACTCGGCTACGCAGATCCAGGTCGCCGTTGCCGTAGTCGGCGATGTGAGCGTTGGTCAGCACCTGTCCCGTGCCGTTGCCGCTCTGACCGTTGACGTTCGGAGCGTTATCGAGAAGGTGAGCGTAGGTAGTGTTTGCGCTGAAACCCAGACCGCTCTTGAAGCGGCGTTCGAAGATCACCTGTAGCGAGTGATAGGAGGATGCGCCAGAGCTGAAGGTTTCACCAATGGTCGTCACGCCCGGTAACTGCGAGAAGAACCGCCGCTGTGACTGTGCACCGGTCGTATTTCCCAGCGGGGCCCGATTGATGTCGAAGCCCATGGACATGTGGCGTCCGAGTGCGCCGACATAAGCGACCGTGACAGCATTCCCCTTAAAGTCCTTCTGGACGACGAGGTTGAACTGCTCCAGGTAACCCGAGCTGAAACCCTTGTCGACGACCGCCGGAATGGAACCGACGAGTTTGGCAGGGATGATGGACGGTGACTGGTTGGGCAGCGGCATTCCCTGCTTGAACGTGAGGAAGTTTGAATCGCAACCGTTTACCGTGGTCTTTGCCTGGATTGCCTGGAAGGTGGAGCAGTTACCGTAGATAGCGATGTTCGGTGCATTCTTCAGGTTGGTTGGCGACTCGTAGTTGCTTGGGAAGAAGGCAAGTCCAAAGCCGCCGCGAACCACGAAGCTGGGGGTTGCGCTGTAGGCGAAGCCGAAGCGTGGGGCTAGGTTGCTGTAGTCCGTCTTTACGCCCGCCGAACGGCTGACGCCATTCACTCCGGCCTGGATGATGCAGATGCAGTCGGGGTCGAAGTTGGAGATGTGATCGTGCTTTTCGATGAACGGCGTGTAGATGTCGTAGCGTAGACCCAGATTCAACGTCAGCCTGGACGCTACGTGCCAGTCATCCTGCGCGTAAATGCTCGGCTCCCAGGTCTCGTAGGTTGGTGGGACCAGGTTATTGTTGCGCGTCGCGGCCGAGAAGATTCCTTCCAGAAGCCCAGGTGCGCCGGTGCGGAACGTCCAGGATCCTTCACCCTGGTTGTCCTGCAGGTTGAGCGCTGTGCGTCGGATGGCGCCGCCGCCAAAACGGAAAGAGTGATTGCCGTGGCTGTAGATAACCCCACCATTGAGCTGGTAGCTGTTGTCCTTATCCTGCAGCGGTACAAAGTTGCTGCCGCCGCCAAGACCCGTCAGACCTGTCGGCGCCGCCACCGCCAAACCGGAGGTCAGCTGGCTGACGTTGATGTTGTTCTGTCCTAACTTGGTGTTCGGATTCAGACCGTAGTTCAGCGGATAGGACGCGTTATTGATGTAGATCCATGATGCACCCACCGTCAGCAGCAGGTTCGGCGTGATGGTCCGGGTGTAAATGAGTGCGGCATTGCGGGCCAGCTGCGGAGCAATGCCGAAGCCGTTGCCGGTCTGGGGATCGATCGCGAAGCCATTCGCATTCGAAATTGGAAAGGCCCCGGGTGAGAAGGTGAACGTATCGTTAACGATGTATTTCGCGAACAGCAGGTTCTTGTCGTCGAAGTGGTAGTCCACTCGGACGTCATACACGGTGGAGTATTGCTCCTGATTACGGACCCCAACGTAGCCGTTGCTGCCGCTGTTGGGTTTCGGATACAGCTTGAAGTAAGCCAGACCGACCGGATCGATGAAGGCCGAAGGGACAATGTTGGAAGGAATCGGCTGACGCAGGTAGCCGGGAGAAGCAGGATCAGGATCGTAGACGCAGCCAGTCGTCTGGCTTTGCGTCGGATCGGCCACGGTTGCTGCGATGATGGCGCACCCGTTGGTTGGCGAGACGTATGTCTTACCTACGCCGCCGGACGCAACCTGCGCCGCCGTGGGCAGCGGGATCTCCTGGGAGAAATCTCCCGGGTGCAGTTGTTGGTTCAGCGTTGGCACAGTCAGCGACGACGGCAAACCACCTTTGACGAGCCGGAAGAATTCCGCATCCCCATGGAAGAACGCCTTGTTCTTGAAGATGGGACCGCCGAGCGAACCGCCAAACTGGTTTTGCCGGAGCCGGGGCAGCACGGGAGTTGCTGCTCCGAACTGGTATGGGTAGGCATTTAATTTGTCGTTGCGGAAGAACTCGTACACCGTGCCGTGGAAGTTGTTCGTACCGCTCTTGGTGACGACGTTGATCACCGCGCCGGCCGACCGCCCTACGTCAGCGGAAAAGGTATTCGTAACAACGCGAACTTCCTGAATCGAGTCGATGCTGGGACGGACGCCGATCGTAGCTATGACACGCTCATTGTTGTCGAGGCCGTCGACC
>JANXWZ010000145.1 GCA_025350865.1 Rhodanobacteraceae bacterium
GACTTCTCCGCCCCCGCCATCCCGTACACCTTGCCCGCGCCCTCGATCACCCAGAACTCGTTTGCCGCGTGAGCCCTGCCGCCATACCCCGCGCTTCCTCCGGCAATCGGTAGCCCGATCGGCGTCGTGCCCGGGTCGCCCTGCTTGCCGTTGGTGAACAGATAGCCCGGCCAGGCCCCGCCGCCCTGCGTATCGTCCGCATCCATGGTGTTCGTCTTGCTGAGCGGCGGATTCCACTTGATGTCGAAGTGATCGAACATCCCCTCCACCGAGTGCGCGATATCCGTATCGAAATCCATTGTGGACCAGGGCTGGTCGCCGATCAGTGTCAGCTTCACATCCTTGTACCCCTGGCTGTCTAGCCGCGCCCGGATCTTCTTGATGATGTCGCCGCTGTTCATATCCGGGACATACCGAATGCTGTGCTTCGACGTAATCTTGTTCGGCAGAATCGCACCCGATCCGCCGGCGTACATATTGCCGCCCCAGATACCGTCCAGGTTGAACGCCGTCCCAAAACTCGACTGCTTCAGCACCGTGTACGGGTCGTCCGAGATGAAGCGCGCTACGCCCGCGCTTTCGGCCATCTTCTTCAAATCGGTCTTGGCCGCGCCATCGCGCAGACGCTTCTCGGCATCGGGCGAAATCGGCTTCATATTCTGCTCAAAACCCGGAATCGTCGGCGTATTCCCATCCTTGCCGATCAGCGTTCCGAGCATCAGGATATGCCGCCAGGCTGGGCTATCGACCGAGCGCTTGAAGATGCCGTGGATGTCGGACACCGTCGGCCCGCGGCCCCACGCCGTCCCCGTCGTCGTCAGCTCGATATACATCAAGCCCTCGGAGGCGCCGGTCACCGAAGCCGGCCGCACGCCATTCTGTCCGCCGAACATCAACATCGCATCGGCCGGCTTGATGAGTTCGGGGTGCGTGGTGACGAACTTGTTCAACCCCATCGACATGCGCTCTTCGTCGCCCTCGGCAATGATGATCAGGTTCACCGGCAGCTTGCCGTTCGCGGCCTTGATCGCCATGAACGCGTTCAGCTGCGTCATCTCCGGCCCCTTGGAGTTGGTCGCGCCGCGCCCGATCAGTACCTTCTTGAACGCCGGATCCAGGCCAGCAGTCTTGCCATCCACTAAATTCCCGGCAAACGGCGGCGCGACCCACAGCGTCGGCTGAGTCACCGGCATGGTGTCATACATCCAGTAGACGAGCAGCGTCTTCGGCGCGCCCTCGTTGCAGTTTGCGTAGACGACCGGGTCGCCCGGCTGCCCCCACTTGGTGATGCCGACGTCGAAGATTTGCGTCTTCTGGCAGCCGAGCTTGTCGAAGAAGCCCTTCACCATCTCGGCGGACTCCTGAATACCCTCGCCGCTGTTCGAGATGCTGGGCTGCTGAATCCAGTGCTGAAGATTCTCGACATGCTCGTCGATGTGTTCGTCGATATACGCGAATGCCTTCTTCTCTGCGTCGGGCATCTTGCTGGTGTCGATCTTGACGGTCTCATCGCCGTAGGGCCGAATCCCCAGCTTCGGCGCGGCATTCGCTACAGGCTTCGGCTTTTCCTTGGTACAGCCGCTGAGAGAAACTGCCACCACAAGACACGCCGCTGCAAGATACGAAGTCCGCATAGTTCCACTCCAAAGGTGAGGTAGACGTACAAACGCTATGGCAATACCGCTGACGCACGGCATCGGGTCTTTGATGAACTGGGTTGAGAGCTTGTGAATGAGTGTACCGAATCCGAGGGCAATTGTGGGAAGACGCGGCTCGGCGACCCATATCTTAGCCTGCCGGCCCGGGCCACGGTCTCGGCCGGTTAGTCGCCTGGACTCAGCTCACGCGCCCCACGGCGCTTCGATTCCGTCCAGCCCGCTTTGCCTCATACAAGGCCGCATCAGCAACGGCGAGCCACGCCTCCACCGATGCCATATGCGAATCGAGCGTGGCGACGCCGAGGCTTGCCGTCACCTGGAGTCCGGGCTCATTGTCTACGACCAGTAACTCAATATGTCGGCGCAGACGCTCCGCGGTCGCGAGCACCTGCTCTGACTCGATGTCCTGCAGAAGCACACCGAACTCTTCTCCGCCCCATCTGCCGAGGGAATCGCTGACGCGTAACTGGCTGGTGATATCCAATGCGACGGCCTTGAGAACCTCATCGCCGGTAGGGTGTCCGAAGGTGTCGTTGACTCGTTTGAAGTGGTCGATATCCAGCAGGACAAGCGCGGTCGGATGTGCGGAACGCCGGAAGCGTGCAAACGCCTTATCCAGTTCGCGGATGAAGCCCCGCCTTGTCATTGCGCCTGTCAGGTGGTCGGTCTGGGCGATCCGCCGCAACTCAAGCTCATCTACTACGACGGCGGCGAAGCTTTTCAGGATCTCGACCTGCTCCGGCCTGAAGTTTCTCGGAACAACGTCGATCACGCAAAGCGACCCAAGGTTATAACCGTCGGGCGTCGTCAGCGGAACCCCAAGATAACTACGGATGAACGGAGACCCAGTGACGAGGGGATTTTGTGCGAAGCGGGCGTCAAGCGTCGCATCACAAATAGACAAAGGTTTGCGCTGCAAAATCGTGTGAGTGCAGAACGAGATATCCCGGCCGGTCTCCGCCGTCGAAAGTCCGACGCAGGATTTGAACCACTGCCGGTCGGTGTCGACGAGGGAAACAGCGCACATCGGGACGTTCAACACCTGGCTAACGAGGCCCGTGACGCGATCGAACGGCGTCTCTCGCGGTGTGTCCAGAACCTCGTATCGGTACAGGGCCGCTAGACGCCCAGCTTCGTCATCGAGTTTCTGGTCAACCGCCATCATCTCAACATCCCCTTCATCGACCGAATCAATTCTTCTTTGTAAGACGCAACGATTACCGAGACACTTGTTTCAATCTGCGCCTCATCGACACCCGCAGATCGAAGGCTCAGTACCAGCAGCATCAGGTGTTCGCGGTGACGTTGGATATTTTTCTCCAACTCGGGCGGTATTTCCAGATCGCGAAAAGGATCCTCGCTAATCGCCGTTCCATTCAGACCATCCACGCTGGCTTACTCCTCTTTGTGCCGCTTGTCTGACCCTAGTTTAGTGTGTTAATTTCTGGAAAAATTGGAATTCGTGCGTGGCGAGGCTGCGGCTTTTGGGGGATTTGCGCGGCGACCTGTAGCGTTTTCTCGAATGGGATTGTTTTCGGTAACTCCATGAAACTTCACAACTGATAATTTGAAGGCTTAGAATCAACGCATGTTTCGTCGAGCGCTACCGAAGCCCTCCGGCCTCTCTCTCCTTAAGCGGTTCCGTCACGGTCGCCGCGATCGCGGGCGTTGATTCGCGCCGGTACGCAGAGCCACCCCACTTCCTGATACGCTTTTCCCGACACCCAAATTGCCGCCGAGCCCTGCGCCGGCGGCCACCCCGCGCCCCGCGCATGAGGACTTTATGAATATCGCCAGCCACCCTGACACCTTCCGGTCGAAATCCATCCTCACCTCCGGTTCCGAAACCGTCACATACTTCTCGCTCGCCGCGCTCGGCGACTACGACCTCAGCAAGCTGCCCTTCTCGCTGCGCATCCTGCTTGAGAACCTGCTCCGCCATGAAGACGGCCGCACCGTCACCGCAGACGACATCAAGTTCCTCGCCCAGTGGGACGCCGCAGCCGAGCCTTCGCGCGAGATCGCCTACATGCCGGCCCGCGTCCTGATGCAGGACTTCACCGGCGTCCCGGCGATCGTTGACCTTGCCGCCATGCGCGACGCCATGAAGGCTCTCGGCGGCGACCCCGAGAAGATTAACCCACTGCAGCCCGCGGAACTCGTCATCGACCACAGCGTCCAGGTGGACGAATTCGGCACCACCCACGCGTACGACACCAACGCCGCGCTTGAATTCCAGCGCAACCGCGAGCGCTACGCCTTCCTGAAGTGGGGCCAGTCCGCCTTCAACAACTTTTCAGCCGTGCCGCCCGGCATGGGCATCTGCCACCAGGTCAACCTCGAGTACCTCGCCCGCGTCGTCTTCACCACCGCTTTGGCCGCGGACGGCACCGTCCTCGCGTATCCTGACACCCTCGTCGGCACCGATTCCCATACCACCATGGTCAACGGTCTCGGCGTCCTCGGCTGGGGCGTTGGCGGCATTGAGGCCGAAGCGGCCATGCTGGGGCAGCCGGTCTCCATGCTCGTCCCCCAGGTGGTCGGCTTCAAGCTGACCGGTAAGTTGAAGGAAGGCACCACCGCCACCGACCTTGTGCTCACTGTGACCGAGGCTCTTCGGAAGCTGGGCGTCGTCGGCAAGTTCGTCGAGTTCTACGGCCCCGGAATCACCGCCCTGCCGCTCGCCGACCGTGCCACCATCGCCAACATGGCCCCCGAGTACGGTGCGACCTGCGGTATCTTCCCCGTCGATCAGGAGACCCTTAATTACCTCCGCCTCACTGGCCGCAGCGAAGAGCACATCGCCATGGTTGAGGCCTACATGCGCGCCCAGGGCCTGTTCCATACGCCCGAAGCCCCGGAAGCGACCTACTCCGCTACCCTGTCGCTCGATCTTTCGACGGTTGAACCGAGCGTCGCCGGCCCGAAGCGTCCGCAGGATCGCGTACTGCTCTCCGGTGCAGCCGCCAGCTTTGCCAGCCAGTTGCCCAACCTGCTCGGCCCTTCCGGCAACCGTTCGGAGGCTCGGCAGATGGTTCGCTGGGAAGGTGAGGGCGGCCACATGTCCGCATCGGGCGACGTCACCAGCGGCCTTGGTGCACCCGCACCCGGCACCGCAACCCACCTCCCACTGGCCGACGGCCTGGTGCCCGTTGCGACCCTCACTGCAGGCCCTTCACACGTTCACGTCGAGGCACCTGTCACCAGCGTCAAGGCCCGTTACGGAGTGGACCCCGATCAATACCTGGGCCACGGGTCTATTGTCATCGCGGCGATCACGAGCTGCACCAACACCAGCAATCCGTATGTCATGATGGCAGCCGGACTACTCGCCAAGAAAGCTGTCGAAAAGGGGCTGCGCACGCCACCCTGGGTGAAGACTTCGCTCGCCCCCGGCTCCCGCGTCGTCACCGACTACTACGTCAAGGCCGGTCTGATGCCTTACCTCGACCAACTTCGCTTCCAGGTTGTCGGCTACGGCTGCACCACCTGCATCGGCAACTCCGGGCCGCTCCCGACCGACGTCTCGAAGTCGATCGAAGATCACGGCCTGGTCGCCGTCTCGGTCCTCTCGGGTAACCGCAACTTCGAGGGCCGCATCTCTCCCGAGGTCCGCGCTAACTACCTGATGAGCCCGCCGCTGGTCGTCGCCTACGCCCTGGTCGGCACCATCAACCACGACTTCGCAACGGATCCCATCGGCTACGACCACGCCCGTCAGCCTGTCTTCCTGAAAGACATCTGGCCCACCCAGGCCGAGGTCGCCGAGACCGTCCTCACCTCCATCGGCGCTGATATGTTCAAGCACCAGTACTCTACGGTCAGCGATGGCGACCAGAACTGGCAGCACCTCACCTTCCCCAGCGGCGATACCTACGGCTGGGAGCCTGACTCCACCTACATCCGCAAGGCACCATACTTCGACGGCATGCCTGCCACACCGGCGCCCGTTGCCGACATCCGCGCTGCACGCTGCCTCGCCGTTCTCGGCGACTCGGTCACCACCGACCACATCTCACCCGCTGGCTCCATCAAACTGAACGGCCCCGCCGGCAAGTACCTCACCGACCACGGCGTCGCACCCACCGACTTCAACAGCTACGGATCGCGTCGGGGCAACCATGAGGTCATGGTCCGCGGAACCTTCGCCAACGTCCGACTGCGCAACAAGATGGCCCCGGGAACCGAGGGCGGCGTCACGCGCCTGCTCCCGGAACTTACCCCCATGTCTATCTACGACGCGTCGGTGGTGTATGCCGAGCGCGGCACTCCGCTGGCGATCCTGGCCGGTAAGGAATACGGCTCGGGAAGCTCGCGCGACTGGGCTGCCAAGGGTCCGCGTCTGCTCGGCATCCGCTTCGTCGTCGCCGAGAGCTACGAGCGCATCCACCGCTCCAACCTTGTCGGAATGGGCATCCTGCCACTGCAGTTCCTGCCCGGCCAGAGCGTCGAATCCCTCCACCTGACAGGTGAAGAGATCTTCGATATCGTCGGCCTCAAGGACATGCTCGATAGCAAATTCGCTGACGGCAAGATCCTCGCTATCGTGGCTGAAAATGAAGTCGGCAAGACCATTGAGTTCTCCGCAACGGTCCGCATCGATACGCCGCAGGAGATCCTCTACTACCAGCACGGCGGCATTTTGCAATATGTGCTGCGCCAACTAGCGGGAAAGGCCTAACCCGCACCTGGAAATACGCGCAGCGTCCAATACCCCACGAAGTGGGGCCCGCCCGGCGTCAGGGCTACCTTCGTGAGGCAAAAAGAAGCGTACCGGCCAAACTCTGGCCGGTACGCTTCTTTGTTTCTACTTCCGTTGTTATTACTTGTGGCTAGCCGGACTCCAGCGGAGACCGCCGCCAAACGTCTGGCGGTAGAACTCGCGCTGGACAGGATAGATCGGATCTCCGTTGTAAAACCCGAATACTTCATTGTTCAGATTCAATCCATAAGCCACAGCGGTAAATCCCATCGGCAACTTGTAGCTTGCCTGTAGATCAAGCTGCAAGTGAGAGTAAAAGTCCTGATCACCGTTCGGGCCCTTCGGTCCGCCGCCGCCGCCACCTTGTGTTACCGGATCGTTGTTATCAGTCGTATATCCGTAGGATGAGATATTCGCCTGGTTGTAAGTCATACCCAACCGCACTGAAAGGTTTTTCTTGTCATAGGTCGGCGAAACGTTATAGCTATTCGGCGCCTGACCAATCAACGCAGGGTTGGCACCCTCCGGTCCACGGTTCAGGCTCTTCGCCGAACCTACCGTTCCCGGAGGCGCGGTCGTCGGATCGACATAAGGAGGCAGGTTCGCGCGCGAAGCAGTGTAGACGTAGTTTGCAGATAACCCGAGTCCATTCAGCGGCCCGGGCAGATAGGTAAAGTGCTGTTGGAATGCGATCTCCAGGCCATAAACCCAACCTGTGCCCGCATTGATAGTCTGGTTCAAAATATACGGCAGGTTATTTCCGGTAAGCGTCGGATTCGCCGACTGCACCGTCGACGTCGGAACGATGGGATCGGAGAGATGCTTGTAGAAGAAGCCCGCCTATACCAGGCCCTGATGTGCAAGGCTGCTTTCATATAACAAATCGATATTATCCGCATACTCTGCATGCAGATTCGGGTTGCCCTGCGAGATCGTGTTGCGAGCGGTGCCTCCGCTCGGAGTACTTGCAAAGGGAATAAGATCGCTGAAGTTCGGCCTTGCCAGACCACGTCCGTACACCAGGCGAAGACCCGATGCAGGGGTGATCCCGTACCGCAACGAAGCGCTCGGCAATGGGTTGAGATACGAAGCCTGCACACGGATCGGAGTAGTGCCAAGCCTCGACGCGTTGGATTGCCCCTGATAGCACAGGTTGTTTTCACCCGTGTTTTCAAACCGTACGCCAAGCACCATAGGGAACTTGCCCAGGTTGGTCGTGTTCATCAGATACCCGGCCGAAACCTTTTCGATCTGATTAACTGAATTTCCTACCGAGTCGTTAATGCCTCGATCCGACTGCGCCGAGAAGGCACGGACCTTGTCATACTCCACCGCAGGACCAAACTTGTAGTCGCCCCCTGTAGTAGTTCGGGTCTTTGAAGTCGCTGAGGAAGTTAGTCATCGCAAGCGTCGAATCTTCCAAATAAACCGGCTTGCCCTTGGCATTGATCGCAACCAGACTGGGATAGTAAGTCCGCGAGTTCTGATTGACGAACTTATGCTCATTGCGGAAGCGTCCACCAAGCTCAAACGTACTGGCGTGGCCACCCAGCGAGTAAGGAATCGCTAGCGACCCACCAAAACCCAGATCGATCTCCGGGTTATAGAAGTTGTTTACCACCTGATTCTGCAGAAAGTACTTTGAGGGGTCGAAGATGTTGACGCCGTTCTACACTTTGAGCTGTGGCTCCAGCGGGTTGGAAACATCCAGACTGTACTGCACATTATTCAAGGGATTCGAACCTGAAATCGGCGCAAAGCGAGCTGTCGAATATGCGTCATCGCGTGTGCGTCCGATCGAAGAATCGACATCCCACGCAAAGACCAAACGGCCCAGAACGTGATGGCCGCCCAGCTGCAACCCGCCAATATCCTGTACCGGACGACGGCGCAGCGCGGAGAACGTGACGTTGCCATCGACATCGCCCTCGGTGAAAATCGTACCCACAAACGTGTTGATCGTCGGGGTGTAGATCCAGTCGTCGCCAAAGTTGTTGAAGTGCGCGTACAGCCCCTTCAAATACACATTGGATGTGTCGCTGATGCGGTAGTCGAGAGTCCCGCCAAAACCGTATCGGTCGCGGAAGTAGCGGTAGTCGCGCAGGTCGTAGGTGCCTTGCAGCGCAGGTGCGGGCTCAACGTCGTTGATGCCGCGTCCGTTCCAGTCGTACGACGCGCCAAGCAATGCGCCGAGCTTGTTATCCATAAAGCGCCGCCCCACCGTGCCATCGAACTGGTAAGCGGGCCGGCCTCCAATGATCGGCGTGTAGCCACCGGTCGATTCCAGACTCATGGTCGGGCGATTCTCCGCGCTCTTGGTCCGCAGGTCCACTGACCCGCCAATCCCGTCGCCTTCCATGTTTGCCTGCAGCGTTTTGTTGATCTGCACCGACTCCACCAGGTCGGCCGGGATCAGGTCCAGCTTCAGCTGCCGCACCGTCTCGGGCGACGCCATCGTAACGCCATCGAGAGAAGTGTGGGTCAAACGCGGCTCCGTTCCGCGAACCTTCACATACTTGCCTTCACCTTCGTCCCGCTCCAGCGTCACGCTGGGCAGGCGACCGATCGCATCCGCAACATGGGCGTTCGGCAAGCTGGCAATCACGTCCGCCGGCAGCACGTTGATGATGTTGTCAGCCGTAAACGTCCGGTTGATCGCCTCAACCTCGCCGCCTGCGCGGCCTGCATAAACATCTACATTCTCGGATGTCGCCGAGACCTTTAGCTTCGAATCCAGGCGGACTGCCTGACCCGCCGCCAACCTTACTTTACTGGTCAGCGCCTCAAACCCCGAATACTTCACCGACACGCTGTACTCGCCGGCGCTCAATGCCGTAATCGTGAACTGACCCTAGGAGTCCGTCACCGCGCTCGCGTTGCCTGGGTCGACTGTGATCTGCGCGCCCTGCAATGCACCGCCCGCAGCGTCCGTCACTGCACCGGTTAAACTGCCCCTGCCACTCTGTGCCGATAGTATTCCCGCGGTCAGGAGTGTTGCCATCGCGATACTTCCCGCTACATGTTTGAAAGTCATGAGATTTACCTTCGATCCTTTTATCAAGCCGATTGAAAAATGAGCGCCAGAAATAACGCTTCCCTGGACGATCCAGAAAAAGCCGCACACGCATTTGTTGTCGTTCTCTACCCGCCCGGGCCCTTCAAATGGGGAGGAGTGGGGCGTAACATACGAAATGCTACGCAGTAATCGTTACAGTCCGGTTGAGCGAATCTGAAAATCACCTGAGTTGTCAGGAAGTTACGACACGTTTCACAAAATGTTCATCGTCACCTGAAAAGTAGGAGGCAGCGCAACTAATGTTGCGCAAATGCAGGCGACGCCGGACGACACATTCGCATCGTCACCGAGCCAGTTGCTGGACCAACACATCGGTTCCGCCTTCACCCGCTTGTACCATTCCGCAGTTTCGAACTGCACCGTTGCGCGGCCCGCCAGAGTCATACGCACGGTACAGAAGTAGTAGAAAAACACTGCCGTTTCTGTGTCGCGCTGGTTTATCTCAAGGACAAACCTACGCTCGAAGCGTGAATGCCGGTTTATAACAGCTGCGGCGTGCCAGCAGTTTCATTGACTTATCCGACCTATGTCAGGGCATCACCGTCTGCGGTTGTTCGTTTAGAGCAATTTACCAGTGGCTATAGAGTCGTTTGTCATCCCGTAGGGATCTGCTTTTGTCTTTTAGCCGCTCGGTGCAAAAGCAGATCCCTTCGGGATGACAAACAAAAATGAACTATTCGTTTTACACCATCAGGCAATTTGCACTGTAATCGCAATAAGTCGAGTAACACCGCAGCTCGCAGCCCTGGAAGACAGCCAGCCGCCTAACTCTCCGGTTGCACCGCAAGTAATGCCTGTTTCATCTGTCGGTTTTTCCAAACCCGCATCATCCGCACCGCAATTCCCATCGCACCCACCGGAACCCATTGGTATTGCCTGGGGAGATAGCCGACCGTAGGCGTTCCCACCGCCATGATCAGGCACATCCCATACAACCGCAGCCGCAACTGAAGCGTCTCCGGCCCCGGCTTGAGATATCCCTTCCACCGCGCCAGCTCCAGCTTGAGCGTCAGCAGAAAGGCCAATGCAAATTGAATCGAGAAGTAAAGCACAAACGCCAGCGGCTCGCGGATATGGTGGCCCCATACCGACGTTGTAAACGGCAGTACCGAGACGAAGAACAGGAAGAGAAACGTCAACGCAAGTCCGCCGCTCGTTACCTTCTCCATCCGATCAAATACCCGGTATTGCAAGCTCCAGGCCTGAGCTGCGAGCCAAACGTCACCATAAAGCTGACCCAGGACGCGACATCGTGAAGCAGTGCCGCGCCAAGCTGGCCCGGCGGGGTATCGAGCGGCACCTTCAAATCCAGGATCAACAGCGTCATCGCAATCGCGAAGACGCCATCGCTCAACGCTTCGATCCGACGCTTGCTAAACATGGTGCGTCCATGGTCAAACGGAACGGTCGAACGACGCAAGCAAAAAACACCCGACTAGGCCAGATCCACCCTGGTCAGCTCAGCGCAAACATCCCAGAGTCTCTTCTGAGCCGCCACGTCTTTGGCCGCGTCCGAGACAAACGCCACACCCACATCGCCACCACGCATCTCCTGAAAGCCCTGCGGCCCATAATATTGGCCGCCTTGCGCCGCCGGGGCGGTAGCCGCAAACACCGTTGGGATTGCCCCGTCCGGGCCGCTGCCAAACAGAACTCCAAGGCTTGTCTGCAGAACATTCTCAGCTACTTTTGCTAGGCCTCTGCTGGACCCAATCTTGAACAAATTCGTCCGCGCGACACCGGGATGAACAGCGATGCTTGCCACCGGAGACCCCGCTGCGCGAAGCTTCCGTTCCAGCTCAAACGCAAACATCAGGTCTGCGAGCTTGGACTGCTGATACGCCCGCATCGGGTTATAGCTCGCCTTCGACTGGAGGTCCTCAAACGCAATGCGCCCGCGCTTATGGGCAATCGACGCCAGCGTCACGACTCGCTCTTTGACCACCGGCATCAGTTTGCAGGTAAGCGCAAAGTGCCCCAGCACATTCGTTCCGAACTGCAGCTCGAACCCATCTTTCGTCTCCTGTCGCTTTGGCGGAGCCATGACCCCGGCATTGTTGATCAGCGCGTCAAACGCCACACCCCGAGCGACGAGTTCCCCAGCCACCCGCTTTACCGAGTCCAGCGACGCGAGGTCCAGCTCGATAACCTCGGCAACTCCCCCACCTGACTCCGTCGTCAGCTGCCGCGCCGCAGCTTCGGCCCGAGCCTTATCACGACAAGCAAGCACGACCACCGCCCCGCGCCGCGCCAGTTCAAGCGCCGCATAGTAGCCGATGCCGCTGTTCCCGCCGGTAATCAGATATCGTTTGCCAGCCTGCGAAGGTACGTCCGCCAAAGTCCACTTGCTGCTCATCCAACCCCCAAAGGCAAACCGCAGCCTGTGCGTTTAGATTCTGGCCAGCGCCGCTTCGATTCCCGCATTCACATCCGCCGACGCAAACTCCGCCGCCACGCGAATCCCGTTCATAATCGCCTTCTCGTTCGACGAGCCGTGCCCCACGATGCACACTCCGCGAACCCCCAGCAGCGGCGCCCCGCCATACTCGGTGTAGTCCAGCCGTCGCTTGAAGTTCGCAAACGCCCCATACGACAGCAGCGCCCCCATCTGCGACAAGATCGAAGACTTGAGAGATTCTTTGAGCGACACATTCACCAGCTTGGCCAGGCCCTCACTCGTCTTCAGCGCAATATTACCCACAAATCCATCGCACACCACCACATCGACGCCCCCGGTCCAGAGGTCGCGCCCTTCCACATTGCCGATGAAGTTGATTCCGGGCAATGCACGCAGCAGCGGCAGCGTATCCCGCGTCAGCGAGTCGCCCTTTGAGTCTTCCTCGCCGATCGAAAGCAGCCCCACGCGGGGTTCCTTGACCTTCAGCACATTCCGCGAGTAAAGCGAGCCCATCACGGCAAACTGCACCAGATTGTCAGGGTCGCTATCCACATTCGCGCCCACATCCAGCAGCAGCGTCGGCGTCCCGGTCGTCGTGGGAAAGATCGTCGCCAGCGCTGGGCGGTCGACTCCCGGAACCTCGCGCAGAACCATCTTCGCCGTCACCATCGCCGCGCCGGTATTGCCTGCGGTAAAGAATCCTCGGGCCGCACCCGAATGCACCAGCTTGAGCCCGACCCGCATGCTGGAGTCGCGCTTGGTGCGCACCGCCTGCGCGGCCTTATCTTCCATTGTGATCCACTCAGTGGCGTTCACGATCTTGATTGGATTCCCTGCGGGTCCCGAATGCCGCTTGTGCAGCGCAGCTTCGAGCGCCGGACGAATCTTCTCCTCCGGCCCCACCAGCGTCACATTCACGTCCAGAGTCCGGGACGCAAGAATAGCCCCGAGAATCTCCGATTCCGGGGCCTTGTCTGAACCCATTGCATCGACGACGATCTCGACTGGCATCAGCTTCGTTCGCGCTCAGCTTCCTGTTTGAGACCGAGCCCTGACCCTCTGGGCCCTGATCTCTGTCTTGTTAGCTAGCCGCTGCAGCAGTCGCAATCACGGAGCGTCCCTTGTACTCGCCGCACTTCGGGCAGGCACGATGCGAGAGCTTGCGCTCCCCGCACTTGGGGCAGGCGTTCGAGTTTACGGGCGTAAGAAAATCATGGCTGCGGCGCTTGGCTGTGCGCTGTTTCGAGTGGCGCCGTTTCGGATTAGGCATTTCAATTCCCCTTCAAATCTCAAATTCGCAGTGGCAACTACCCACTCAACGTTACTTCACGGTCTTCAAGCCCTTCAGCGCACCCCAACGAGGATCATGCGATTCCTCAGTTTTGGCGCAGCTGCATGGGGCGTTGTTCAGATTTTGCCCACACTGTGCGCAAAGACCTTGGCAATCCTCACGGCACAACGTACGTCCGGGCAGGGAGAGCAGCACCTGCTCACGCACTACGTCTTCGAGCAGAAGACCTGAAGCTCCATAATACCCTATTTCGGTCTCATCTTCCGTAATTGCGCGCTCGCCGGACTCCGCATCCGCATTTTCCGGTCGGAACAGCAGGTCGAACTCACCCTCAAGCTTCACCGGCACCGGTTCGACGCAGCGCGCGCACAGGACCTCAAACTCGCCCTTGTACACGGCCCGTATGCGGATGTCGTCGACGGTCTCATCCGGTCCGCGATGTTCGACGATCAGATCGGCTTTGCCCGAAACCGGCAGCGGCCCTATCTGGCGCGTATCAACGGCATACTCGATCGCGCCCGGCGCAATCGCTTCGTGGAACAACAACGGTTCATTCTGCAGGTCAATCGGTGTAATCAGCACAAGATCAAGCCTAGGACCGTATGCCCCGCAGGTCAAAT
>JANXWZ010000191.1 GCA_025350865.1 Rhodanobacteraceae bacterium
CTCGACTAGCGCGGCAACGTCGTAACCGGGCATATCGAGCAAGCGTTGAAATCCCTGCGCCTCCTCGTAGGGGTGAACGTCCACACGTTGGGAGTTCTCGACTTATCTTTAGTCCTTCAGAAGCTGTCAATGACGTCTACGACGATGGAATTCTGCATGTCGTGGAATTGTTATCTGTAGTTGTCTATGACGTAGATTAGCCAGCATGGGCGCGGTGAGCGTAGCGAACTGCGCCCATGCTGGCTCGTGCCTGGCCCTGGAGGCAGGACGTGGTGAGAGTGCAAAAGATCAGAGTGCCGGACACGGGACATCTGGGTTGGATCGTCGTCGATGCGGAGCATCTTCCAGTCACAGTTTTGAATGAGTATCTTCTCTATCTGCATCGACTGGGGCGATCGCCGAACACGGTCAAGGCGTACGCCCATCATCTACAAGCCTTCTGGGCGTTCCTGGTTGAACACAGCCACGACTGGCGAAGGTTGAAGCTGAGTCAGCTTGCGGAGTTCGTGAGTTGGGTACGGCAGACGACGCGAGGAGGTGGGAGCCACCGTTCCGATGCCACGATCAATCTGATCCTCGCGGCCATCGCTTCGTTCTACGAGTATCAGGACAGGCTGGGCGTGGAGACGGCAATCAGCCACTCGCGCCGCTTCGGCGCGAAGAGTCCATACAAGCCGTTCCTGCACCACATCAGCCGGACACAATCCTTGCGCCACGCGGTCGTTCGGGTTCGCGCGATCAAGCGTTTACCTCGGGTGTTCTCGTCCGTCGAGGTTCAATCCCTGCTGGATGCATGCACAAGGCTGCGAGATCGTCTGCTCTTATGCCTGCTGCATGAAAGCGGAATGCGAATCGGACAGGCTCTGGGGCTTCGCCATGCAGACATCCGTTCATACGACGGCGCAATCGACATCGTGCCTCGTGCGAACAGTAACGGCGCACTGGCCAAGTCGCGCTCGCCGTATGTGGTGCACGTATCGAAACCCGCGATGGCCCTGTATGCGGACTACCTGGTTCATGAGTATGGTGAAGCTTCGCACGACTATGTCTTCGTGAACTGGTGGGGTGGCCAGGTTGGAGCGCCGATGCGGTATGCGACCGTAATCGAGCTCTTCCGACAACTCTCGAAGAAGACCGGACTGAAGGCAACGCCGCACATGTTCCGTCATACCCACGCGACCGACCTTCTTCGAGCTGGATGGGATGCGGCTTATGTACAGCGCCGGTTGGGTCACGCGCACATCCAGACGACCGTCGGCACCTATGCCCATCTGTCGTCTGAAGATATGGGCGAGATGTTCGAGCGCTATCTAAAGGAGCGTGCGCGATGAGCACCCTTACTGGTTGGAAACGGACGACGCAGGTCACACTCATCGCCGAGCTGAAGGGCTTTTGGGCCGAAGACCTGTGGGATATGCATCACAGCCCGACTGGAACTCTCTCCCCAAACGCCAGTCAGCGACGTCTGACGTTCGACTGCAAATCGGCGGCAATCAATGGTGAGCTGAAGTATGTGTGCTGGAAGAAGTTCTCCGAGGGTCAGTGGCGGAGCACGCAGGAACTGACGAAGGTCCATCTGATGATCCGCTGGCTGAACAGTCTCGAGGACTTGCCAGCATCTCTGATGTGTCTCAGCTTCCTGGAGTGGCAGGTGCTGTATCGCAAGTATCTGCTGAACCTGGGAATGTATAAACAGGGCACCACCAACAGGATGAATGGGATACAGCAGCCAACGATCACGGCTCGCGACAGCTGCTACATGAGCTTGTTGCGTCAGGCATCGATCATGCTTAGGGATGCTTATGATCTGCGACCGGCACACGAGAAAGATGTCTGGGATTTGGAACGGATGGGCGGATCGACAAACCTGTCGCGCACCAATGTCCGGCTGGGCTTTTTGATCGTTAGGCAGAGCTGGCTGCGCAAGGCGGCGAAACTCTACCTGAAGTACTGTCTGCCGCTTTACGCGGCCGGCACCTGCCGGACACGGGTGCAGGCGATCGCGTGCTTCTCGGACTTCTTGGCAGAGGTCAAGCCCTATGCCAGAGCAAAGGACATCAAGCGGAAACTGCTGCTCGACTACGTCAACTATCTGCAGAAAAGAGTGCGAACGGGGAGTGCTAAAAACCATGTGCTGAGTCTGCGAAACTTCCTGGAGATGTCGCATCGTGAGGGGTGGCTTCCCGTCGGACCGGAACGTCTGATCTATGACGAAGAGGTGCCTCAGCCTCCGAAGCCTCAACCACGTTATCTGCCATCGGCGGTTCTGGATGAACTGAATCTTCATCTTGGGAATCTGAGTAAGCCTTGGCAGCGCATGATCCTGATCCTTCAGGAGTGCGGTATGAGAATCAGCGAACTCCTGGAGCTTCCTGTCGACTGTCTGACACAGGATGCTCGCGGCGTCCACTATCTGCGCTACCTGCAAGGAAAGGTTCGACGGGAGAACGCAATACCGATATCGCCCGTAATCGCAGGCATCGTGCAAGAACAGCAGGCCGCAGTGCGTAGCGGCAGAACAGGGTCGGCACTGCTCTTCCCAAACAGCAAGGGAGGCGTCCTCAAGCAGGCCAGCTTCGCGCACCGGATCAACCGCCTGGCCTACGATCACGACATCCGCGGCGCGGACGGCAAGCTCTTCCGCTTCCAGGCACACCAGTTCCGTCACACCGTAGGGACCCGTATGGTCAACCTCGGAGTTCCTCACCACATCATCCAGCGCTATCTCGGCCACAAGGGACCTGAGATGACGAGTCGCTACGCGCATATCCATGACGCCACCATGAAGGACAAACTGTCGGAGTATCTGAAAGGCACGCTGATCGATGTCTCTGGCAAAGTGGTTGCCGATAACGGCGTCAACGACACAGTCGACCTGCAGTGGTTCACGCGAAGCGTTCTGGCTCAAGCTCTAACGAACGGATACTGTGCCATCCCGATCGTGGCTGGTCCATGTCCTCATCCAAACGCCTGCCTCAACTGCGCGCACTTCAGGACGGATGCCACGTTCCTCGAAGTGCATCGCGCTGAACTGCATGAGACCGAGCGGGTCATCGCTAAAGCAGACGCAAACGGATGGGTGCGACAGAGCGAAATGAACGCGCGGAAACGAGAAAACCTCATCACCATCGTCACGACCCTGGAGGCTCATCATGGTTAAGAACCTGGCAGGTCTGAAGAGCAGCGCTCAATCGCGCAGCAATGACACGATGTCGCGAGCCACCTTAGCGATCCGGCAGATGAAGTCGGAGGACGTTGAGATCAACTTCCGCAGTGTCGCAACGCGGGCCAGTGTCTCGACGGCATGGCTCTATCGGACGAAGCCGATGCGGGACAAGATCATGAAAGCGAGAACAGCCTCCCCGGCTGTCGCCGGCGAGACAACGCTATCTCGTCAACGTCTCTCGCATGAGCGGATCGTGGCAACGCTGCGGCTCCGCATCAAGTCGTTGGAGGACGGCAATCGAGAGCTGAAGGAACAACTCGAAGCTGCCTACGGACGGCTTGCGGTTGCTGCTCCGAAAGCACAATCCGCACGTCGTTTACATGGAAACGACGTGCGGCCCCGCATAAACAAAAAGAAAACGCTTGACGACTAAAGATAACTCGACTAGCTGCCATTCAATCACCTGTGCGTCGTCAATCTCGACAATACGGGCGGGAACGGAAAACAGGTCGGCCAACTGCGATGCGCGGTAACGCCTAGCCCCGGCCACGATCTCGAAGCCGTCTGCGTTGGGACGAACGGTGATGGGTTGGATTAGGCCGTGCTGCTTGATGCTCTCAGCAAGC
>JANXWZ010000194.1 GCA_025350865.1 Rhodanobacteraceae bacterium
GCAACCAGGTTGTCGCCGCCCCCATCACGGTCGGCCGACGGCACCTGTCGGCCACCGGCGGCCGCGTCAAAGCCGTTCTTGTCAACGCCGGCAACGCCAACTGCGCCTCCGGCGAGCCCGGCATCCGCGCCTGCAACGACACCTGCCGCGCTGCCGCCGATGCCCTCGGCTGCATCTTCGACGAGGTCTTCCCCTCCTCCACCGGCATCATCGGCGTGCCGCTCCCCGCCGACAAGCTCATCGCCGGGCTGCCCGAAGCTGTCTCACAACTGGGGAACACCGAGCAGCATGCAGCTCTCTTCGCCACCGCCATTATGACCACCGACACCCGCATGAAGGTCGCCTCTGCCACCATCGGCGAAACCGGAGCCCGCATCTTCGGCACTGCCAAAGGCGCCGGCATGATTCACCCCCAACTCGGGGTTGCTCTACCAAGTTCAGCCCCGCCTCATGCCACCATGCTCGTCTACCTCTTCACCGACATAGAGGCCGACTCCGCCACCCTCCGCGCCGCCCTCGCCCCCGCCGCCGAAACCACCTTCAACTCCATCTCCATCGACGGCGACACCAGCACCAACGACACCGTCCTCCTGCTCGCCAGCGGAGCCAGCGGCGTCACCCTCACCGCCGAAACCAACCCCGCGTTCGCCGAAGCCCTCCACTCCGTCTGCGCCTCCCTCGCCTTCCAGATCGTCGATGACGGCGAAGGTGTCACCCACGTCGTCACCCTCGAAATCACCGGAGCCAAAACCGCCGCCGACGCCAAAAAGGTGGCCCGCGCCATCGCGCACAGCCCCCTCAACAAGTGCGCCTGGTCCTCCGCCGACCCCAACTGGGGCCGCCTCCTCGCCGCCGCCGGCTACTCCGGGGTCGTCTTCAACCCCGACAACGTCACCATCCGCATCGGCGACCAGCTCGTCTTCGAACACGGCACCCGGTCCGCCCTCTTCGACAAAGACGCCGCCCACCGCGCCATGTCCGCCCGCGAATACACCATCGGCATCGCACTCGGCGAAGGCACGGCGTCCTGCACCTTCCTCACCTGCGACCTCACCGAAGAGTACGTCCGCATCAACGCCGACTACAGCACCTAATCCAGCCCGATCACCCACCAACCTGAGTGCCCCATCGTCGGTCCAGCTCCATCGGACCTAAGGTGGGCATCGGCGAAGCCGCGCAATCAGCCACCAATCCGGGTGCCCCATCTTCGGTCCAGCTTTATCGGACCTAAGGTGGGCATCGGCGAAGCCGACCTTTGCAGGATTGCCGCACAAGCGATCAGTTCCCGCGCTACCATGTCACCTATGTGCAGCCGAGCTGACGCCATAATCCCATTGCGATGCATCCTGTTCTTGCACCTCGGCACGATCCTGACCTTCGCACAACCGAATTCTCAGGCCACCCCAACGAATCCAACGTCTCAGCCCAGAGCACTCGTTGTAAGCCTCTATCGCGAAGTTCTCGCACGCCACCCACACGACATCCCGCAGGCCTCTGAAATGGACATCTTCGCTCCATACCTAAGCGAGGCATTGCGACACAAAATCGAAGACGCCAGAGCTTGCTCCGCCGATTGGGATCGCCAGAATCCTGAACCGAAGCTGAAGGCGGAAATGGCTTCTTCTTATGGCCCCTTCTCCGGTGACGGCGCGGAGGCCCAACCGCAGAAATTCCATATCGAGAAAGCCCGATCAATGAAGGACAGTTCGTTGCGCGTCTATGTTGCTCTCGCAGGCGGCAAGCCCCCTAATCCGTGGACTTGGCGCGTCGCAGCCTTGGTGCAGCGTGAAAATGACCGCTATGTCGTTGATGATGTGATTTACGTCAATGATTCCGTTTACAGCAACCCAAAGGAAAAGCCGACGGACCGGCGTCTTTCAGAGTATCTGTCGGCTGGATGCGACGGTCGCAGCTGGGCCGGGCCTACTCTGCCAACCGATCCGTTGGCCCTCGTCCGAAGCCTTTATCAGCAGGTTGTGGCTCATCCCCCGGCCGGCATCCCGTCGGGTATCGACTGGAAAATTTTTGCGCCATTCATGAGCAAGAGACTACTCCACAAAATTGACCTGTTTGACGCTTGTGCGGCAGATTGGGATAGGCGACATCAGGATCCCATGAATCCCGAGAAAGCGCCGTTCGGAGTGTATGAGAGTGGAATCTTCTCCGGTGGCGACGAACGAACCGAACCCCGCACGTTTCAGATCGAAAGAACGCAATCGGAGAAGTACGGGGCCGTCCGTGTTCAGGTAAGGCTAACCTTGGGAACGCCCCACACCAATTCGTGGTGGGTTTGGCACGTTTCGGCGATCGTGGTACCGGAAAGCGGTCGCACGGTCGTGGATGATGTCATCTATCTGAAAGAGAGAGCAAACGACCACGACTACCGGCTGTTAGAGGTTTTGTCCATTGGATGCGATGGTCGTCGATGGGTCGGGTACCGTGAGCCGAAGAGCGACAAGAAGTCCAAAAACTAATTACCAGGAACCCTGAGATCCTTACCCAAAGTGACGTTTTCCCTCCATCCAATTATCTTGGTAAGTGCATAGCCGTATAAGTCTGTCGAATACCAGAACTGGAAACCCAAGATGACCCCAATGTTGATGGACGCACCCACCGCCACCCCGGAAGACGCCGCCAAGCAGGATTTCACCGCCGAAGTGCAGGAATGGCTCGAAGCCTTCGACCAGGTCGTCGCCGCCGACGAGTCCCAGGCCGCCGACATCCTCGGCGCGCTCCGCCAGCGCGCCGGCGAGTCCGGTGTCGTCATCGAAGGAGCCCTGACCACCCACTACTGCAACACCATCCGCACCCAGGACGAAGTCCCCTACCCCGGCGACCGTTCCATGGAGCGCCGCGTCGAGGCCCTCATCCGCTGGAATGCCATGGCGATGGTCCACTCGCAGAACAAGAAAGACGCTGGCATCGGCGGCCACATCAGCACCTATTCGTCGTTGGCCACGCTGCTCGAAGTGGGCTTCAATCACTTTTTTCGCGCCAAGTATGGGAATGAGCCAGGCGACTTCATCTACTTCCAGGGCCACGCCTCGCCCGGCGTCTACGCTCGCGCCTTCCTCGAGGGCCGCTTCGACGAGGCTCGCCTGAAAAACTTCCGCCACGAGCTCCGCGGCGAGCCCGGCCTCTCCAGCTACCCGCACCCCTGGCTGATGCCCGACTTCTGGAACTTCCCCACGGTCTCCATGGGCATCGGCCCGCTGAACGCCATCTACCAGGCGCGCTTCATGCGCTACCTCGAAAATCGCCACCTCATCGCAAAAACCGACCGCAAAGTCTGGGCATTCATGGGAGACGGCGAGTCCGACGAGGTCGATTCCCTCGGCGCCATCTCGCTCGGCTCCCGCGAAAAGCTCGACAACCTCATCTTCGTCGTCAACTGCAACCTGCAACGTCTCGACGGCCCCGTCCGCGGCAACAAGCGCATCATCGACGAGCTTGAAGGCGTCTTCCGCGGCGCTGGCTGGAACGTCATCAAGGTCATCTGGGGCTCCGACTGGGATGACCTCTTCGCCCGCGACAAGTCCGGCCTGCTCCTGAAGAGAATGGACGAGTGCGTCGACGGCGACTTCCAGACCTTCAAGGCCAAGGACGGAGCCTACCTCCGCGCCAACTTCTTCGGCAAATACCCCGAATTGCTGGCCTTGGTCAAGGACATGTCCGACACCGAACTCGGCAACCTGCACCGCGGCGGCCATGACCCCGGCAAAATCTACAACGCCTACAAGCGCGCCATCGAGCACACCGGCGGCCCCACCGTGATCCTCGCCCACACCGTCAAGGGTTACGGTCTAGGAACTGCCCAGGCGCGCAACGCCACCCACAGCGAAAAGAAGCTCACCGACGACGGCCTCGCCGCCTTCGTCAAGCGCTTCGACATCCCCATACCCGAGCAGGCGGCCAAGGACGGAGCCTTCTACCGCCCCGCGCCTGACGCCCCCGAACTCCAGTACATGCAGTCTCGCCGCGCAGAATTAGGCGGCTACCTTCCCAAACGCGAAGTCCCCGCCCTCGCTGATCGTGCGCCGGAATTCAAAGCTCCACCGCTCGACTTCTTCAAAAACTGGACCGCCGGCTCGAACGGCCGCGCCATCTCCACCACCATGGGCTTCGTCAACCTGCTCAACGCGCTGATGAAGGACAAGTCGGTCGGCAAGTGGATCGTTCCCATCGTCCCCGACGAAGGCCGCACCTTTGGCCTGGAGTCATCGATCAAGCAGGTCGGCATCTACGCCCCCGAAGGCCAGAAGTACGTCCCGCACGACGCCGACATGCTGCTCAACTACCGCGAAAACAAGGACGGCCAGATCCTCGAAGAGGGCATCACCGAGGCCGGTTCCATGGCCTCCTTCACCGCCGCCGGTACGGCTTACTCGAACTACGGCGTCCCCTCGGTCCCCTTCTACATGTACTACTCCATGTTTGGCTTCCAGCGCATCGGGGACATGGCCTGGGCCTTCGCAGACTCGCAGGGCAAGGGCTTCCTGATGGGCGGGACCGCCGGTAGAACGACAATGCTCGGTGAAGGCCTGCAGCACCAGGACGGCCACTCCATCGTCCTCTCCAGCACCGTCCCCACGTGCATCACCTACGACTCGGCGTTCGTCTACGAGCTCGCCGTCGTCATTCAGGACGGCATCCGCCGCATGTACGAGGCCAACGAAAACGTCTTCTATTACGTCACCATGTACAACGAGGACTACGTCCAGCCCCCCATGCCCGAAGGCGCAGCCGAAGGCATCATCAAGGGCATGTACAAGGTCAAACCCGCCGCTGGAGAGGCAACAGTACAGCTCTTCGGCTCCGGCCCCATCCTCAACGAGGTCCTCCGCGCCCAGCAGATCCTCGCCGACAAGTACAAGATCCAGGCCGACGTCTGGAGCGTCACCAGCTACACCGAAGTGCGCCGCGACGCGCTTGCCGTTGAGCGCTGGAACCGCCTCCACCCCGCCGAGCCCGAGAAGAAGTCCTACCTCAGCACCCTGCTCGACGGCACCAAAGGCCCCATCATCGCCGCCAGTGACTATATGAAGAGCCTGCCCGACGGTCTTTCGCCGTGGCTCGGCTCCCGCTTGGTCACCCTCGGCACCGATGGCTTCGGTCGCAGCGACAACCGCGAACACCTGCGCCGCCACTTCGAGGTCTCCGCTGAATCCATCGTCGGAGCCACCCTGTCTCGCCTTGCCCGCGACGGAAAATTCAAAGCCAAAGACGCCCAGAAAGCCCTCGCCGACCTCGGCCTAAACACCGAAGCCGCCGACCCGGCCCGTACCTAACTTAATGGTGGAAGGTAGGGGCTTTGGCCCCGGCCCGTCTTCCCATACCATCGAGGTCATCGTAACCAACGCGATGACCTCGTTTACTATCCGGGTGGATAACAACACATGATGGGTTCCAAAGCGTTCGAAAACCCCCTGATCCCCAACGTACGCATGCGCGCGATGTTCCGCGCCCTCGTCGAAACCCGCCTACTCTCTGAGCGAGCATCGAAAACCCGCAACGCCATCCACCTCATCCCCAAAGGCCAGGAAGCCGCCTGGGTCGGACCTCTCATTGACCTCAAGCCCGACGACCTCACAAGCCTCTCCCGCGCCAACTGGCTCGCGACCCACATCCGCGCCGTCGGCGTTCGACCCACCGCAAACGCCGCCACGTCGCGCGAGCTCCGCTCCGCTTTCACGGACTTCAACGCCGAGAAGTCCACCCGTCTGACCATCGCCCCATTCGATCGTCTCCTTTGCTCCGTCGGCATGGCCATCGCGCTCAAATCCATATCCCCACAAAGCGTCGTCACCGCCTACGCCGCTGCCGGCGACCTCACGCCCTCTGAGTGGAAACACTTCCTCGAGGTAGCCGCAGAAGGCGATCTCCCGCTCATCGTAGTCGCCACACCCAACCCAAAACCAGTCGACATCTCGACCGTCGTCAAGCGCATGGGCCTCAACACCATCCCGGTAGTCCCGGTGGACGCAGCTGACGCCGTCGCCCTCTACCGTGTCGCACAGGAGACTCTTCTCCGCGCCCGTGCCGACGGTGGAGTCGCCATCATCGAGTGCATCGACTGCGGCTCCGACCCCATCGAAATCCTCGGCGCACAGCTTATCGGCAAGAAAATCTGCACCGAGCGATGGGTTGCCGCCGTCGCCCCCGCCTTCAGAGCAGCGCTTCCGGCGAAATAGCTTGAATCCGATCGCTCAGGAATCAACAATTTGAGCATCTGACCTAGAGCTGCCGTTAGACCGCGCAACACGCCCCTTTGCCTCAGCGAGTTACACTAGCAATAGGCTTCCAGGGACGGATTGCGGGTTGCCGGATCAAACTCCGAGGTGCTCTTGCGTCGAATAATCCTGCTCCTTTTGTCTGTGATCGCCGCAGCACCCGCTGCTCCGGCACTGTGCCAGACGCCCGCTCCGCCAGCGCCCACCATCTCTGCCCCAACTTCGACGACCCCGGCACAGACGCCGAGCCTCCCGGGCTATAACCAGCAGCCGCAGCAACAGCCTACTGTCTCAGCACCCGCGCCCACGCCCACCGGTCCGCCCGTCGTCCCGCACGCCCCGACCACTCCGCAGGCTCCCTACACGGCCCAGCCGCCCTACCAGCCCTACGGAATCCCTGACGAAGATCGCGACCATCAGGCCCTCAGCTCAACCTACATCCCGGTCGATAGCTGGATCTACCCCGCCGTCACTCGTCTCTACTCGCTCGGCTACGCGGACACCATGTTCCTCGGCATGCGCCCCTGGACCCGCCGCAGCCTCCTCCACATTCTCCTCGCCTCTGAGGACGACATCCGCAACTCCAACAGCGAGGAAGCGCAGCAAATCTACACCGCCGTCATGAAGGACTTGCAATTCGAGGACACCAACGACGGTACCCACCGCCGCGGCCTCGTCTTCGGCACCGAATCCGTCTACGTCCGCGCCATGGGCATCTCCGGCCAGAGCCTCCGCGACAGCTACCACCTCGGCCAGACCATCAATAACGACTACGGACGCGTCTACCAGCCCGGCTTCAACTCCCTGCTCGGCTTCTCCACCGTCAACGAGTACGGACGGTTCTCCCTCTACGTCCGCGGCGAGTATGAGCACGCTCCCGCCGCCACCGGTTACTCCATCCCCCTCGCCACCTATCTCTCCGAGTACACCGACCAGATCCCGTACTCCAGCAAGATCGCTTACCGCACCATCCCCACCCCGACGATCGCCGCCGCAAATCCGTTCCGGCTGGTGGAAGCCACTCTCTCCTTCCACATCGCAGGTCACGAGATCTCCGGCGGCAAGTCGGACGCATGGCTTGGACCCGCGCAGGGCGGCGCCCTCTCCTGGTCCAACAACGCCGAAAATATCTACTCCTTCCGCATCAACCGCGTCGAGCCGCTCCACATCCCCTTCGCGTCGCGTTTCCTCGGGCCGCTCCGGTATGACTTCTTCTACGGCAGCCTCAAGGGTCACACCTTCCCCAACAACCCCTACACCCACTCGGAAAAATTTGCCTTCCGACCCACCAAGAATTTCGAGTTCGGCTTCCAACGAACCATCGTCTTCGGCGGCAAGGGTCACTCTCCTGTCACCCTCCACACCTTCATAAAAGGCTTTATCGACCTCAGCGACACCACCGCCGAAGAGAAGGCTGGCCGCAACGATCCCGGCGCACGCTTCACTGCCTTCGACATGTCCTGGCGCCTGCCCTTCCTGCGCAAATACGTCACCTTCTACGCCGACTCCATTGCACACGACGACGTAACCCCGCCCAGTGCCCCGCGCCGCGCCGCCTTCCGCACCGGCCTCTTTCTCTCCCAGATACCCGGCATGCGTAAGCTCGACTTCCGCGTCGAAGCCGTCGACACCGATCCCATCAGCTCCCGTAGCAGCCGCGGCACCTTCAACTACTTCGAGACCATACAGCGCCAGGCCTACACCAACCAGGGCTTCATCATGGGCGACTGGATCGGACGCG
The DNA here is from genome assembly GCA_025350865.1 of Rhodanobacteraceae bacterium. Lineage (GTDB taxonomy): Bacteria > Acidobacteriota > Terriglobia > Terriglobales > Acidobacteriaceae > Edaphobacter. The sequence continues at coordinate 7,972 of JANXWZ010000194.1, forward strand.
AAGCCAAGGGCGGCCAGGCATGGCTCACCTACCACCTCTCCGGCAATGAGATGGTCCAGGTCAACTACACCAACAAAAAGAACGACAAGGACTTCATCCCCGGATCCTTCAACCCCGCCCTCAATGCCTTCAAGCCGCAAGGCGACTTCAATCCGAACGGTGGAACCACCCAGAACGACGTTAAAATCTCCGTCCTCAAGCGCTTCTACCACAACCAGGTAGAACTCAACGGCTGGTTCCAATACGAGACATGGAAGGCCCCTGCCTACAAAACCGGCAAGCAAACCGACACCACAAGCGCCTTCCAGCTAACTTACTTGCCCGGCCTCAAGAATCGTAAGATTGACTAGTTGATATGCAGTCCAACCAACCACAGTCGTCATTCTGGCGCAGCCAGAATCTCCGTGGTTGCCCTTCCGGGGCGGCATACCTTCGCTAAATTCGCCCTGGTAAGCGTCCTTGTTAGTCATCCCGTCAGGGATCTGCTGTTGTCGTTGTCCTGCTCCGCGCTCCCACACGCTTCAGACCCTACTGCGGTATGATTCCCCAAGCTCCCACCACTGCCAAACCATCCCAGCAACGGGGAAGATCATGGGATTCTTGAACCATCTGTTTTATCCGTGGGGCTGGATCCTGACGGGCATCGCGATCGTCCACTTCATTCGCCGGCGCCCCGACACCTTCTGGATCTACGTCATCCTGTTCCTCGGACCAATCGGAGCCGTCATCTACCTCGCGGCCGAAGCGTTGCCGGATATGGGCGTACTCAGCCAGTCTTCGTTCAAAGCCTTCCCACGCCGCAAGAAGATCAAGGAGCTTGTCGGCCTAGTCCAGCACAATCCCTCGCCCGGAAACTTTGAAGATTTAGGCGATCTCTACATGGACGACGGCAAACTACCCCAGGCCCGCGAAGCCTACAACAACGCCATTGCCGCCCGCGCCGACACCCCCGGCCCCTTTTACGGTCGCGGCGTCTGCAATGTTCTGCTAGGCGACGCCGCAGCTGCCATCCCCGACCTCGAGCGGGTCGTCGCAAAAGAACCCACCTACGACTTCCATCGCGGCGCCGGCCTTCTCGCTCATGCCTACGCCCAAACCGGCGACAAGGCCCGCGCCGAAGCCCTTTTCCGCCAGGCCACCACTATCTCCACGTCGTCCGAGACATACCTTAACTTCGCCGACCTGCTCGCCTCCGAGGGTCGCACCACCGAAGCCCGCCAGTGGGCGCAGAAGGTCCTCGACAAAAAGCCAGCCATGCCCGGCTACCTCCGCCGTCGCGAGCGCCCATGGTTCCGCGGCGCCAGCAAAATGCTGAAGCGTCTCCCCGCCTAAACCCCTTTTACGGTGTCATCCTTCGCCGAAGGCGGAGGACCTGCTTCTGCATTTTGATTTGCGACCGCTACTTCTTCGCAACCGCCTCAGCATCCACGCAAGCCTTGAAGTAGTCCAGCGACTTCTCCAGCCCCTCGCGCAGCATGATTGTCGGCCCCCATCCCAGCTTCGTCCGTGCCTTCGTCAAATCCGGCCGACGCCGCGTCGGGTCATCCTGCGGGAGCGGCTTGAAGAGTATCTCTACCTTCGCCCCGGTCACCGCGACCACTTCCTTCGCACACTCCAGAATTGTCCACTCCACATCGTTCCCGATGTTGGTCGGCGTGTCGATATCCGACCGCGACAACGCCAGAATTCCCGCAATCAGATCCGAAACATAGCAGAATGACCGGGTTTGCGAGCCATCCCCATAGATCGTCAAGGCCTGCCCGCGCAGAGCCTGAGTCATCAGGTTCGAAATCACGCGCCCGTCGTTGATCTGCAGCCGCGGCCCGTAGGTATTGAAGATGCGCACCAGGTGCGTGTCGACCCCGTAGTACCGCTTGTAAGCCGTAACCGCCGCCTCAGAAAACCGCTTGGCCTCGTCATACACAGAGCGAGGCCCAACCGGATTCACGTTGCCCCAGTAGGTCTCGACCTGCGGATGCACTTCAGGATCGCCATAGCATTCCGAGGTTGACGCATGCAGGTATCCGGCGCCATATCGCTTCGCAATCTCAAGCGTATGGATCGTTCCGGCCGAACCCACCAGCAGCGTCTCCACGCCGAGCCGATGGTAGTCATCCGGGCTGGCTGGCGACGCAAAATTGAATACTATATCCACTTTGCCCACATCGAACGGCTGGCAGATGTCCTTTTCGACCAGCGAAAACCGCGGCTCAGATTTCAAATGCGCCAGGTTCGCGACATTGCCCGTGCATAGGTTGTCGACACCAATCACCGCGTAGTCCGATGCCAGTAGAGCGTCCGTCAGATGCGACCCCAGGAACCCGGCCGCGCCCGTCACCAGCGCAGTTTTCTGCGTCATCAACTCATCTCCTCAAACTAAAATCCGGGTGTTCCCTACGTCCGGGGTGCCCCATCTCAATGACCGCTTCATCGTCATCGAGGTTCGGACGAAACTCTAAGCCTGCGCCAAAGCCGTCCCAACGGTCTCACGCAACGGCGAAACCGTCGGCCTGCCGATGCTCAAATACGTAAACCCGTGCTGCTGCATCACTGCAGGCTCAAACAAATTGCGCCCGTCGATCACAATCGGGTATTTCAGGGTCTGGTTCAAGCGCGCCAGATCGAGCTCCGCAAACTCTTTCCAGTCCGTCAGAACCAGCAGAGCGTCTGCTTCATGCGCCGCGTCGTACTCGTTCTCCGCGTAGGAGAGGTTGGCAGCCGGAGGCAGCACGTGCTTGGTCCGCTCCATTGCAGCCGGATCATAGGCTCGGATCGAGCAGCCCTCCGCCAGCAGCATCTGTACCATCTCCACCGCGGGTGAGTCGCGGATATCGTCCGTCCCGCCCTTGAAGGCCAGTCCAAGCACGGCCAGACGCTTGCCGCGCAGTGTCCATAGCGCCGAGCGAACCTTGCCCAGGAACCGCGCCTTCTGCCGCCAGTTGATCTTTTCCACCTCGTTCAGCAAGGAAAAGTCGATCCCCAGCTGATCCGCAACCGACCGGAACGCCGCGACGTCCTTCGGGAAGCAGGATCCGCCATACCCGATACCGGGACGCAGGAACCGTGAGCCGATACGCTGGTCCAGACCCATTCCGCGTGCTACCTGCTCCACATTTGCGTCGGTCGCTTCGCACAGGTTTGCCACCGCGTTGATAAAGGAAATCTTCAACGCCAGGAAGGCGTTTGAAGCGTGCTTGATAATCTCAGCCGACTTCGTCGACGTATTCAGCAATGGCGGCGGGGCGTCCTTCGAGAAGCTGCCCGCAATCGCATTTGGCGTCGTGTAGTACGAGCCGTCCGTAAGCGGCGCATAGATTTCGGCCAGCACAGCCGCTGCCCGTGGGGTCTCCGAGCCAACCACAATCCGGTCGGGGTGCAGGAAGTCCATCACCGCGGTTCCCTCCCGCAGGAACTCCGGATTCGAGACGACATCGAACATCTCCCGCGCCACGCCGTTCCGTTCAATCACCCGCCGAATCCACTCATTCGTGTAAACCGGCACCGTGCTTTTCTCGACGATCACCTTGTAGCTCGTCATGTGGCGCGCAATTTTCGATGCCACCGCCTCCACATACGAAAGATCGGCGTCGCCAGTCTCTGACTGCGGCGTGCCCACGGCGATAAAGATCGCCTGGCAGGTCCTGGTCGCCTCAGCCAGATCCGACGTAAACCGCACACCGTCATTCAGATGGCGCTTCAGCAGCTCCGGCAGATGCAGCTCGTGGATCAGCGTATCTCCACCCTGAAGCGCCTTCACCTTGCGTTCGTCGTTATCGACGCAAACGACGCTATGACCCATTTCAGCGAAGCACACGGCGGCAACAAGGCCGACGTAGCCGGAACCCACTACGGCTATTTGCATATCTTTACTCATGGCTTGGCGTACAGCTGACTCCCTCGTTGTCCGGTTTATGTGTCATTTGACCGTTGCTCCAAGTCTAACCCATGCCGCTCCAGCGACGCCGCGGTGCGGCCACCCAACACTTTATCGGCGGTTGTCCAGCCAACTGAAAGGAAGGACTTTAGCCCTCGCTCCGACTCATTCAATAGGCCTGTCCCTTTTTACTTACGCTACCCGCTCGGTTAGACTAAGAACAATGATTCCGTACAATTCCCCAAATGCCCCTGACGCGGGTGTTCCTCAGACGCCAAGATTCAACGCGCCATCTGCGGATACCACCCTGTCAGAAGCCTTGATCATGCTTCGCAAGCGGAAACTGATCATTATCGCTTGCGTTCTGCTCAGCGCCGGATACGGATTCTATAAGGCCTTCACCCAGATTCGCGTCTACGAAGCCTTCGGAGAGATTGAAGTTCGTAGCGGATCGTCCGACGAGTTCCGCCTTACTCCGGGCGCATTCTTCGGCGAGGACCCGCAACGCAAGATGCTCACTGAAGAGGCCATCCTCACCAGCGACTCGCTCCTCGCCACCGTCGCCCGCGACCTCAATCTCGCCAACAACCCCCAGTTTCTCGGCGGCAAAGCTCCCGCAAAACACATGAGCATGGACGATTCCTTCGTCCGCCAGAGCATCGTCGGTGCCCTCGGTGCCGGCCTGCGCGTCAGCCAGGTCCCCAAGACCAACCTCATGCGCATCAGCTATGTCGGCCTGGACCCCAAGCTCTCCGCTGATATCGTCAACCGGGTCATTGAAGATTACATTCATAACAGCTACGAGTCCCGCTTCAAATCGTCGCAAAAAGTCTCGCAGTGGCTCTCCAGCCAGCTCGATGAATTGAAGCAACAAGTTGAAACCTCCCAGCAGAAGATGCTCGACCTGCAAAAGCAGCTCGGCGTTCTCGGGTTCGACTCCACCCACAATCAGATTGCCACCTCGCTCGACGACCTCGCCAAGGCGGCAGGCGCGGCAAAGCTAAACCGCATCATTGCCGAGAGTCGCTATCGCCTGCTCAGCAACATGGACCCCAACACCATCGAGGGTTCGCTCGACACCGTACCCGGCGGCCAGGGCCTTACCGCCCTCGCTACGTTGCGCGGCAATCTCTCTACGGCGCGCGCCCTTTATGCGCAGAATGCGACCACCAAGGGTCCGAACCTCCCTGAGATGAAGGCCCTGAAAGCCCAGATCGATGAGATGACCAGGGAGACCGCGGAAGAAGAAAATCGGCTGCTCACCCAGGCCAAAGGCGCTTACGACCTCGCCAACGCCAACGAAACTCAGACCAACGCCGCGCTTGAACAGCAAAAGACCGACGCCTACAAACTCCGCGACGCGCTCGTCGACTACACTATCCGCCAGCGCGAGTTCGAAGCCAATCGCACCCTTTACGAAGGTCTCCAGCAGAAGCTCCGCACCGCCGGCATCGAGTCCGGTCTCGAAGCCACTGAAATTGACGTTATCGATCCCGCCGAAGTTCCTCTCGAGCCCCTGCTCAAGTCCAACAGCAACATCGTCATGACCTACGCCATGATTGGTCTGGTCGGCGGACTCGGCCTCGCCTTCCTGCTCGAAACCCTCGACACCGGCCTCCGCAGCATCGCTGAGATCGAAAGCATCACCGAGCTGCCGTCCCTCGCCATCGTCCCGCGCGCCAAGCGTGCTACGCCAGAGCAACTTGCCTCCATGTCGACGGTGGAACGAAATATCAACGTCCTGACCCAGCCCAAGTCGCAGTTCACTGAGGCCTTCCGCTCCCTCCGAACCGCGCTTCTGCTCTCCTCCACCAATGGTAAGGAACCCAAGTACCTGCTCTGCACCTCGGCCACGCCGTCCGAAGGAAAGACCACCGTCGCCAGCAACCTGGCCGTCATCCTCGCCCAGCGCGGAACCAAAGTCCTGCTGATCGACGCCGACCTCCGTCGCCCCAACGTGCATCACCGCTTCGGCCTCAACGGCAAGCTCGGCCTGAGCACCGTCCTCAGCGGCCAGACAACGCTCGAAGAGTCGGTCCAAGCGGTCGCCGAAGTCCCCGGCCTCGACATTCTCGCCAGCGGCCCTGTACCCCCTTTCCCGACCGAGATGTTGAGCTCTCAGACCATGGTCGACCTGCTCAAGCATGCTGGCGAACATTACACTTACGTGCTGCTGGACTCGCCGCCTATTCTCTCCGTTACCGACGGCGTTCTGCTCTCCCGCCAGGTCGACGCCGTTATCCTGGTCGTCCGCCACGGCAAGTCCAGCAAACACATCGTCCGCCGCGGTCGCGACCTCCTCGTGCGCTCCGGAGCGCCGATGGCCGGTATCGTCCTCAACGCGGTCGACCTCAACGCCCCTGAGTACTACGGCTATTACGGTTACTCCGGCTACTCCTACTCCAGCCTCGATCCAGCCGGTTGGGACGCCAAATCCGGCTCGTCCGGCTCAGGAAAGTCCCGGAAGTCCAGCGGCAAGAAGGTGGATCTCTAATGCGAGGTGCAGGAATGGTCCTATCGAAAAATCTCGCAGGCTGGTTCGTCGCTCTCTCCCTCGGCCTCGCTCTACCCTCAGCCCTCAGCGCCCAGTTCTCCGGGCCCGCCATCCCCGCCAGCCCGGATACCAACCAGCCGCACCCAGCTACCACCGATACCTCCATCCTTATGCCGGGCCTGCGCGATCCCATCATCTATAGTGGGGATCTCCTCACTGTGCGGGTCTATGGCCTCGCCGAGTTTGCCCCGCCCGTTCGCGTTACGGTCGATGGCAATGTGCAGCTGCCGCTCATCGGCCTCGTCCCCGTCGCCGGCCTTACCGCCAATCGCGCAGCTGACCTCGTCGCGCAGCGCCTTACCACAGCAGGCATGTTCGTCAACCCGCAGGTCACCATCCAGGTCACGGAAGCCGCTACCCAATTCGCTACCGTCGCCGGCGAGATGCACGGCATCGTCCCCGTCGCTGGCGACCGCCGCCTTCTCGACGTCCTGGCCGCCGCCGGTGCCATGCCCGTCACTGCGAGCCACGTGATCACCGTGTTGCGCCGCGGCGTGGCAGAACCCATCGTCGTAGACCTTGGCACCGACCCCACCAAGAGCGCCAAGGCCGACATTTCCATCCTTCCCGGCGACAAGATCATCGTCTCCCGCGTCGGCGTCGTCTACATCCTCGGAGCCTTCAAGACCCAGGGCGCGATTCCCCTCCAGCAGAACTCGCCACTTACCCTGATGCAGGCCGCCGCGCTCAGTGGCGGAGCCGGCTTCGAAGGCCGCTTCAAGGACCTTGCCATCGTTCGCACCCAGGGACTGACCCGCACCGTCGTCAAAATCGATATCGCGAAGGTCCTGAAGGGCAACGCGCCTGATCCCGTCCTGCAGGCAGATGACATCGTCTTCCTCCCAACCGACGCCATGAAGGCTGCCATCAAGGGTGGCGGTATCAATACACTGACCAGCCTGGCATCCATCCTTATCTTCGCCTTCCGCTAGAAGCTGTCGCATCGTCACACCGCAACAAGCGCCAGCAACCCGGAACAGGCAGCCAGCGACAGGAGAACGACGGAACCATGCATCCGACTGCCTCGAATGGAGACCTGACGCCCGTTCGTCCCATCCGCCTCGCCTATCTCGTCAGCCACCCCATCCAATACCAGAGTCCGCTCCTGCGTCGCATCGCGCAGGAGCCCGGCATCGACCTTACCGTCTTCTTCGGCTCCGACTTCTCGACGCGCGGCTATATGGACGAGGGCTTCGGCGTCGAGGTCAAGTGGGACATCCCGCTCCTCAATGGCTACAAATCCGAGTTCCTCCCCGCGCTCCGCGATAACGGCACCGAAGGCGTCTTCTCTCCCATCAGCCACGGCCTTCTCACACGGCTCCGGAACTTCGACGCCCTCTGGGTCCACGGCTACGCGACCGTCAACCAGATGCATGGCATACTCGCCGCAAACATTCTCGACATCCCGGTTCTGGTTCGGTCCGATTCGCAGCTCAAAGACCGTCCCCGCTCCGGCCTCAAGCTCGCCATCAAAAACGTCTTCTTCGTTCTCCTGCGCAACCTCGTCGACGGCGTCCTCGTCTCCGGCACCCTCAACGCCGACTACTGGCGTCACTACATGGGCAAGGATTTCCCGCTCTTCATGCTCCCCTACGCCGTCGATAACGACTGGTTCCAGCAGCAGTGCCGCCTCGCCGCGACCACACGCCCGCAACTGGAAGCCGGACTCGACCTCACGCCCGGCCGCCCCGTCATTCTCTTCGCATCCAAGCTCCAGACCCGCAAGCTCTGCTCCGATCTCGTCTCCGCTTACGCCGCCCTGGTTGAAGGCGCTGCGGAAGCCACGCAGCCCTATCTCGTGATCGCCGGCGACGGCGAAGAGCGCTCCAACCTCGAAGCTCAGGTCGCCGCCCTAGGCCTCACTGGAGTCCGCTTCGCAGGCTTCCGCAACCAGACCGAGATTCCCCGCTTCCTCGCGCTCGCCACCGTCTTCGTTCTGCCCGCGCGCCACGAGCCCTGGGGGCTCATCGTCAACGAAGCCATGAACGCCGCCATCCCCATCATCGTCACCGACGACATCGGCGCCCAGCCCGACCTCGTTACAGACGGTGTCGAAGGCTGCGTCTACCCTGTCGGCGACATCGCCGCCCTCACCAACGCCCTCCGCCGTGTCCTGGCGACGCCCGAAACCGCCGCCCGTATGGGCCAGCGCGCTCTCGAACGTATTAATCAATGGAGCTTCGAGGCCGACGTCGCCGGGCTGCGCGAAGCCCTCGCCCACGTCACCCGCCGTCTCCCAGTCACTCGGCACCACCGCGTATAACTATGCATATCCTCCACATCATCGCGACGATCGACCCTCAGGCCGGAGGCCCCAGCGAATCCGTCCGCGTCATGCTCGACTACGCCCCGAAGGGTTACACCAGCGAGGTCGTCACGCAGGACGATCCGGCCGCCCCCTTCATCAAGACCTTTCCGTACCCCATTACCGCGCTCGGTCCGCAGAAATCCACCTTCGGCTACAGCCCGAAGCTCCTGCAATGGCTCTGCGCAAATCGCGACCGGTTCGACGGTGTCATGCTCAACGGCCTCTGGGTCTACGAGGGCATCGCCACGCGCCGCGCCTTCAGCGGCCGCAAGCCGTACCTCGTCTTCTCCCACGGTATGCTGGACCCCTACTTCAAAAAAGCGTTCCCCCTCAAACACGCCAAAAAGTGGGTCTACTGGCTGCTCGCCGAGTACTGGAACCTGCGTGGCGCCTACCGCATGCTCTTCACCACCGATGCCGAGGCCAAGCTCGCCGAGCAGACCTTTTGGCTGCACAAGTGGAATGGCGTGGTGATCCCCTTCGGTGCGAACCGCCCACCCAAGGACGGCCCCGCACTCCAATCCGCCTACTACGGGCAGTTCCCCGAGATGCGCGATCGCCGCTTCATGCTCTTCCTCGGCCGCATCCACCGCAAAAAAGGCTGCGATCTCCTCATCCAGTCCTTCCTCAAGTACGCCGCGTCCGACCCCGAGCTACACCTCGTCATGGCCGGCCCCGACCAGCAGGGCTGGTCCGCCGAGCTGCAGCAGCAGGTCGCCGCCGCCAATCTCACCCACCGCGTCCACTGGCCCGGGATGTTGAACGGCGACGTCAAGTGGGGAGCCTTCTTTGCTGCGGAGGTGTTCATCCTGCCCTCGCACCAGGAAAACTTCGGCATCGCCGTCGCCGAAGCCATGTCCTGCGGCCTCCCGGTCCTGCTCTCCGACAAGGTCAACATCGCACCCGACATCGCCGCCGCCGGGGCCGGCATGATGGAACTCGACACCCAGCAGGGCTGCGACAACCTCGTCCAGCGCTGGATCGCGACTACCACACCCCAGCGCCGCGGCATGTCCGCCCTTGCTGTCAATATGTTCGACGAGAAGTACGATATGCAGAAGAGTTCCGCCGCCATCTTCCATCTCTTCGACGACTTCAAACCCAACGGGGGAGCCGCCTAATGGCCAAGCAAGCCCACTATAACGCCGCCGACCACATCGACGCCGCGACCGCCGCCGACCCCTACAACCGGCCCGCCTTCTCGCTTCAGGACCGTCTCAAGCGACTTGTCTGGGGCATTGTCTGGCTCCTCTTCTTCCGCATCTCCCCACGCCCGCTCTTCGCCTGGCGGGCCGCCCTGCTCAAGCTCTTCGGAGCCAGACTCGGCCCGGGATGCAAGTTCTATCCCGGCGCCACCGTCCACTCCCCCTGGAATCTGACTTGTGAAGACCTGGTAGCTGTCGCGGACGGCGTAGAAATCTACAACCCCGCGCCACTCCATATCGGCTCCCACGCCATCCTCTCCCAGGGCTGCTACGTCTGCGGAGCCACCCACGACTTCGACGACCCAGCCTTCCCGCTGCTCGCCTACGCCATGAAGCTTGGCCCCTACTCGTGGGTTTGCGCCCGTGCCTGCGTCGCCCCCGGAGTCAACGTGGGCGAAGGAGCTGTCCTCGGCCTTGCCTCGGTCGCCACCCGCTCACTTGAACCATGGACCGTTTATGCCGGAGCCCCAGCCGTCCGCATACGGGAACGCAAACACCCCGTCTAGTATCCGCCTCGTTAGTTGTCGCCTGGAGGGATCTGTTGTTGTCGCCGCCCTTTCCGCGGAAGGACAGTTAAATACAAATGAATATGGCTCCGGAGATATCTCTCCGGAGCCATACTGTTGGTTAAGTGGCTTTTAGGTCGACTTACGACTGCCGCCGCAACTTGGCCAGTAAATCCGTCGGATGCACAGGCTTTGCCAGAATCTCGAACTCATGACCCTGCTCCCGCGCTTTCTCCAACAGGTCGGCGGTCGTGGCCTGTCCTGAGAACAGGAGAATCTTGCAGCTGGGCCGCTTCGCGCGCGTCGCGATCGCTGCTTCGATGCCGGTCATGCCCGTCATAATCACGTCTGAAATCAGCATGTCCGGTTCAAACGTATCCAACGACTCGATCGCCTTTTCGCCGCTGTACACGGCGCGAGCTTCGAAGCCAGCCTGATTCAAAATGATGGCAAGCGTGTTCGCGATCACGTGCTCGTCGTCGGCGACGAGTACGCGAGGCTTGTAAGGCATGGTCGATGTTGCGTCTGACATTGCAAGGTCCCCGGAAAACTATTTTGATTGCGTGGCAAAATTTGAACGGCAGCGGCCACAACCTACTGTAACCGACACACTCGTACGGTAATGATACGCTGACCGAAGGCTGGATGTCTTCGCGCGCCCGCCTCAATCTCTTCGAACAAGACTTTCATTATGCCAGAACCCATCATTCGTGCCAAAAGGGTCGAGAAATACTACGCCCAGCCCAGCGAAAACCGAATCCAGGTCATCGCGCCCACCGACCTCTCCATCGTCGCCGGGGAGATCGTCGCGCTCCTCGGTCCGTCGGGTTCCGGCAAGTCAACCCTGCTCCGCATGCTCACCGGCCTCTCCACCCCATCGGCCGGCGAGGTCTTCTGGCACGAGAAACCGATCGCCACCACCGACGTCAACGTCTCCATCGTCTTCCAAAGCTTCGCGCTCTTCCCCTGGCTCACGGTCCTCGAGAACGTCGAAGCTGTCCTCAAGGCCCGTGGCCTCGAACCCCACGAGCGCCGCCGCCGTTCCCTCAAGATGCTCGACACCGTCGGCCTCGACGGATTCCAGGCCGCCTATCCGAAAGAACTCTCCGGCGGCATGCGCCAGCGCGTCGGATTCGCTCGCGCGCTGGTCGTCGAACCCGAAGTTCTCTTCATGGACGAACCCTTCTCTGCCCTCGACGTCCTGACCGCGGAAAACCTCCGCTCCGAGCTCCTCGAGCTATGGACCAATAAGACGTTGCCCACCAAGGCCATCTTCCTGGTCACGCACAATATCGAGGAGGCCGTACTGCTCGCCGACCGCATCATCGTCCTCGGCCGCAACCCCGGGAAAGTCCGCACCGACTTCAAGGTCACGCTCACCCACCCGCGCGACCGCAAGGCCCCAGCGTTCACCCAGCTCGTCGACTACGTCTACAAGGTCCTCACCCAACCCGACGCCCAGCCGCCGGAACTCCCCAACCAGACGCCCGCCGAGAAGCGTGCCCGTGAGCGCCAGGCCCACTACCAGATGCTGCCGCACGCCCGCCCCGGCGGGATCGCCGGTCTGCTCGAAATTTTGATCGACCACAACGGAAAGGATGACATCTACCGCCTCGCCGACGATCTCTCTTTTGAGATCGACGACCTGCTCCCTATCGTCGACGCCGCCAGCCTGCTCGGCTTCCTTACGGTCAACGAAGGCGACGCCGAAATCACGCCGCTAGGCCTTGAGTACGCCAACTCCGAGATCCTCCACCAGAAGGAGGTCTTCCGGGCCGCCGCAGTCGACCGCGTCCTCCTGCTCCGCCAAATCGTTCGCGGAGTCGAATCCAAGAAAGACGGAACCGTCCCAGAAGACTTCTTCCACGACATGCTCGACGAGCAGTTCAGCGAAGACGAGACCATCCGCCAGCTCGAAACCGCCATTAGCTGGGGCCGTTACGCTGAACTCTTCGACTTCGACGCCAGCCGCCGCCGCTTCACCAAACCCGAACGCCTCAACGAAGAGCTTGGCGAAACCGAAGAAGTCGAAGCTGAAAGCGACGAGTAGACATTGCCCAGACTTGGCCACAAATCGAGCTTCGCCATTCTCCCCGGGCGCGAGACGCTGGCTCGCGCCCAGGTGCTGAAGCGTTCCTGGCCCTTCTTCCTTGATCTCACAGTCGCGGCTATCGGCCTCGCGGTCTTCTACGCCATCGTCCGCGTCGCCATGCTGTGGGCCGGGCCGCCGTCCGAGCAAACCGTCATTTCGCTCTCACCACGCGCACTGCCGTTGTATGCCTTCTACTCGATCGTCCGCATCTTCCTCGCATACATTCTGTCGCTGACATTTGCGGTGGGCTACGGATACTTCGCGGCCTACAACAAGCGTGTCGAGGCCTTCATGATCGCGGCGCTGGACATCATGCAGTCCATCCCGGTGCTCAGCTTTCTGCCGCCGGTCATGCTGGCCATGATCGCGCTCTTCCCCACGCGGCACGTCGGCGTCGAACTCGGTGCGATATTCCTGCTCTTCACCGGGGCGGTCTGGAACATGGCCTTCAGCTTTTACTCCTCCATCAAAACCATCCCCCGCGAGCTGCGCGAGGCCACTGACATCTATCGCTACTCCCGCCTCCAGACGCTGGTCCAGTTGGAGCTTCCCTACGCGGCAATCGGCCTGGTCTGGAACTCTGTCATGTCGGTTGCCGGCGCCTGGTTCACGCTGATGCCGTGCGAGATGCTGCACCTCGGCACACGGGATTTCCGCCTGCCCGGTCTGGGCTCTTACCTCCAGACCGCCTCCGAAGCGAAAGATGGCGGGGGCATTGCATGGGGTCTCATCACCATGATCGCGATCATCGTCGCCATCGACCAACTCATCTGGCGGCCGCTCATCGCGTGGAGCGACAAGTTTAAATTCGAGCAGGTCGAAAGCTCACAGCGCGTCAGTTCTCCTCTGCTCCACCTGCTCACCCACTCGAACGCCGTCAAGGCGATACGCCGCCGCACCATCGTCCCACTGTCCGAGGCCATCTACCACCGGCTTGCCGAAGATCGCGAGAAGCGCGTCGCTCGCCTCGCCACCCAGCCAGCTGCCCCTGCGAGCCCCGTCAACCGCCTGCTGCCATGGATTGCGGGAGCCGCGGCCGCAGTGGTCGTACTTATCGCCGCCCATCACGCCATCGTGCTGATCCAGCCAGTGACCGGCCCACAATATCTATCGCTGCTCAAAGGAGCCGTCGCCACCTTTCTCCGCGTGAACCTTTCGCTTTTACTAGCCGCCGCCTGGACCATCCCGGTCGGCGTCTCGATTGGCTTCCACCCACGCCTCGCCCGCCTCGCCCAGCCGCTCGCTCAGATCGCCGCATCAGTCCCGGCCACTGCCCTCTTCCCAGTCGTGCTGCTGGTTTTGATTCGATTGGGCGGCGGCCTGGGGATCGGCTCCATCGCACTGATGCTGCTTGGGACGCAGTGGTACATCCTGTTCAACGTCATCGCGGGGGCGATGGCCATCCCAAACGACCTCAAAGAAGTCGCCACGCTGTTCCGATTCTCGCGCTGGGAACGCTGGAAGACCGTCATCCTGCCCGGCATCTTCCCGTTCCTGATCACCGGCATGGTCACCGCCTCGGGCGGCGCATGGAATGCCAGCATCTTCGCCGAATACTTCCCCGTCGACGGAAAGATCCTCACTACCGTCGGCCTCGGCGAGCAGATCGCCGAAGCCACAGACCACGCCGCGTTCCCCATGATCCTGCTGGGAACGATCTGCATCTCGTTGATGGTGGTGACGACCAATCGGCTGGTGTGGCGGCCTCTATACCGCCTCGCAGAAACTCGGTACAAGCTCGGATAACTCCCCACCAACCCGATACGTGTCACCCGCATCCAACAATCGATGTCAGTCATGATGCAGGCCTTCTACTGGGACGCACCGCGTCTCGAAGACAAAGAACATGAGTGGTGGAACTTCGTCGCCGAGCGGGTCGAAGATCTCTCCAAAGTGGGCTTCAATGCCCTCTGGCTCCCGCCCATCTGCAAAGCCGCCAGCAACACCTCCATGGGCTACGACCCGTACGACTATTTCGACCTCGGCGACTTCGACCAGAAGGGCGGCACCAAGACCTGGTACGGCAACCGCGCCGAACTGGTCGCGCTCATCGAGAAGGCTCGGGCGAACAATGTCGGCTGCTATGCCGACATGGTGATCAATCACAACTCCGGAGCCGACGAGCAAGAGGTGAACCCGCTCGACGGCCAGACCCGGTGGACGAAATTCAACCCAGCCAGCGGTAAATTCCCGCGCGACTGGGACTGCTTCCACCCCTCGCGGTACGAGCGCGAGATGGTGGAAGGGGAGAATTTCGCCGGTTTCCCGCACCTTTGCCATCGCAATCCGCGCGTCTACACCGCCATGTTCGAGTACTCCCGCATGATCATCGAAGACCTGGGCTTCGAAGGCTTTCGGTTTGATTTCGTCAAGGGTTTTGGTGCCTGGATGATCGGTCTGCTCGCCAAGTACAGATACCAGAAGAGCGACACGCTCGAATTTATGCCTTACGTCGTTGCAGAGATGTGGTCCGGGGGTGACGACATCGAAGCATGGCTCACCAAAGCCAATAAATACAGTGACAATCAGATCGCTGCCTTCGATTTCCCGCTGCGCTACAAATTGAAGGAAGTCTGCGACAGCCTGAACTTCGACCTTCGCCAACTAACCGACGGCGGAACCCTGGTGATGAAGCGCCCCGCCAACGCCGCCACTTTCGTCGACAACCACGACATGGGCGCCGACACCATCGTCAACGATAAGCTAATGGCCTACTCCTTCATCATGGTCCACGAAGGCTATCCGTGCGTCTTCTGGTACGACTATTACAACAACCAGCTCGACCGGCCCGGCACGCCGAACGGCATCAACGCACTCATCGAAGCCCATAACAAGTACGCCGGCGGCGACTCCCAAATCCTCCACGCCGACCCCGACCTCTACATCATGCAGCGCGTCGGTTGGCGCGACGAGAAGACCGACCAGCGCGGCCTCGTCTACGTCCTGAACAACTTCGGCGACAAGTGGTCAGGCACCTCCGTCAAGACGCGCTGGCCCAACACCCGATTCGTCCCGATTGCGTGGGACGGCCACGACTCAGCCCATCCTGACGAACGAACCACAGACGCCGAAGGCAACTGTGAGTTCCCCGCCCCGCCGCGCGGCTACTGCATCTACATCCCGGTCGCACCAGACGCCAACAAGGATGAACTGCTCGCGGGAGTGAGCTAGAACAAAGCGACCACGGATTTTCACGGCTGAACACGGATAAATCGAGCCCTCGACGCCCAATCCGTGTTGATCCTGGAAATCTGTGGTCGCCCTATTATTTTTAGGATGTTAAACTAGCTTTATGAAATTCGGCGTCCTTGTCTTCCCCGGTTCCAACTGCGATTACGACACTTACAACGTAGCCGCCAAAGTTCTCGGCGCCGACGCCACCATGCTGTGGCACGCCTCCACTGACCTCGAAGGCTGCGATGCCATCCTGGTCCCGGGCGGCTTTGCCTATGGTGACTACCTCCGCACGGGTGCCATCGCCAAGTTCGCGCCAATCATGCAGCCTGTGAAGCAGTTTGCGGCCTCTGGCGGCCTGGTACTCGGCATCTGCAACGGATTCCAAATCCTCGCCGAAGCCGGTCTGCTCCCGGGTGCGCTGATGCGCAACGCAGGCCTGAACTACGTCTGCAAGCAGGTCTACCTGCGGACGGAAACGACGGACTCGCCGTTTACCCATGGCCTCGCAAAAGGCGAAGTCCTGAAGATGCCGGTCGGCCACATGGAAGGCAATTACTTCTGCGACGCAGACACACTCGCGGAACTCAATCGCCAGGACCGCATCGCCTTCCGCTACGCCACTCCGGCTGGCGAAATCAACGCTACTGCTAACCCCAACGGTTCGCTCGAAAACATCGCTGGCATCCTTAGCGAAGGGCGCAACGTGCTCGGCATGATGCCCCACCCCGACCGCTCCAGCGAGACCCTGCTCGGATCGGCAGATGGACTCAAACTGTTCCGGTCGATGGCCGAGTCCCTCGCCGTGGCCGCCCGATAAGCAAGAGCACGTCCAACGCGGATAAGACGGATAAAGATGGATTAACAGGGATGAAGAGGTAGTGTGTTTATTCGCTTTGATCCGGTCGTTATCCGTCTTATCCGCGTCGCGTTCGTCCCTTCGAGAAGCGGCGATGATACCCTGACGTAGCTATGGTAGACATCCACCACCATCTTCTCTGGGGTCTTGACGACGGCTCCAAAGACATCGAAACCTCAGTCGCCATGGTGAAGGCATCGGCTGAAGACGGCGTGACGCACATCGTCTGCACCCCGCATGCCAACGGCACCTACGACTTCGTGCCCGAGGCGAACGCCGCGAAGGTGGCTGAACTTCACGAGCGCCTCGTCGCAGAGGGTGTCACCATGAACATCGGCCTCGGCTGCGACTTCCACCTCTCCTACGACAACATTCTCGCCGCGAAGGAAGATCCCTCGCGCTTCAGCGTCAACGGCCTTGGTTACCTCATGGTGGAGATACCGGATTACGGCGTTCCCCGCGGCCTTACCGAGACCTTCTACGAGTTGCAGCTGGTCGGCCTCACCCCGATCCTCACCCACCCCGAACGCAACCCAACCATCCAGAACGATCTGCCGCGCCTTGCCGAGTGGATGCGTGGCGGCGTCCTCCTGCAGGTCACAGGCGACTCAGTAACCGGCCGCATGGGCAAGACCGCCCAACGCATCGCGCACGAACTACTCGCCAAACGCTGGGTCCACTTCCTCGCCACCGACGCCCACAACGTAAGCTCGCGACCGCCACGGCTAAGCGAAGCCCGCGATGCCGTCGCGAAGAAGTATGGCGAAGAGTATGCCGAATCGCTCGTCACCACTAATCCTCTCGCCGTGTTTACGGGCAAGCCATTCGAGGCGGTCGAAGAGCCGATCGACCTCTACGAAGAGTACAAAGAAAAGAACTGGTTCAGCCGTATCTTCACCCGCGGCTAAGGACAAAGCAGATTCCTACGGAATGACAAACAAGGCAATTTACTTGTCATTCCGAAGGAATCTGCTTTTTGTCGTTCCCCGGCCTACAGCCCCAACCCACCATCCACTGCCAGCAATTGTCCCGTAATGAAGTGTGGCCCGGTCGCGAAAAACAGGCAAGCGGCCGCGACATCCGCCGACGTTCCGTTGCGCTTCATGGGGGTCTTCTCCGCGTACTGCTGGTAGGCTGCGCCAACCTCACCCTGCACGATCATCCCTGGTGCCACGCAGTTCACGCTGATATCCGGCGCCCACGCCTTAGCCATGATCTTTGACAGCATGTGCAGCGCGGCTTTGGAGGCACAGTAGTGGGCATGGGTCGCCCATGGAGCCAGCCCGCCCAGTGAGCCGATGTTAATGATGCGTCCACGAGCCTGCTTCAGGTGCGGAAACGCAGCCTGAGCCACCAGAAACGGCCCGCGAGTGTTAGTCGCAAACATTGCATCCCACTCCGCCGCGCTTATCGATTCAAGGGGTGCCGAAGCGAAGCTGCCCGCATTGTTCACCAGAATGTCGATCCGCCCATGCAGATCGTAGGCTGCCGTTACGGCTGCCGTAATCTCCTCAGGCCTCTCCAGGTGGCACCGATGCATCGACGCTTTCACACCCAGCGCCTGTAGCTCTGCCACGGTATCGCGAGCCTCATCCACCGACGCCCGATACGCAATTGCCACATCCGCGCCAGCCCCAGCGAGGGCAAGCGCGATGCCGCGTCCAAGGCGCTTGGCCGCACCGGTAACAAACGCGGTCTGCCCCGCGAGCGGCCTCGTGGAATCCGGCACTATGGAAGCTTCGGCTTGGCTGTCGCCGCGGGTGTCGTGGTCTTCTTGGGGGCCGCTTCCTGCACGCCCGCCGGACGAGTCGCTGCCTGTCCACGCGTATCGACATAAGTTGATACCTGCGCGCGCGGCCTAAGCATATTCACTTCGATCATGCGCGATGCTTCGTCGACCTTGTAAGTCTCGGCAAACGTCGCAAACCCGTTGGCGATCACCTGCACGTCGAGGCTCGAACCCGTTGGGATCACATCAATCACGGCCTTGCCTTCGGAGTCGGTCTTCATCTCCAGGTTGCCTTCGTCTTTGCCGTTCCGGCTGGAATGGAAGACGACGGCGGCATTGGGAATGGGCTTCTGGTTCCCATCTCTCAAGACCAGGATCTCGATGTGCGAGGTCTCCGGCGGAGCCTTGTACTTGCGACCACGCGAATCCTGCCCATGCGCGGCACTGAAAGCCAAACCGACGACAACACCTGTGGAGAGAACGAGACGGCTAAACATACCCAGAGTCTACGCTGTCGGATGGAACTCGTCATTCTGGCGCAGCCAGAATCTCTGTATTTGTCC
>JANXWZ010000221.1 GCA_025350865.1 Rhodanobacteraceae bacterium
CGGAGCTGTTCGCGGAAGTCTTCGAGCGAGAAGCCCTGGCCGGTGAGGGCTTTTTTGGCGAACTGCTCGGCCTTGCCGCGGTCGAGCTTTTCGCTGGCGCGCTCGAGCAGCGTGGCGACGTCGCCCATGCCCATGATGCGGGAGACGATGCGGTCGGGGTGGAAGGGCTCGAAGGCGTCGGGTTTTTCGCCGGTGCCGAGGAACTTGATGGGCGCGCCGGTGACCTGGCGGATGGAGAGCGCAGCGCCGCCGCGGGCGTCGCCGTCCATCTTGGTGAGGATGGCTCCGGTGATCTGGAGGCGGTCGTTGAAGGCCTTGGCGGAGTTGACGGCGTCCGGGCCGGTCATCGCGTCCGCTACGAAGAGGATTTCGCTGGGGTTGAGGAGCTTTTTGAGCTCGGACATCTCGTCCATGAGGACGGTGTCAATGCCGGTGCGGCCGGCGGTGTCGACGATGAGGATGTCGCAGCCGAAGTTGGCGGCTTCGCGCTTGGCTTCGCGGGCGAGGCGGAGGACTTCGGGGGTGCCAAAAGAGGCAAAAGCAGGTCCTCCGGCTTCGCCGAAGGATGACAACTTTTCAAGGTAATTGTCGGAGAGCTGTCCCTCGTAGAGGTTGACGCCGGTGGATTTGGCGACGATGGCGAGCTGCTGGCGGGCGGCGGGGCGGTAGACGTCGACCGAGACAAGCATGGGGCGGTGGCCGCCCTTTTTCAGCCATTGTGCCAGCTTGGCGCTGGTGGTCGTCTTTCCGGAGCCTTGCAGCCCAGCCATCAGCACGACCGAGGGGGGCTGGGAGGCGGTGCGGAACTTCGAGATGTCTTTGCCGAGAATGGCGACGAGCTCGTCATGGACGATTTTGACGATCTGCTCTGAGGGGGAGAGAGCGGTGGTGACCTGGCTGCCTAGGGCCTTGGTGCGGATGTGGTCGACGAGTGTTTCTACGACGGAGAGGTTGACGTCGGACTCGATGAGGGCGAGGCGGATCTCGGACATGGCGTCGGAGATGTTCTCGTCTGTGATGGTGCCCTGGCCGCGGAGATCCTTGAAGGAACGCTGGAGTTTATCGGAGAGTGTTTCAAACATGGTGTCTTCAGTATACGGCGGGTGGAGGGAGGCAATGGCTTAACGCAGAGGACGCCAAGGCAGGCGGGAAGGTTCGCAGAGGGAAGGCAAAGACGACTACGGAGATTCTGGCTGCGCCAGAATGACGGCTATCAATACAAGGGCGGGGGCGGGGAGGCGGAGGGTTGGAAGCGGTTGCGGAGGTAGTTGCGGACGGGAATGTCGTAGAACTTGTCGGCGAGGACGGAGGCGGTCACGGCGAGAATCATGAAGAGGATGCCAGCCAAGGGGGTGAATTGGGAGGGCTCGCCGTGGAAGAGGCGGGGCCAGAGGAATTCGTAACAGCGCTCGAGCGGGATGTGCAGGACGTAGAGGGTGTACGAGATGGAGCCGAGGAGCTTGAAGACGTGGCCGAGGCCGGGCGAGACGATGGCTTTGGCGGAGACGAGGAGGAGCAACGGCCAGATGAAGAAGGCGATGAAGAAGTCGTACCAGGCGTCGTGGCCGGTGAAGGTGGGGACCATGAGGATGCCGACGAGGGCGGCTCCGCAGAGGAAGGGCGAGATGCGGGGGCCGGGGAGGCCGTTGGGGAAACGGCGGTAGAGGATCGAGCCGAGGACGTAGGGGAAGGTGACGCGCGGGATGATGAGGAAGACATCGTGGCGCTGGACGCCGACGTCGATGGTGCGGAAGTGGATGATGCAGGCGATCTCGACGAGGCCGGAGACGATGGCGAGGAGGACCATGAAGCGCATGGAGCGGCGGCGGAGGAAGAGGGTGTGGATGATGTTGGCGAGGGTCTCGCCGAAGAGGGTCCAGGTGGGGAAGTTGAAGGGGTAGATGCGGCCCGTGGGGAGCGGTAGGAACGAGAAGTTTGGGAAGACGAGCAGACCCATGGCGAAGAAGGTCGCGAAGATACTAAGGGACATTCGGTGGTTGGTGTGGACGTCTACGATGAAGGCGATGACGGCGCCGAGGACGAGGCCGAGGAAGTAGGTCGGGTAGAGGCGGATGAAGCGGACCTTGAGGAAGGCGCCGGTGGTCATCTGGGTGTCGAGTTTCTTCTGGTAGGCGACGGTGATGACGAAGCCGCTGAGGAGGAAGAAGAAATCGACGCCGAGGTGGGCGTGAGGGAAGTAGACCCCGCCGAAGAAGCTGAAGGTATGGAACTGAACGATGGTGAGGGCGGCGAGGCCGCGGAGGGCGTCGAGCGTGAGGTAGCGATGCTCGTTGGCGGGCTTGGGGGCTGCGGCTGGCTGCATCGTGAGTTGAGTATAGAGGCAAGGAAAGGCAAGTTCGCATCGAGATTCGTAGCTAGGTTGGTGCGGAGGATTGGTTGGCGGAGATTCGCACGGGTAGCGGCGGGATAATGAGGGTATGGCGGTTGGGGCTGGCAATGTGCGTCTGGTGAAGGAGTATGGGACGTACCTGCGCGTGGAGAAGGGGCTGCAGCCGAACTCGGTTGAGGCGTATACAAGGGACCTGGATCAGTTTGCAGAGTTTATTGAGAAGCGGGATGCGGTGTTGATCTCGGCGACCCAGGCGGATGTGAGCGGGTGCATGGAGGATCGGCGGGCGAATCATGTCGAGTCGCGGTCGATTGCGCGGCAGCTGAGCGGGTTGCGGGGATTTTATCGCTGGCTGCTGATCGATAAGCGGATTGAGCACGACCCGACCGTGAATATCGAGACGCCGGCGAGCTGGAAGGTGCTGCCAAAGTCGCTTGCTGAGACGGAAGTGGCGGGGATGCTGGAGCGGACGAGCGTCGCGGCTCGTGCGGCAGATGCGGATAACGTGTCGCTGCGGGATCACGCGATTTTGGAGTTGCTGTACGCGGGCGGGTTGCGGGTCGGGGAGATCTGCGCGCTAAGGGTCTCGGATGTGCGGCTGGATGTGCAGCGGGCACAGGTTCGGGGCAAGGGCGATAAGGAACGGATTGTGCCGCTGGGGCGCAAGGCCTGCGAGGCGATTGAGGCTTACCTGGAGCGGGGGCGGCCGGAGCTGGCGCGGCATGCGACGGGTATGCAGCAGACGATGTTTCTTAGTGTGCGAGGCAACGCGCTGACGCGGCAGTGGGTGTGGGAGCTAGTGCGGAACTGCTCGGATGGGAAGACCGCGAGTCCGCACAAACTACGGCATAGCTGCGCGACGCACATGGTGGAGCATGGTGCGGATCTACGGTCGGTGCAGACGTTTCTGGGGCATGCGGATATCGCTACGACACAGGTCTATACTCATGTCGCGCTGGGACATTTGAAGGCGGTGCATCGGTTGCATCATCCGAGAGGGAAGAGGCAAGAGAATGCCTGAATTTGAGGCGATGGCGGATCGGTTTTTGCGGGTGCTGGCGGCGGAGCGTGGGGCTTCGGAGCATACCGTGCGGGCCTATTCGCGTGAAGTGCGGAGCTTTGCGGAATATCTGACGGCCGAGGTAAAGGGCGGACGGGTTCGCGATGTGGAGCATCTGCATATCCGGGCCTACTTGGGCGTGCTCTATGAGCGGGGCTTGGGCAAGGCGAGTGCGGCTCGGGCTCTGGCGAGCATACGCAGCTGGTTCAAATGGCTGGCCAAGGAAGGGGTGGTGAAGCAGAATCCAGCCTTGCTGGTGAGTACCCCAAAGCGACCGCTGCATCTGCCCCGGGTTCCGAGCGCGGAAGCCGTGAACCGGATGCTGACGTCGCTCGAAGGGAAGGCGGCGGAGGGGGAGGAGTCGGGCGCGTGGCCGGAGCGGGATCGGGTGATCTTCGAGCTGTTGTATGGCTGTGGAATTCGGAACTCGGAGCTTGTGGGGCTGGATATGCGCTCGATCCGGTGGGCGGACGAGGCGATCCTGGTGCGGGGCAAGGGTAAGAAGGAACGGCTGGTGCCGCTGGGGGATGAGGCGGCGATCGCGATGCGGGCGTACCTGCCGGGTCGCGCCAATAAGCTGGCGGCGGCGGGGAAGTCAGGACTGATTACTGTTGGTCCGCTGATGATGAACCTGCGCATGCGCGGGACTTGCCGGCTGACGACGCGGAGCGTGGGGCGGATTGTGAAGGCGATCGCGCAGAGCCGGGGGCTGCCGGCGGATGTGCATCCGCATACGCT
>JANXWZ010000027.1 GCA_025350865.1 Rhodanobacteraceae bacterium
AAGCCGATCGAGAACTTCCGCGATCCCAAGAAGTATCCCGGAGTCTTCTCGATGCTCATCCGCACGGTGTTCCAGTCGAACGACCGCACCCTCACCGATGAAGACCTGACGGCGTGGTCGTCTGCGATCATCAAGGCACTCGAATCTCTCGGCGGCAAACTCCGCGGCTAGTTGCCGTTCCGGTTATCGATACGGGAACGAAGACGAACCACAAGAGATACCACCCCGGAAATCCACTTCCTCCGTCTCTATACTGGGGGTTGAGGGAATCACAATTTTGGAAACCGCCAACACCAGCGCAACGATCAGCCTCGACGAGTTCCAAGCGCTTGAGCAGAAGGTCCTGCGCGCCGTAGAGATCGTGCGTCGCGAGCGTGAAGCCCGCATCGCCGCCGAGGCCGAAGTTGCTGCACTGCGTGAGCAGCTCGACGCTCTGGCATCTGCCTCCAACGCCACCCAGACTCAGATCACCACGCTCAACCAAGAGCGTGAAGCCGTCCGCCTGCGCGTCGAAAAGATGCTGCAGCAGATGGACGAGCTGATCTAATCGGCATCCAACCTCTCAGGAAAGGAGGGCGCAATGCACGATCACGAACAGGTTGAAACTCCGATAGCCGATCAGTCGATCTCGGTCGAAATTTATGATCAGGTCTACAATCTTCGCGGCACCAATACCGCCTATATCGAGCACCTCGCCCGCCTGGTAGATGCCAAGATGCGGGCTGTAGCGACGCAGGGTGGCACGGTCGATTCGCTGCGCGTAGCCGTACTCGCTTCGCTCAACATCGCCGATGAGCTTATCTGTGCCCGCGAGAGTTACAACGAGCTCGCGCGCTCCATCTCGCAGAACGAAACCAGTATGCGCAACCGGTCGGCATCGCTTACCTCGATGCTCGATGAAGTCTTAGACGAAGTGGAACCCAGCATTCGCCGCGCCGGCTAAATGTTTCCCACAACAAAATTCGTAGAAGCGCTTGACTTGCCAATCTGATCGGCTCCGGGTAGCATCCAACTCATGTTCGACCGGGACAACCGGTCTGCAAAGTTGGTACGCGAACAACGCAGGTTGAACCAATACTTAATGAACAGGGATTCGGCTCGTAGATATGGCTCGGTGTGCTAGGTCCGCCAGTCCGGAAAGCCTAAAGAGCCACGGCTGATTCCCACCGTCTTAGACGGGTTCACCTGCGCTTCGTCGTACGGCCCAGCGGATCGGTTTTTCTGCGTCTGTCTGCCTTTGGGATTAGCGTGGGGCTTCAGCCCCACGAATCAGATCAACCAAATGAGGGGCTTCAGCCCCGGCCCCTTGCACTAAACTCATCCAAGTGCACCCCAACCTCTTCCACATCGGCAACCTTACCCTGCCAACCTTCGGAGTCTTGGCCGCCATCGGCCTGATGCTCGCACTCGCGCTCTCGCTCAAGACCGCGCGCGTCGTCGGTGTAGACCCGAACAAGCTCTGGGACGCTGGCCTCTTCGCCGTCCTGGCCGCCTTCATCGCCTCGCGCCTCATTCTCGTAGCCACGCACTTCGCGGCCTTCCGCCAATTTCCGATCCTGCTGCTTGCCGTCCCGTCGCTCACCGCAACCGGCCTGCTCCTCACAGTTATAGCAACCTTCCTTTGGCTCTCGATTAAGCGCATCCCTATGCTGCCGGCGTTGGACGCATGGGCCCCCTGTGCGACGCTGGTGTGGGCCTTCCTCGCCTTGGGCCATTATTTCGAAGGCAGCGACCCGGGGATGCCCACCGGCCTACCCTGGGGCGTCCCGATGCCCGGAGAAACGACGCCGCTGCATCCGGTCGCGATATACGTTGCAATCATCGCGCTGATGCTCACCGCTCTCGCCTATGCGACTCTGAAGCGGGCGAGCACCGCTGCCCTCACGCTGATCGCAGCCGGTGCCACACAATTCCTGCTGACCTTCGTTCGCCAGCCCCGCGACCCCACCATCGGCGGCCTCGACGCGCTACAACTTGTCTGCCTCGGGATGATCGCCGCAGGCTGCTTGCTCAGCTTCGCGGCTTCTCCCGATCGATGACGGCGCGCTGAAAGTCAATTACCGCTTGATGACAATGCGCCGAATTACCACCGGAGTCAGCGGCAGGTTTGAGACGTCGCGTGGCAGGTGAGCAATGCGGTCCAGAACCCCAAGGGATGCTACGTCGCATTGCCCGATGATCGGGTAGCCGCCGTCCAGCACGTGCATCGGATTCAAGGCGAAGAACAGCTCGCTGTTGTTGGTGTCCGGCCCGCCGTTGCCGAAGGCGAGACGGCCCGGCCGGTCGAAGGTCAGTCCCGGGGCGTTTTCGTTCTTGAATCGAAAGCCAATGTCCACCTTGCCGCTGATGTCGCCGGTGATATCGCCGAACTGGATGTAATAGTCGGGCAACACGCGATCGATTGCCATGCCGTCGTAAAAGCGCTTCCCATGCTGCACGGCGTGGGTTCTCGGATCGGTCCAGTCCTTTGTGCCCTCTACCAGACCGATAAAGGTAGAGGTGGCAATCGGTGTCTGCTGCGTGAACAGCTTGCACGAGATGTTTCCCACGCTGGTCTCGAGGACGGCAGTCGGGCCGGTCGGCTCCGGACCAGACGGTGCGGCCAGCGGCGTGGAACTCCGCGCGGGCAGAATGGCCTCTGCAGCGACCGGCGGCGAAGGCGGCGGGAGCGGTTTGCCCGCGGCTACGATCGCAATGTGGTTGATGGCGTGAGGTGCTGCGGGATGGTTGTCGGTGCCCTGCAACGTGTGGCGCAACGTCGCTGCCAGCTTGGCGGACGCCTCGTCGCACCTGCCGAAAACCACGGCGGTTCCATCCACCTCATGGTTTGCGTGGTCTGTGATCAGGATGCGGGATGGCCCTGCATTCCCCTTGCTGCTCGCCATGGCGAGAAGGCCGGGCCGATCAAACAGGATTGCCGGGGTTGTCTCGGCAGGGAAGGGAGCACCTGCCGGCTTCTGAGTCGACGTGGCGCGGGTCCCGGCGCCGATCCCCGCAGCTTGTGGGGTAACGCGTGTGCCGTCGTAAAACGGCTTGCCGCTCACGACCGAGTCGTCGGGGGCCGTCCACGGAGCGGTACCCTGAGCCAACGCGATGAAACGCGCCGTGGTGACGGGCCGCTCGTGGGTCAGAAGGGTGCAGGTGAATCGCCCGGCAGTCGTATCGATCACGGCAATGGGCTCGGCGGATTGACCGTGGGCGGAACCTGCGGCAACGAGAATGGAGGCAGCGAGAAGGCAGCGTAAGGGCTTCATGCCATTGGTTATACACCGCGAGGCGATCTATCCTTGTGCTGCAAAACGATCCCATTTCGCCACGAACCGCCGCCACCCTCGCCGAACCGCCTTTACCCCCAGCCAGACCCCCACCACACATGCCATCAACAGCCCGGCGACCATCCCACCCGCAAGCAACGGATGGTGCATCACCAGCCACGTCAATCCGATGGCCGCTACATCCTCCGTCGAACTCAGCGCGACGTTCGAGACCGGCTCCGGGCTTGGTGTCACCGCAAGCCTTGCTGCGGTCTTCGAGCTATGCGCCACAGCCGCAATCCCCGCGCCAAGACACGTGATCAGCACATGCATTTCCGGCGATAGATGCGTCCCCACGCCGTAGGCCAGCAATGCCGCCACCGGTATCCGGATGAAGGTGTGCAGGGCATTCCAGATCAGGTCGAAGCCTGGAATCTTGTCCGCGAAGATCTCGATCAGGAAGAGCAGGCCGCTCGCGACCATGATCCACGTATCGCTCAGCGACCCAAGCCCGTCAGGCAGCACAATCCAGTGCAGCCGGGCCAGCGCACCCAGCGAGAAGACCGTCGCATAGACATTCAGCCCAGCGGCAAAACTGAGCGTGATGACGATTGCGGCCAGCGTAACAGGCGATACCGCCAATCCAGACATGCCCCGAACTCTATCACGCCGCGCACGCCGAACGGCTTAGAACTGAAAGTAGATAAATGGTCTGTAGCCAAGCGGTAGAAGCGACAGCGCGATGGCCCATACCATGCCGTACACCAGCGCGAATCGCGGCAGGCTGAGCCGTGAGACCGCACCGCCGAAGTTCAGCCGACGCATCATCAGCTGTCCAAGCAGCAGCACGGGCCCAACGAAGGCCAGCCAGAGCGGAATCGTCGCTGTACCACCGTGATCCAGGAGCAGGTAGCGCTTGATCATCACCCACGCCACAGAGAAGTCCGGGGCGCGGAAAAGAATCCAGGTCAGGCAGACGAAGTTGAGCGTCAGAAACCACGAGATGATCCTGCGCCAAGGCTCCTGGGCGGGCGTCGGCGGAAAGTGTTTACGAAATTCCTGATGCACAACCTGGGCCGTTCCATGCGCGCCACCCCAGGCTACGAACGTCCACGCCGCACCGTGCCACAGTCCGCCGGCGAGCATCGTCAGCAGCAGGTTGCGGTAGACGAGCACGCGGTTCTTCATGCGCCCGCCGCCGAGCGAAAAGTAGATGTAGTCGCGAATCCAGGTGGAGAGCGAGATGTGCCAGCGCCGCCAGAAGTCCTGGATGGAATCTGCGAGGTAGGGCGCGTCGAAGTTGATGACCAGCCTGTAACCGATCAGACCGGCGACCGCGATCGCCATGTCGGAATAACCGGAGAAGTCGCAGAAGATCTGAATCGTATACAGCCACGTGGCGGTGATCGACGCGAAGCCGGTGTAGGAAGCGGGATGATTGAACACCTGGTCGACGAACGGCGAGATGTTATCCGCGATGCAGACCTTCTTCACATACCCCAGCAGGAAGAGGTACATCATGCTCTTCACATCGTCGAGTGTCACATGCCGCAGCGCAGCCATCTGCGGGACGAAGTACTTCGGCCGCACGATCGGCCCGGCCACCAGTTGCGGGAAGAACGACGAAAACATCAGGTAGTCGCGCAACCCACGAACTACGGGTATTTCGCGGCGGTAGACGTCGATGGTGTAGCTGAGCGATTGGAACGTAAAGAAGCTGACGCCGACCGGCAGGATGATGTGAATCGTCGGCTCGTCGAGGTGGACCCCGACGACCCGCGCGGCGGAGATGGCGCTGCCGACAAAGAAGTGGAAGTACTTGAAGAACGCCAGCACCGAAAGGTTCATCGCCAGACTAAGCGTCACGTAGACCTTGCGGGCCTTCTGACTTTCCGTTTGGGATAGTCGCAACGCAAAGAACCAGTCTCCGGTGGAAAGCACGAAGAGCATCACAGCGAATCGCCAGTCCCAGCTTCCGTAGAAGTAGTAGCTGGAAAAGAGCACAAACCACTTGCGCAGGTCGTTGGACCGCAGCGACCAATAGACACACAGGACGACGGCGAAGAACAGGAAGAACCGCAGTTCTACAAAGAGCACGGGAGCCTCCGCCTTATCCGCATGGGGTCGGCCCGCCATGAACCGCGTACCACTTCTTCAACTGCTCAGCCAGAATTCGTGATGCGATCTGGGCGCCGGTTCCGTCGAAATGCGCCTCGTCATGCCACAGTTCGGGCTTGTAGAGCTCCGGGTAAAGGTCCGCGCGGGCCAGGTTGATGATCGGCACTTCGATCGTTCCATGCGGCACGGCAACGGTAAGGTGGTCGGGATAGTCCGTACCTGCGGTCAGGTCGCCAAGGCCCGGCATGATGATGTAGACAAAGGAAAGGTTCTCGATCGCACTTCCGGCCACAAGTTGTTGCACGAGGAGCGTGCTTCCGGCGTTCGGTGTGCCCGGAGAGATCGTCGTGTGCGGCGGGGAATTCTGGATGATTCTATTGAGTGCAACAAGGTAGGAGGTAGGCGGAGTCAGTACATCCTGGCCCCTCCGGTCATCCTGGGTCTGATTTCTCAGCGTCTCATCGCTCAGGGGCGGAGCGAAAATTTCATTGCTCAACATTCCGACGTTGGAGTAGTGCAGCCCCATCGCCGCAACCGCATAGCCGACCCGGCCCCAACGCTGCACGGTGCCCATCGCTGGATCGGCGAAGTGGGTGACCATCCGAGTCGTCGGCCAGTTGTAGATGTTGATTGCGCGGGGATGGACCAGGTGGTCGTTCGTAAAGTTGGCCCCAGCCAACATCTCCAGCATCACGATGCAGGGCTGATTGGGAGCGCCAACCCGGGTTGGTGGCTGGAGCTGCTTCAAAAACTGCTGCGCCATCACGAACTGCTCAGACTGGCTTCCACCCTCGATGGCCAGGTTGGCGGTTCGTGTTGCGGCTGGAGTTCGTGACAATGTTGCGTCGAAGATCCGTGGGTCGAATCCGTTGTGCACATGGCTGCTGCCAAAGACAGCAGAAAATACCGTGCCATGCCACTGCTCGAGCATGACGAGCTTTTCGCTACGAAGATCGGCATGCAGATGAAGAGGGTCGCGAATCGCCGCGTGAATCAGCCCGGCTGTCATCAGAAACGCCAGCATTGCCAGACCGATAGACGCCACGATGCGGGCCTTGCTGGGCGTTCCCTCAGTTACCGGCATCAACTCTCCCTGGCGATGTTGGATTATGTGGCAATGTTGGGATGTGAGCGCCTGCGGTTTGCACGTAAACTTATTGTATAACGTGGCCTTCCCGGCTCCGCCCCCGTGAGCCCTCGCCCCGATTAAGCGGACGCTCATCAGCCGCATCCAGGAAAGACCTGTAAAATAGAAGAAATATCATGATTTCCACTTCAAACGTCACTATGCGCTACGGATCGAAGCTCCTCTTTGAGGATGTCTCCGTGACCTTTACTTCAGGCCGCCGTTACGGCCTTACCGGCCCCAACGGCGCGGGAAAATCGACCTTTATGAAGGTCCTCACCGGCGAAATCGACGCCCAGAAGGGCAACGTCGTCCGCCCCAAAAAGGTCGGCGTCCTGAAGCAGAATCAGTACGAGTTCGACGCCTACCGCGTCATCGACACCGTCATCATGGGCAACAAAGGCCTGTGGGCTGCCTTGGAAGAGCGCGAGATCATCTACAACAAGCCCGAAATGACCGACGAAGATGGATCGCGGCTGGGCGAACTCGAAGGCATCGTCGGCGATGAAGACGGCTACGAGGCTGAGCCCAACGCTGCAGTTCTGCTCCAGGGCCTGGACATCCCGGACGAACTCCACGAGCGCAAGATGTCCGAGCTGCAAGGCGGCCAGAAGGTCCGCGTCCTGCTCGCCCAGGCTCTGTTCGGCGACCCGCAAGCCCTGCTGCTGGACGAGCCCACCAACTACCTTGACCTTGAGTCGATCCACTGGTTGCAGGACTTTCTCCTCCGCTACAACGGCACCGTCATCACCATCTCGCACGACCGCCACTTCCTGAACGCGGTCTGCACCCATATCGCCGACATTGACTACGAGACCATCATCACCTACAACGGCGGCTACGACGACATGGTGTTGCAGAAGACCTCGATCCGCACCCGCATCGAGAGCCAGAACGAGCAGCGCGAAAAGAAGATCGCGCAGCTGAACGACTTTATCGCGCGCTTCTCGGCCGGTACGCGGTCTTCGCAGGTGAACTCGCGTAAGAAGGAAGTCGAGCGGCTGGCTACCAGCGAGTTGGCTCGCTCCAACATCGCGCGCCCGTTCATCCGCTTCGACCTCGTTCGACCCTCCGGCAAGACCGTCGTCGAGTTCGAAGACGTCAACAAGTTCTACACGCAGAAGGACGGCAAGGTTGAGCACGTCATCAACAACTTCTCCGGCGCCGTGATGCGCGGCGACAAGGTCATCCTGATGGGCCGCAACGGCCAGGGTAAG
Source organism: Rhodanobacteraceae bacterium (assembly GCA_025350865.1). GTDB lineage: Bacteria > Acidobacteriota > Terriglobia > Terriglobales > Acidobacteriaceae > Edaphobacter. The sequence continues at coordinate 7,716 of JANXWZ010000027.1, forward strand.
ACCACCATGCTGAAGGCTTTGCTGGCCAACGGTCCCGGAATCGAAGAGACCGATGTCTCCATCGACTCGGGTTCTGTAAAGTGGGGCCACGAGGTTTCGATCGGCTACTTCGCGCAGGACCACAAGGGTTCGATCCAGCTTGGCATGACGGCCTCCGACTGGCTGCACCAGTTCGATCCGGCGGCCACCAAGGAAGACATCCGCGGCATTCTCGGGCAGATGCTGTTCCGCGGCGAAGAGGGCCTGAAGAAGACCGACGCGCTCTCCGGAGGCGAAGCGGCCCGTCTGCTGTTCTGCAAGATTATGCTGCAGAAGCCTAACGTCCTGGTCCTCGACGAGCCGACGAACCACCTTGACCTCGAGAGCATCAACGCGCTCAATCAGGCGATCCAGAAGTACGAGGGAACAGTCTTCTTGGTCACGCACGATCAGGATTTGATCGAAGAGGCCGGCACGCGCATCTGGCACTTCCAGGGTGGGCCGGCGAACTTCCAGATCACTGATCACAAGGGTCCATACGAAGAGTACGAGCAACAACTAGCTATGTCCGCCAAGTAAGGCAACTTAGATAAACCTATGCCAACCAAAGAACCCACCCCGAACCGAGGCAAGAATGTCCTCGGCCAGCCGCTTTCCACCTGTGGCTGCGACCCCATGACCGGTTTCTACCGCACCGGTTGCTGCGAAACCGGCCCCGACGACCTCGGCGTCCACACCATCTGCTGTATCGTGGACGCAGCGTTTCTGGCCGCGTCCAAGGCTCTCGGCAACGATCTGTCTACCCCGATGCCGCACTACGG
>JANXWZ010000114.1 GCA_025350865.1 Rhodanobacteraceae bacterium
TGTCCGGTCCATTGTCCCATTCTGTGTGCATGGGCGGAAGAGAGCGGAATGCGGCTGGTTTGAAATCCGGGAACGCGGTTGCCCACTCCGCGCCGGTGCTGACGAAGCCAACAAGTCCACGACAGCCGGTCGAAAGCCGGAGGCTCTCTTCCGTTCAGCCTAAAAGTGGGCGGGGTTCGGGGCAGAGCCCCGAGATGCTCGATGCACCGATGCAGCTTGAGGATGGCGATATCGCCAAACTCACCGAACTGTTTTTGCTTCTGGATTCGTGGGATCGGGAGGCTTCGAGTTGCAGGCTGTGTCTAATAGCCTGCAACTCACGTCAATCTGACGAGGTTGGCCCTAATTCGGTGTCTGGGTCGTGATCGACAAGATCGAACTCCGGTTACCGTCCACGGTGTACTTCCAACGGGAGATTCGATCCCTACTTCGGAATGTGACGTACGCATCGTCAGAACCGTCTATGCGACCATCCCGCGATTATGCCGGGGTTGGCGACCTTCGACCGTTTGGGATTGACGCCCTGCTCCACTACCGTTGCAAGCACGGCTCACACGGAAATCATAAGCTGGAGATGCTGGATACCGGATCGAAGCCGTACAGCGCCCTGGTGGCGCAAATAGAGGGTGTTGTTGACCATCCCGTCGACGATCTAGGCATTATGCGCGTCGACCTTTGCGCGGATCTTCCTGGAGTCACAGTTCCATGGTTTCAACCTCGATTGCGCGTCAAGTTCAAGAGAACGTCGCGTGAGATTCGACCGTTGAAGGTCGACATTATCGGCAAAGTGGGGGTGGAGACAATCAGCGCCGGTCAGCGCCCAAATATGCTCCGGATTTACAACAAGGTGGAAGAGCGCAAGATGCAATTCCGGAAAATGCAGCGCAAGGCGAGCAAAGATGCCGACCCTCTCGACTTTGAAACGGAGTTCGGATTCGGGCCGGATGCCGTGTTGACGAGGGTAGAACGTCAGTTTGGCGGGTGCCGCATTCCCTCCGAAATCGCAACGTTTGGGCATCTTGCACACGCTGCCGACTTCAATCCCTTCGATATCCTGGAGATCACCGGCGAGTCGTCAGCCCGTCTCCCGACCGTGGAAGAGTGCGAAAGCGTCACAGATTACCTCGCGGGGCTGCAATTGCATTCCAAGGTGATGACCGAGGGGCTGCAATCAACGATCCGCTGGTTGAACGCCAAGAGCGGCGGCAACGGGGCACGGCTTCGAAAGCGGCTCGAAAGATTCCTTCCCGGTTCGAATGCCGATTCGATTACAGTGCAACATATATTCGAAACGTATCAGCGATCCGTCAGGCAGCAGTTGGGATCGTAAAGACGTACCGATTCGAAACCGGATTCGAAAGAGTTTCGCACCCATTTCGAACATCCACCGGAGGCACCATGAAGCAAGCCGTGATCTACACCCGCGTATCGAGCCGTGAGCAGCAACAGGAAGGGTTTTCGCTCGACGCACAAGCCAAGCTCTTGCGCGAGTACGCCGACCGGCGCGAGCTGCATGTTGTCCAGGCGTTCGAGGATGTCGAGACGGCGAAGAAGACGGGCCGGAAGCAGTTTGCCAAGATGCTTGAGTTCTTCCGGCGCAACCGGAACTGTCGCATTCTTCTGGTCGAAAAGACCGACCGCGTATCCCGCAACTTTCACGATGCGGTGGCGCTGGAAGACCTCAATATCGAAATCCACTTCGTCAAAGACGGTCAGATCATCTCGAAGGATTCGAAAGCGCAAGCGACCTTAATATACGGTTTCAATCTCGTCATGGCGCGGCACTATTCAAATAATCTGCGCGAGGAAGTGAAGAAGGGGATGCACGAAAAGGCGTCGCAGGGCATCTTTCCCGGTCATGCTCCATTCGGATATCGGAACAACAAAGCGGAACGAACGATTGAAGTCGATCCGGTTGATTCGTTGATCGTTATCCGGATGTTCGAACTGTATGCGTCGGGTACGTATACGTTGACCACTTTGGCGAAGCAGATATGTATCGAATACGGAAAAACGATGAGTCGCGGCAACGTTCATTTGTTGCTCAGGAACCGGTTTTACGTAGGCGAATTCGAATGGTCGGGACAGCGTTATCCGGGGACACACCCGGTTTACGTACCGGTTGCGCTCTTCACGAAAGTGCAAAACGTATTGACCGGTCATAACCGTCCGAAGTATTCGAAACGGGAGATTGCGTTTCGCGGTTTGATGAATTGCGCCTACGACGGATGCCAGCTAACCGGTGACGTCCAGAAAGAGAAATACGTTTACTACCGGTGCACGGGACACAGGGGCAAGTGCGCTCTGCCGCGTTTCCGGGAAGAAGATATCGCGGTACGTATGGGAGAGCCGCTGAAAGGGCTACAGGTGCCGCAGGAGGTCGTGGCGCGCATCGTCGATACGTTACGTGCGGACGAGAAGACCGCAGCGTCCAGGGCCAACGAGGAACGTTCCCGGTTAGAGGCTCGTCTCGCGTCGATCCGCAACCGTATGGACAAGGCTTACACGGACAAGCTGGACGGAACGATCCCGGAGGACTTCTGGCAACGGAAGATGACTGATTGGCGGATGGAAGAGCAGCAAGTCAAGATGGCTATTGAAGGACTCAACAACGCCGAAATCGGAGACAGAGCGATGAACGCCGAAAGAATCTTCGAACTCGCAAATAAGGCCTATTCACTGTATGTTTCGCAGGATTCGACCGAAAAGGCGAAATTGCTCAAAATGCTATTTTCGAACTGCTCTGTCAGCGACGTAAGTGTAACGCCCACATACAGAAAGCCATTCGACGTCATCTTCAAAAGAGCCAAATTGGAAGAATGGTCGGGGCGGAGAGATTCGAACTCCCGACCCTCTGCTCCCAAAGCAGATGCGCTACCAGGCTGCGCTACGCCCCGACTCTCTCTAGAGTATCGCAGTTGGCCCCGGTTGAGACAGCCGTTTTGCCGGATGGCGGCATCGGGGAGGAAATGGCACTGCCGTCTGCGGTACGGAGATCGTCAATCGTGAACGCGCGCACTCGCGACCTGAACCGCCCGACGGAGCATGAGCATCGGAGCGGTTGGCACGCAGCTCAACCGCTCCATTCGTTCTCTGCTATGCTGTTCGCTTCCGTCGAGCGGTCTTTCGACGCTCACGTCAGCGTACTTCCTATTTTCACCGGTCGCCGCGACTCCGGCATCCCGAGTCATTTTCCTGTTGCGCAGAAGCAACGGAAGGGGACGGCATGCAGTTTTATCGCCGAAAATGCTTAAAACATGGCTTAGAACGACGATTACGTGGAGTTGCCGCACCGGATAGGCACGTTGCTCCTACGAGACTGGCAAGGGCGCACACTGCACAATGGAGCGGAAAGAACCTCTGTCTGGTGTAAACTGCCAGTACCGTCTCTACAATGTCACTCCCCGAACGGAGAATTTCGTTCTACCGTACGATGCTTAAGCTGGGCCCAGGAGCAGTTCGATGGAGGGAATTGGTGGTAAGTTGCGGGCTGCTCGGCTTCAATGGCAGCTCACCTTACGGCAGGTTGAAGAGCGCAGCGCTCGCCTCGCCGAGCAGTGGGGCAATCCCGCCTATGGCATCTCTGCGAGCTGGTTGGATCGCGTCGAGCGCGAAAACCGGGTGCTCTCAGCCACCAAGCTGATTGTGCTGGCGGTGGTGTATGGCCTTACGGCTGCGCAACTCCTCGAATTGTGTTCCCCGGCCGGTGCCAACCCGGAATCACTGGAACAATCCTCCAGCCCGAATGCGACGCTGCTGCTGGCACAGGGGCCGCTCGAGGATCACGCCAAGGTCTGGCTTCCGGATAAGCTGGTGACCGATCCGCCGCCCGAGGAGACGATGCTGCTGCCCGCCGAGCAAGGCGTTATGCCGGTCCATTACCGCCGCGGCATCATCGGCAACCGTGATCGCAGCCTGGAGCCGATGATCAAGGCCGGCTCGATCGTGTTGATCAACACCCAGAAGCGTGCGATTGCCAGCCGCCGAGAGTGGACCCACGAGTTCGACCGCCCGATCTACTTTCTACTCACGCGAACGGGTTACGTTTCGGGGTTCTGCGAGCTGGACAAGGAGTCCGAATGGCTGACTATCGTGCCCCATCCGCTCTCTTACGAGACGAGCAAGCGCTGGCGCTATCGGAAAGAAATTGAAGTGATCGGAACCGTTGCGGCCGTGTTTATGCGGCGGGTCGCCTAAGCCATCAGAGAACTGTCTGCAGCTGGGCAAACTCCGCAAGATTGCCCTGCCGGTATAACTCCAGGACGTGCCGCGTCATCAGACAGTAGGTCGCGACGGCTCGCTGGGCATATAACGGGAACGACGAGCCTAGATTGCCGGTTTGCGCGGCGCCTTTCAACCGCCCCACGTGCCACTGGATTTCGCGGGCGTTCAGGCGGAGTTGCTCAGCGACTACGATGGCTTCCGGATACCAGCGCTGGACGTAGAACGCGAGGTCGATCAGGACGTCGCAGTTCTTCTCCAGGGCCTCAAGTCCATCCATCCCGCCGATAAGATCCCACAGGCTATCGGGTTCAATCGCTGACTCGCCGAACTCGCGTCGATTGCCGCTTTCATCGACGAGATCCAGTGCGACCAACTCAAGGTTGGTGCGATCCACCACGATCAGGCGAGCCAACAAGCCATCCCATGTGGCGTTCGATACTTTGCGCATCCGTAGCAGAAAATGGATCGCAATTGCAATGAGGGCGATCAGGAAGAGGACCGCAAGGAAGACGAAGAGGTGGGTCCGGGTAATCACGATCTCCCCCAGCTCCTAATGTGGCTTAGCTCAAACGCAACCCGGCTTTGCAGCAGTACCATCTGCCGCTGCATCTGTTCCGGCATGCCTTTTGCTTCAGGAGCTTCCTGTGCCAATGTGACGATCCAATAAGCAACGCACACCAGATAGGCTGCGATGCGGAAATGAGACAACGTGGAGTAACCCTGCATTCCCTGTGAAAGTCCAAAGTAGGAATGCATACCTTCAATGGCAAAGCCGACGATCGAGTAAGTGCCCAGTCCCTGCGCGATTCTTGCGACGTGCGTCTTCCAGGGCAGGCCCATAGTAACTGACATCGCGGTAATTCCGACAAATAGTTCGCTCAACAACACGGAGGAGAAGAAATTCCCGCGGATGACGATGGCTTGATGCAGCGTTTTTGTGGGAGGGGTGGCTAGAAGAGTAAGAGCCAGGCCAAAAATGACACTGAACGACAAAAGCCATAGGAAGCTCCATCGTAAATCCTTTGCCCAAGATCCGGTCGGGCTGAAGACAGACCTGGATATCTCGTATACGATTCCCAATTGCAGCACGACATCTACAGTTCCCAGCGACCAATAGGAGTAAAAATAGTCATCTTTGCTGCCGTAGATGCGAACGAAAATCAGAATGATCGTTCTGAGGATGTTCAGGGCGATGAGAGATGTGAAAAACGGGAACTCGGCAGCACGTTTGCGAAAAAACAGCACGCCCAGCAGAACCACGTGACCAAAAAGGCTGGCCACCCAGAAGAAGAGATCGAGACCGCTCAATTGCATCCCGCTCCTCCTTTAGGTGGCCGCTCTGATTGCGAGATAACCCTATCTTACGGCAGGGTGGAAAGAACAAGCAAACTAACCGGGACGAATCCCATGGGCTCGGGATCGCCGCCAGTGACAACGCAGGTACCGGTGGGGCAGCTGGATTGCGCCGATGCGGTCTGAACGGTTGAGGTGAAGGCGAGCAACGTAAGGGCGAGGGCGATATAGCGGAAGCTCTGTTTGATCACTGTGGTATCTCCTATGCAGCGCGCTCACGCGCTGGATGAAGAGTAGGCAGTTAGTCTCAGATTTCCGTTCTTTTCTCCTTTGTTAGGCGCATAAGCAACAGGTTTGACCTATGCTGTAGCGTTCTGGCCCGTCCCTCCAAATTGCAGAAGTATAGCAAAATGTAATCGGTCACCATCGCGGAGTTGTCGATAAGCAACGGATATGGCTAAACTATGGCTAACGTTGCTGATCTCATGTATGACCTTGGAGGAAACAATGCCCGACACCGCAAAAACGGCTCTTCGAGAGTTGCTGATCGGGATTGTTCGCTCGCTGGTTGAGCGGCCAGACGAAGTAGCGGTCGAGGTGGTGGAGGGCGTAAACCAAAGCACGCTACACGTTCGATCCCACCCGGCAGACGTTCGACTGCTCATCGGAGAGCGTGGGCGGACGGCGGACGCGATTCGCGTCGTGGTGAACGCTAGCGCCGTCAAGCGCGGCTTTGGCAGGTTTAGTATCGAGTTTGCACAAACCAACGCAGCTTCGCCAGGCAGCACAGACTAGCCTGACGCTGGGCGACGCCCCTGTCGTTTATCTGGAGAGACGCATCAACACCCATGCCAACAGCAGTGCCGGAGCGACTGCAATGGCCAGCACTCCGGCTGCCACGACACCAAAGATCAGCCAACTGGTGAAGGTGTGGCGGCGCGGGTCGGAGATCGAGCCTTCGAGCAGCTTGTAGTTGCGGCGATTGGCGCACCACGCAATATCGAAAAAGTTGCCGAATACCGGAATGGAGCCGACTGCGGTTTCAATCGCAACATTCAGGACCATCCGCGCGATGATGATCCCGCGGACCCCGCGAACCCAGGCGGCGAAGATAATGATGGTCGAGGCAATACCGCCGATGACGTCGCCGATGCCGGGAATGAAGCCGACGATACCGTCGAGGCCCAGGCGGATAGGGGTGCCGGGTATGCGGATGAAGTCATCGAGAACGTGCGAAAGGATGTCCAGATGCTCGTCGTCGAAGGTGCTGGACGAGACCTTTTGCCGCCACGTTCTGGAGCCGGATTGGCTCGGCGGAATGATTTCCGGGTTGGCGACGATTCCCATGCGCGGGTCCCTCTCAGGAACTAGATGCAATTATGCGCCCGTGTGCGGTATACTCCAACATGATACGGCGGCTATAGTTCAGTGGCAGAACGCCGCTCTGTGGCAGCGGATGTCGTGGGTTCGAAACCCACTAGCCGCCCCAATCACCCCTTCAAAACGAGACTAAGGACAGCATTGACCCCGCGATTTTTTATCGGCACGTCAGGCTGGGCGTATACGACCTGGAAACCGGGCTTCTATCCGGAAGGGACGTCTGCGAAGAAGTTTCTGACGTTTTACGCATCCAGGCTCAACTCGGTCGAGGTAAACCATACCTTTGGTTCGACCCTGCAGCCGGGCCAGTTGCAAGGCTGGCTGGACCAAACAGCCGAGGGTTTTCGCTTCTCCTTCAAAGCTCCACAGCGCATTACCCACTTCAATCGGCTGCAGAATTCGCATGAAGCCGTGGGGGAGTTCTTCGACTCTCTGAAACCGGCGGCGAAGGCAGAGAAGAGGGGGCTGGTGCTGTTCCAGCTGCCCCCAAACTTCAAAGCAGACCCGGCCCGGCTGAAGGCCTTCCTGGATGCGCCCGCGTTCCGGCGAAAGAGTGCGCCGAAGATTGCCTTCGAATTTCGACATACAAGCTGGTTCAACGAAGAGACCTACGGCTTGCTGCGGAAGCGGGGTGCGGCCCTGTGTGCCGCGGAGACGGATGATCTTCTGACCCCGGAGGTCCACACGGCTCCCGGGTACGCTTGCTTTCGCCTGCGACTGGCTGGAGGCTATAAGCCGCAGCAGATTGCAGCCTTTGCGGAGCGGATGCGAGCGTTGAGTGAAAGCCGCGATGTCTACGTCTATTTTCGCCACGAAGATGAGCCCACTGGAGCGTTGAATGCCACAGCGCTGCGGCGGAAGGTGGGCCAATGACGAGTTTCGCGGTTACCCCGTTTCGGCCCCGGCGTTGGCTCGCCAATGGTCATCTGCAGACGATTATTGGGAATTTTCTGCCTCGAATCGACAGGCTTCCCCCCTACACAGCGGAGCTGGTGGAAGTGTCGCCAGCGACGCATGGGCAGATTTCGAGTCAGGTGCTTTGCCATTGCCATTGGCAGCCGGAGGCGGTGCGCCGCGAGCGGCTGACAGTAATTCTGGTGCACGGGCTGGAGGGGTCGTCGCAGTCGCAATACATCGTGGGGAATGCGAACCGGATGTGGGCGGCAGGCATGAACGTGGTGCGCATGAACATGCGGAATTGCGGGGGGACGGAGTCGCTGACGCCGACCCTCTACCACTCCGGGCTTTCGGCGGATGTAAAGACGGTGTTGGATCATGTTGTACGGCGTCATGGCCTGACAGGCGTGGCACTGGTGGGGTACTCGATGGGCGGAAACCTGGTGCTGAAGATGGCCGGTGAGGTCGGGCCGTCGGTGCCGGAACTACGGGGCGTCGTGGGAGTTTCCCCCGCGTTCGATTTGGGGCCGTCCGCCGATGCACTGCACGAACCGGCGAATCGGCTGTACGAACGGCGCTTCAGGAAGAACCTGCTGAAGCGTTTTCGGCGCAAGGCCATGCTGTTTCCGCGGTGTTTCGACCCCGCCCGGGCGGATGGGGTGAGGTCGCTGCGCGAGTTCGACGAGAACATTACGGCGCTCTACTCGGGGTTTTCGGGCGCCTGCGATTACTACTATCGAGCCTCAGCGGCACGTGTGCTCGAAGGTATTGCCGTGCCGACGCTGATCCTGCATGCGGCGGACGATCCGTTCATCCGGGTGACCGAGGAGAGCGCGGCAAAAATCGCTGCCAATCCAAATATCGACTACGTCGAGACTGCGCATGGCGGGCATTGCGCGTTCCTTGAAAACCCGGATAAGGCCCAGGGGTATGACGGCTATTGGGCTGAGGAGACGCTGCTGTGCTTCTTGATGGCCGCATCCTGCGATAATTAAGAGATGCTTTCAAGCTGGTCGGTTGAGTGCGGCGCGGATGATCCGGTGCTGGTCGTTCCGTGGTCGGACCCCGGTGGGCTGCACTTCGTTGACCTGCGCGAGAATCCGTACGACCTGGACCACATTGCCGAGGCTGAGCAGCATCCGGCGCTGATGCAGGCGCTGCGGGCGTTGAATGCAACACGATCGCCAATGTTTACCGCCAAATGCGACGCCTGGTCCATGGACGAGGATGAACTTGAAGGCCTGCGGGAGGAGCTTGGGCTGACCGCCGCCGAGGGCCCGACGGGCTTCATGAGCTACATCGACGTGGTGTGGCGGGACCGGCCGCTGTTTGTGTCGTTCCACCAGCAGGAGCAAAGGCTGCATCGTCTGGCGCGGCTGCTTGATCCGCTCGATACGCCGTTTTGCATGGCGGAGTCGGTCCTGCGGCCGGCGCTGGTCGACCTGACAGGACCGCAGGAAGGGTTTGCGGTGACGCTCTACCTGAAGGCCCTGGGGACAGACGCCGCGCATGCTTATGAACACTGGACGAAGGGGCTGGAGGCGGTGGTGCCGGTGCTGCGCGGGAAAGAGTTGTCCCTGGCGTAGGCGGGGGCTAGCTTCGCGGCTTGTAGCGCATCGCAACCACGCCGGAGCGGAACTTGACCCGGCTCACCAATTGCAGGTCAACGCGTTTCGACAGGCCCGCCAGCAAGGTCGGTCCGTGTCCTGCGATTCTTTGGTGGACCACAAACTCATACTCATCGATCAAGCCGAGCTCGGCCAGAGCAAGCGGGAGTGTTACGCCCCTGTGAGCAGACCCCGGCCCGGCTGGTTCTTCAGCTCCTGGACGGCCTTCCCCAGGTCCCCGCGCAACAACTCGGCGTTCCAATCGACATGCTGCAGGGTGCTGGAGGCGACGTACTTCTTTGCCACGTCGATTGTGCGGGCGAAGGGTTCGGTCGGGTCAGTTGCCGCGAGCGGTCGCCAGTAGGACTCCATCATCTCGTAAATGACGCGGCCAAACAGAAGCGCATCGGCCCAGGCGATATTGGCGATGGCGTTCTGCATCAGGTCGTCGTCCGGGGTGCCTTCACGATGATCGCAGCATCCGTCCAGGGTGATGTTGATGGAGTAGCGCAGCGGTCGCATGCCGCAAGAATAACGCCGGTGGTAACGAGGCAGCAAGGTTGGGTGGTGAGGAAGTATGATGTTGAGAGCGGATTTCGGGGCGAGTAGCTCAACTGGATAGAGCACCGACCTTCTAAGTCGGTGGTTGCAGGTTCGAGACCTGCCTCGCCCACCACACGTTCTCCTTCGACAACCCGACGATCAGGCTTCCAGAAGGCTCGTTGCCGCTTCAGCACCAATGGCCGCCGCCTTGGCCACAGTGCGGATGCCCGTGATATGGCGAAGCCCGGCGAGCGCCATGAACCCAAGCGCGAGCGTGCAGACACCGTTCCAGCCCCAACGCGACCAGGCCAGGCTGGAGAGCCACGAACCGATCGCGGCTCCTGCAAAATACAGCACCATGTACACCGTATTCAGACGGCTGCGCGCCGATGGGATCAAGCCGAAGATCCTCGTCTGGTTGGCAATCTGCGTCATCTGCGCGCCGATGTCCAGAATAACGACGCCCAGCACAAGCATCGCCACATGCACGACAATTGGCATCGGCGTTATCACTGCCGCCCACAGGATCAGGTACGAAAAGGTGAGGGTTGCAAGCCCAACGGACGCAACCCATCGCGCTCCATGGCGATCCGCCAGACGGCCAGCGACGGATGCGACCAGTGCGCCCGCCGCCCCGACGATGCCAAAGCTCCCCGCCACCCCCGGGCCCAGCTGATAGTGGGTGTCCAACAGGAACGCAAGGGTCGTCCAGAAGCAGCTGAACGATGCGAACATCAGACCACCCACAACGGCGGCTTCGCGCAGCAGCGGTTCTGATCGATAGAGCGTCCACAGCGACGCCATGGCCTCTGAGTAACGCAGCTTCTCCTTGGCGGGCAGACGCGGCATCTTTCGCCACAGCAGCGGAACGAAGGCGGCATTGAAGATGGCGGCGGCCACAAAGACCCAGCGCCAGCCATGAATCTTTGAGACCCAGCCGGAGAACGTCCGGGCCAGAAGCACACCCATCAAGAGACCGGTCATCACGATGCCGATGGCCCGTCCGCGCTGGCGGTCGTCGACCAGATCCGGCGCGATCGGCAGGACGATGTGGGTGACCGAAGCAAAGACGCCCACCAGCACGCTGGCGAAGATGACCCAGAGCAGACTTGGCGCGACCGAGACCAGGAGCAGCGCGACCGAGACCGCGGCGTACATGCGGATCATCAGCGCGCGCCGTTCCATTACGTCGCCCATCGGGACCAGTGTGAGCAGGCCCGCGGCATATCCCACCTGGGTTGCGACGGCAACGAAGCCGATATGCTCCGGCCGGGAGTGGAACGTCTTGGCCATCTCGCTGAGCAGCGGCTGATTGAAGTAGATCGATGAGACGCCGACCGCGCAGGCCAGCCCAAGGAACGGCAGCGGGGCGCGGGCCTTGTCTGCCGTCGAATTGGTCTTGGAAGTCATGAACAAGTGGCCTGACCACAGTGTAAATGGGCGGGTGGGCGAGCCACGTTCGGGACCGCGATATTAGAGGGTTTCCTTAGCGATCGTGGCCAGCTGCATGAAGGAGGTGCCCTCGTAGATCTTGCCGATCTTGGCATCGCGATACAGCTTTTCGACTGGGTAGTCCTTCACAAAACCAGACCCGCCGTAGACCTCGACCGCCAGTGAGGCCACGCGCTCCGCCACCTGCGAGGCGACATACTTGCACATGGCGGCCTCTTTGAGAAACGGCTCGCCACTCTCCTTCAGGCGGGCGGCGTTGTATACCGCGAGGCGTGCGAGTTCGATATCCGTAATCATCTCAGCGAATTGAAAGCGCATCGCCTGGAAGTCCGTCAGCGGCTGGCCGAACTGCTTGCGATTGGCGGCCCACTTGGCAGCGTGGTCCCACGCTCCCTGCGCAAGGCCGAGCATCTGCGCGCCGATGCCGATGCGCCCCTCGTTCAGCACCTCGATGGCGATCTTGTAACCTTTACCGGATTCGCCCAGCAGGTTGGCGGCCGGGATCACGCAGTCTTCAAAGGTGAGGGCGCATGTGCTGGACGCGCGGATGCCGAGCTTGTCTTCCTTCTTCTCGACTGTGAAGCCGGAAGTTCCTTTCTCGACGAGGAACGCGGTGATGCCCTTGTAGCCGAGTGCGGGATCGAGCGTGGCGAAGACGATAAAGAGGCCGGACTCTTTGGCGTTGGTGATCCAGAGCTTCTGGCCGTTCAGAACGTAGATGTCACCTTGTTGGGTCGCACGGGTTTGAAGGGCGAAGGCGTCTGAGCCGGAGGCGGCTTCGGACAGGCAGAACGAAGCGACCGTGTGTTTGGCCAGGCGCGGGAGCCACGCCTGCTTCTGCTCGGACGACGCCCAGCGGAGGAGCGCGTTGATGCAGAGCGTGTTCTGGACGTCGACCATGACGCCGACGGACGGGTCGGTCTGGGAGAGAGCTTCGACGGCTAGGATGGAGTCGAA
>JANXWZ010000190.1 GCA_025350865.1 Rhodanobacteraceae bacterium
CGGAGCCGCGTTCCACAGAAAGCTCGTGTAGAAGTTCGGCAGCACCCCGAAAACTCGCTGCTTCTCCTGGATCTTTACCTGTTCGGTCGCGAGTTGGTCTTCGGTCACCGTCACCTGGATGGACGTGTCCGACAACATCAGCGGCAAATTGATCGAAGGAAAGCGGTACTTTTCTCCCTGCGTCAACTTGATTTCATTCGAAAGAAACGTCTCCAGCCCCTTCGCCGTAATCGTGATGGTCACCTTTTCGGGAGTCAGGTCGGGAAAGACAAATTCTCCGTCCGGTCCGGAAATCGCCGTCAGGGCATCGTCCCCATCTTCACGGATCAGCGTAACCGTCGCGCCCTGGACCTCTTTGCCCGCGTGGTCCAGCACGCGCCCCGAGATGCTCGCGTGTCCGGTGGCAGGTTGCGGTTGCGCATTCTGTGCCTGCGCCGTCCACCCGGGCGAATCCGGCAGCGTCAGAAGGCTCAATTCCTGGGCCCCGGCAAACCTTGCCGACACCGCTAAAACAACCAGCATTGCGAGAACAAGTGTCCACCGCATTCCCTGCCGTAAATCGAAGCCAAAATCTTGCATGTGCCAAACCTCGGAAAAGTACCGCAACCGCGCCGCGTGGAGAACCCCTCCCTAGGCGTCATAGAACTATCTACGTTGCAGATTACCTTGGCCCACCAGCGGAAGTCTCGACTTTTTTTGCATTGGAATCGATTTCGCACCAAAAAGACTAAAATTATTCTCGATGGCCACCTCAATCACCTCCGTCCCCTTCGTCAACGAGCCCTTCCTCGATTTCTCCAACCCCGAAATCAAGCGCGAGCAGCAAGCCGCGCTCGAAGCCGTAGAGGCCCGCCTCGGCCACGAGTACGACCTCGTCATCGGCGGCAAGCGCATCCAGACCACCGCCAAAATCACCTCGGTCAACCCCGCGCGCCCCGCCCAAGTCGTCGGAATCCACCAGGCTGCCGGTCCCGAACACGCGCCCGCAGCGATGGCCGCCGCCCAGGCCGCCTTCCCCGGCTGGGCCGCCACCCCCGTTCAAACCCGTGTCGAATACCTCCTCCGCGCCGCCGAGTTGATCCGTGAGCGCAAGTACCTCTTCAACTCCTGGCTGACCTTCGAGGCGGGCAAGAACTGGGCCGAGGCCGACGCCGACACCGCCGAGTGCATCGACTTCCTCGAGTTCTACGCCCGCGAGGCCCTCCGCCTCGACGCCGCCACCACCCCCATCCAGCTTCCCGGCGAACACAACACCCTGCGCTACGTCCCGCTCGGCGTCGGAGCCGTTATTCCCCCCTGGAATTTTCCCTTCGCCATCATGGCCGGCATGACCGCCGCCGCCATCGTCACCGGCAACACCGTCATCCTCAAGCCGTCCGTCGACGCCCCCACCGTGGCCGCCGTCTTCTTCGCGCTGCTTGAGGAAATCGGTCTCCCCGACGGCGTCGTCAACTTCTGCCCCGGCGAAGGCCCAGGCTTCGGCGCGGCCATCGTCGCCCACCCGCAGACGCGCTTTATCGCCTTCACCGGCAGCAAGAAAGTCGGCCTCGAAATCCACGAGTCCGCCGCCAAAACCCAGCCCGGCCAGCGCTTCATCAAGCGCACCGTGCTCGAAATGGGCGGCAAAGACTCCATCATCGTCGACGCCAACTGCGACCTCGCCATGGCCGTCGACGGCGTGGTGGCCTCTGCCTTCGGCTTCAACGGCCAGAAGTGCAGCGCCTGCTCCCGAGCCATCGTCGACGCTTCCATCTACGACGAGTTCGTCGACCTGCTCAAGGAAAAGGTCGAAGCCATCAAACAGGGCGACCCCGCCGAAAACTTCTACTCCGGCCCGCTCATCAGCCCCGTCGCCATGAGGCGCGTGCTCGACTACATCGAAGTCGGCAAATCCGAATCCCGTCTCCTTCTCGGCGGCGAATCGGTCTCGAACGAAGGCGGCTTCTACGTCGCTCCCACCGTCTTCGTCGACGTCCCCGCCACCGCCCGAATCGCGCTCGAAGAGATCTTCGGACCCGTGCTAGCCGTCATAAAATCCAACGGCTTCGACCACGCGCTCGAAATCGCCAACAACACCGAATATGGCCTTACAGGAGCCGTCTACACCAGCGACCGCAGCCTCCTCGACCGCGCCCGCAACGAGTTCCAGGTCGGCAACCTCTACTTTAACCGCAAGTGCACCGGAGCCATGGTCGGCGCACACCCCTTCGGCGGCTTCAACATGTCCGGCACCGACTCGAAAGCCGGTGGCCCCGACTACCTGCTGCTCTTTACCCAAGGCAAATCCATCGCCGAGAAACTAGGCCACACCACCCCCGCCGGCGAACGCCAGGAGTCCGGGCCAGGTCTATAGAAAATCTTCGATTCAGAAATGTCTTGTTGAGGCGGACGGAAGACCTATCACCTGATGTCAACTACAAGGCTTTTACTGTGAATATCATGTCTCCCGATTGCCCACCTAATTTCCTCGCCTCAAATACTTTAATTCGGAGTAGGACGTCTTATCTCATCCACGACCAGCACAGTTTCAGGAAGCTGTTTCGGCACGAGTTGCAATCCTAATTGTTCCTTCACTGCCGTAAAGATGTCCGGAACGTCTCCGTTTTCGTTCTGCCCATCGCGGTGCCAAGAAAGCGTGAGATTGTAAGTACCAGGCAAACCTGTCTGGTCGATTGTTAGGCTTTGAGCTTCGGTTGAAAGTAACATGCGGCATAGTTCCGCAATTGTTACGTTCTCCGCTTCCAATTGGTATTGGCCGGTAATCTTCCATACCTTTTTGCTGCCTTCCCCTTGCGGCAGAGGAGCTGGGGTCAATTTTGAGCCCTGCTTCGATGCAACCAATGCCCAGCCTGGAAAGGATCGCGTCTCGAAGTGGAATTTAAGTCCAAACCGTTCCAAGAGGACGGATTGCAGTAACTTCGACTTTTGCGGCGCAGACAAGCCCGCAAACTTCTCCATGTCTTCCGGTTCCACCTTTGCCTCGACATCGAACTTTTCTTCCAACGCCCACTTCGGCAAACCTGTAAGGGCACGCGAATCCTGTAAACCGTACGCGATGGATATCAGGGTCGCAACGGTATTGTTCACGTCAAGAATACTATCCCCCGTGAACTTATATAACGCTCGATTTACGCCATCGGCGCTCGGTTTTACAGAAATAGCTGAAAACGACACTGGCGTCGTAATGCCGTCCACGTTCTGGGCCTGAACCGGACCAACAGAGCAAATGATTGAAACGATTGACAGAACTCTATCTAGCCGTATTTTCATAAAGCTTCCCGCAGTGCACAGTGTCTAGTCCTAGTTTTGCTGGGGGTCCAGGACCCCCAGCGCCTTCGGTTCTGAAGCTAGCTGCCGCATACTTCAGCACCTTCACGGTTGCCGCCGCAGGGACCGCAAGGATAATTGCAAGGTGGTCCCCCCGAAAAGCCGCACGACTGACCGCAGCTGCCGCCGCCATCCTGTTCTGGCGCAGCCTGCGCGAACGCAGGTACTGCGAATGCTATGGTGCAAAGTAAAGCGAATGATGGGACACCAATGAGTGCCCACTTCAGCGGTTTGCTAAATTGCATGATTGACTCCTCTGTATCGTATTGTTGCTTTTTGAGCAACTTCATCAGCTCAGATCATTAGCGCATCGCGGCTAGTGTGGTTTTTACCTGAGCAATTTGGTCAGAATTCAAGACCCCTACCCAATCGTGCTCGACCACTCCATTCCTGATGATGATGGTTTGTGGAGTCAAATTTAGATCGAGGGCGCCTACTGTATCTTTGCCAACGGCAGTTAGGGTGAGAGCTGACGTTACAAGCGGATGAGTCACCTGATACTGTTGGCTGACCGAAGGGTCAAGCGTGACAAGCACTGGTCGCACCTTCGAACCAAGCCCAAACGGCGCATTCCAACTCGTCCAATTAATTTCACGAAAGTGACATGACTCGCGAAAAACGAGCAGAACCAAACCCTTACTTCCCGAAGGAGTCACTCGCCAAGCCTCGTTGTTGGCCAGACTTGTGCCAATAAGAGTGGGAACAGCAACTCCGGGCGCCATGCCCCCGACCGGTCGCGGTGACAGTCTTACGATTTGCCTGTGTTCTCTGACGGCAAATATCGTGAGACCGAAATCAGTTAGGGTCAGGGCTATGATCAATGCGCTAAAGATGGTGGCTGTTGCCGGCTTGATAATGTAGGTGCGCAAGATATCCCTAGTGCAATTACTCTATGGGATAGAAGATAAGCCTGTAGGCAAGGCACTTTGGGCCTCGTGACAATAGCGACTGATCGATTAATTCTCTGCTGATTATTGCTATTGTGGAACTTGGACGTGTCGGATTCCCTTGCTCGCGCGGAGCCATTCCGAAAACTAGCATGAAGCTATGCTAAGTAACGGAGCTTGTCAAGATTTAAGTTAAGAGCGATTTCGGCAGGGTAATCAACGACACAATATCGATTCAAAATATTAAACTATTTGGAAATATTGGGGCACGATACCTATTCTGTCCTCCATTCGGCCAATCCATGCATCGTCAATCTCAAGTACTAGATGCCCTGTCCGACTTTTTTCCGCATACCTGAACTCACGGTGTCTAAGCCCTACGCATCTCAATCAAGTTCCCAGCCTGCTTGGCCGCCTCTGCCAGCAGCCGATGGTGCAGCGTAAACAGCGCCAGCTCCAGCCTGTCGCTCACTCCGATCTTGTCGTAGATACTCCGCAGGTAATTCTTGATCACCTGCTCCTTCGTCCCGAGCTGGTTCGCGATGTCCTTGTTCTTGCAGCCCTGCACGATCAGCGCCACGATCTGCATCTCCTTCGGCGTCAGCCGGTCCCGAACCCTGGCCCCGACCTCATCCTTCACTGGCATCATCCGCTCGCTCACTTCGGCCACGCAGCGTTGCCCCCGCGCCACACGCCTGACGCAGTCGATCATCGCCGGCCCCGTGATGCTCCGCCCCACAATCCCGCCCAGCTGTTGCGCCAGCGGCTCTGGAATCTCTTCGTTCTTGTCCGCCACCAGAATCCCGCGGCTCCCCGCAACCATTAGTTCCGCAATCACTGCCGCCAGATCAAGACCCGCTCCCATTGAGAAGATGGCGATCGAAGACTGAAAGCTCCGGATCGTCGGAATCAGGCGAGAAAGGTCGTCGCATTGTGCGATGATGCGCATATCGTCCTCCAGCGCGAGCACCCGGGCCGTTCCCGCCCGAAAGATTGCCTGCTCGTCGGCCAAAATAATTCGACTCATTCGGGTTCCGCCTCCTGTATCGGACATTTCCGTCCGCAGTTCCCTCATCGGCCCTTCGCCTCCACCGCAAATCCGTGTCTCCAATTCGGACAGACCCGCGCCGCCCTCGCGCGTACCGGCTACGATACCCTTTTCTCGCCCGGATTTTTCCTGCACCGTAGCCGCGTCACGTTCATCGAATCTATGCTGCATGTGGATACATTTTTCATGGCAAAACCAATTCTCCTCGCTGTAGACGACGATGTTAGCGTACTCGAAGCCGTCGTCCAGGACCTGCGTCGCAATTACGGCCAGAAGTACCGCATCCTGCGCGCCGCCTCCGGGCACGCCGCACTCGACATCTGCCGCCAGCTCAAAGAGCGGAACGACGTTGTCGCGCTCTTCCTCTCGGACCAGCGTATGCCCGGCATGACCGGCGTCGACTTTCTCGAAGCCGCGATCCCGCTCTTTCCCGACGCCAAGCGCGTCCTGCTCACAGCCTACGCCGATACTGAAGCCGCCATTCGCGCCATCAACTCCGCCCGCATCCACTACTACCTCAACAAGCCGTGGGATCCGCCCGAAGAGAAGCTGTACCCCGTCCTCGACGATCTGCTCGCCGCCTGGAACGACGGCTTGAAGCCTACCTACGACGGCCTTCAGCTCATCAGCGCGCGCTGGGGTGCCGGAGACCATGAGATTCGCAACTTCCTCTCGCGCAACCGCATCGCCTACAAGTGGCTCGATCCCGAGAAGAATCCCGAGTCGCTTCAGCTCCTCTGCGACCGCGGCATCGATGACGGCAAGCTGCCGGTAGTCCTTTTCCCGGACGGTTCCTGCCTCATTCAACCCTCCACCACGGAATTGGCTGGTAGGGTAGGTCTGCGCACTCAGGCCAAAGAAGACAGTTACGACGTGGTGATCGTCGGTGCCGGCCCCGCTGGACTTGCCGCAGCAGTCTACGGCGGCTCGGAGGGCTTGCGCACCCTCGTCATCGACTCGCTCGCTCCAGGCGGCCAGGCCGGCTCCTCGTCCAAGATCGAAAATTACCTCGGCTTTTCACAGGGCATCAGAGGCGACGATCTCGCAAAACAGGCGTTCATCCAGGCGACCAACCTCGGTGCCGAGTTCCTCACCCAGCGCGTCTGTTCCATTCAGTCCGACAACGGCTACCACGTCGTCAAACTAGCCGATGGACGCGCGGTCTCCTGCCGCGTTTGCATCATCGCCACCGGGGTCGACTACTGCCGACTGGATATCCCTGGGGAAACGCAATTCTCCGGCGCAGGCCTGTTTTACGGCGCAGCTATGACCGAGGGCGCCTCTTGTGCCAACCAGGAGGTCTACATCGTTGGCGGTGCCAACTCCGCCGGGCAGGCTGCAATGTATTTCTCGCGCTCCGCGACCCATGTCCGAATGCTCGTGCGCGGCCCGTCGCTTGAGCGCAGCATGTCCCGCTACCTCATCGACCAGATCAGCGGCACCGGCAACATCTCCGTCGAAACGCACACCGAGCTCAAAGAATTGAAGGGTAACGAACGCCTCCAAGAGGTGGTGCTCCAGACGCCGGACGGCCTCGAAACCAGGCCCGCCACCTCCGTCTTTGTCTTCATCGGTGCAGCCCCCAAGACCGACTGGCTGCCCGACACCGTCGCCCGCGATCCCAAGGGCTTCGTCCTTGCCGGCCCCGACCTGAAAACCAAAGCCGCCAACTTGTGGAAGGCCGACCGCGACCCCTACCTGCTCGAAACAACGGTCCCCGGAATCTTCGTTGCCGGCGATGTTCGCTTCGGCTCCGTCAAGCGCGTCGCTTCTTCAGTCGGCGAGGGCTCCATCGCCATTCAGTTTGTCCATCAATATCTGGCAACACTCTAGTGAGGACCATGAACGAACCAGCAGGCAGCCACGCGATCGACCACGGCGCAGGAGGTTTAGGCGCCGAAACACTCGCCGCCCTGCGTTCCGTTCCCATCCTCTCCTCACTCGACGAGTGCGGCCTCCAGATCCTCGACGGAGCCAGCGAAAAGTGGCTTGAATCCGGCGACTTCCTCCTCCACCAGGGCGACGCAGCCCGCGAGTTCTGGATTCTTCTCGAAGGCTCGATCCGCATCTCGTACCCCACTATCGAAGGCTCGGAGCACGTCGCCTACGTCATGGAACCCGGCGCCTCCTTCGGCGAAGTCCCCATCCTCGCCAGCATCCCCGCCCCTGCAAACCTCCGCGCCGCAGAGCCATGCCATCTAGTCATGCTCACCGAAGACCACTTCTGGTCCCTGATGACGCAATGCCCGGGGGTCCGCAAAGCCGTCCTCGGCAATATGGCCATGCGCCTCTCCAAGGTCCAGCAGGCGACCTTCCAGCAGGAAAAGATGGCCGCTCTCGGGACCTTCGCTGCCGGCCTGATGCACGAGCTCAACAACCCAGGTGCCGCCGCCCGCCGAGCCTCCACCCAACTCCGCGAAAACCTGCTCCGCATGCACCGGCTCACCGCGAAGTTCGCCCGCAACTCCCTCACCGAGGACCAGAAGCAGTGCATGTACGAGCTGCAGGACTTCGCCCTCACCTCACACCCCACCCTTGCCATGAACTCCCTCGAACAGGCCGACGCCGAAGACGCCCTTGCCGAGTGGATGGAATCGGCCGAAATTGAAGACGCCTGGAAGCTCGCCCCCACTCTCGTCTCCATTGGCATCGACTCGCATCATCTCGACTGCGCGAGACAGTCCTTTTCCGGCGAAGTCTTCTCCGACGCCATCAACTGGCTCGAAGCCCTCGTCTCTTCCATGCAGCTCGTCGGCACCATCGAAGAGAGCATTGGCCGCGTCACCGAACTCGTCGGAGCGGTCAAGAGTTACGCCTACGAGGGCCGTGGTGCGACACAATCCCTCGACATCAACCGCAGCATCCTTGCCACGCTCATCATCGTCGGCCACAAGCTGCGCGAGAAGGAACTGACGGTCGAGAAGAACCTCGCCAAGGATCTACCCGTCCTCACCACAGATTGCCAGGGGATCAATCAGATCTGGACCAACCTGCTCGACAACGCCATCGACGCCGCGCCGCAGGGCGGGCGTATCGGCCTGAAAACCTGGGCCGAAGAAAATAACGGTGCCCAGGACCTCTGCATTCTCGTCAGCGACAACGGCACCGGCATCCCACTCGAGAGCCAGCCCCGCATCTTCGATCCCTTTTACACCACCAAGTCGGTCGGGATCGGCACCGGTCTCGGCCTCGGCATCGTGCACCGCATCGTAGAGCAGTTTGGCGGCACCATCCGCTTCACCTCAATGCCCGGCGACACCGAGTTCGTCGTACGCCTACCGAACCGCACCACGCAGCCCTAACCGCAGTTTTTTGTTTATCCCCCCCCGAAGGGATCTGTGGTCGTCGTTCGTCTTCTGCCCAACCTTACTGCACTTTTCCCTGCGGCCTCAGCCTCTTCAATTCGTTCGCGCAAGAAATCGCGGTCAACGCCGACAGCTTCAGATTGTCCGCAGCCAGCCAAAGCCAAAACCGCTTCGACCGCGCACCAGTCTCGCCCGTCCCGCGCACCCGAACCATAATGTCTTCCTGCCCCGCCGCGCTCAGGTTACTCGGCGGATCGCTCTCATCTGACACCACATCGATCGACTCGCCAACCAGCGCGGCTTCCACCTGCGCCACGGTCCGTTCCTCACTGAGTTCCAGCATCACCGACGCCACATACCCATGGAACACCGGTGCCTGTACGAGCTCGATATCCAATCCGGGCAGCGACCCGCCGCCGAGCAGACCATAGTGCCGCACAATCCTCTGCTCAGCCTCCAGCAGCTTCACCTTCGAGTCGGCACCAAGCGACGGCAGCAGGTTGAAAGCCACCTGCGCATCGTACTGGTCGCGCGGCAATGTCTGAAACGACAGTAAATTCACGGTCTGCTGGTGTAGCTCATCCATCGCCTCGCGGCCGTGCTCGGAAGCCGGTTCCACAACCGTCGCCGCCAGCCGTTCAACCGGCATTGCTGCCTGGACTCGCGCTGCCGCCATCGCCAGCATCACCGCCGCCGGATGCGCCGCAACTACCGCAACCGTCTCCAGATTTGGCCCCGGAACCTTCGCCTTCGACAGTTCCTGGATCAGCGGAGCCCGCACTAGAACGCCGCGCTCGGTCTCAAGCGCATACGTCAGGTCGACAATGCTCGCGCCTGCCCGCCGCGCTACCTGCCAATGCTCTTGAGCGTCCTCCGCCGACCCGGCAAAAAATACAAAGTCCAGCCGCGCAAACGACGTCGCCTCGAGTGGACGAATGACGTTCGGCTCATCGCCCACCGCCGTCACCTGCCCGGTCGCCTCCTCATCGTCGAACAACAGAAAGTCCGAGGCAGCCAGCAGCGAATCCTGTAGCTCATCGGCAAGTTCCTTGCCCTTAAGCGACGCCGCTCCGACAATTCCAATCCTGTACATCCCGTCAGCCATGCCCACCCCATCCAAACCTGTAAGAAAATCGTGCCCCATTCATCGCAGCAACATCGCGATCAGCGGGTTGGCGACGACCCATCAACTCGCCTGCGAGCCCAACCGCCTGCGCCGCTGCCAGCCATACGCAATCCGCGCCAGCAAGCCGGACACCAGGTAGCCCAACGAAATCGAGATCAAAGCATACTCCGAAAACTTCCAGATGATTGCAATCAGGAGGCAAAGCAGCACGACCGTCTGGAAGGGCATACGCGTGCCAGCCTCGATCTCCTTGCCACTCCAGAAGCGCCAATTGCTCACCATCAGGAACCCGGTCCCCATGATTAGCACCATAAACAAAACCGCAATGCGCGGATCGTCAACCCAGTGCCCGTCGAAGCAGTGAACCACTGACGCAATGACTCCCGCCCCAGCCGGGATCGGCATACCGACAAAGTATTTCCGGCCCGGCCTGCCAGGGTTCAACGGATGCGGATTGACGCTGATATTGAACCGCGCCAACCGGCACGCGCCGCAGATCAGGAACAGAAAACAGATCACCACGCCCAGCGGCAGAATCTTGTCCCGCAGCATCGGCATCACCGTCGCCGGCAACATGCGGAAGCCCCATAGGTAGGCCAACAGCGCCGGCGCAACGCCGAAAGTTACCACGTCGGCCAGCGAGTCCAGTTCCTTGCCAAAGTCGCTCGTGGTGCGCGTCATACGCGCCACGCGCCCGTCAACGGAGTCGAACACGATCGCGAAACCTATCGCCAGCGCGGCATGGTCAAACGCCCCCGCGTCGCCGGTGGTTCCACGAACGCTTTCTGTAATTGCGTAGAATCCCGCCGCGATGTTGCAGGACGTAAAAAACGACGGCAGCACATACATACCGCGGCTTGGGCGCCGACGATGCATCCCTGAATCCGTGCTCGGCCTGGTGCCGGAGGGACGGGCTTCCGGAACCACTTCCAGGCCTGCGCTTGGCTCTTCCATCAACCTGCAACCGCCGTCACATCTTCATCTCCGGGCCGTGACAACACCGCGAGTACCGACGAACCGCCTTTTACCCGGGCACCCGTCTTCACCATCAACGTGGCCTCGGCCGGCATCAGGACGTCGCACCTGGAGCCAAACTTGATCATGCCGATCCGCTGTCCGCGTTCAACCTTCTCGCCTACCTTCAGGTTGCAGATAATGCGGCGCGCAATCAGCCCCGCAATCTGCTTCAGCGAGACCTCGTATCCGTCGCCCTCAATCTGAATCAGCGTCTGCTCGTTGGTCAACGAAGACTCCGGCGTCATGGCGTTCATAAAGCCGCCCTCACGGAACTCGACCAGTTTGACCGTGCCAGCGATTGGTGACCGGTTCACGTGCACGTCGAACACATTCAGAAATATGCTGATGCGCAGCTTGCTCCCCTGCGTCGTCTCCACCCACTCAGCCTCGGTGACGACACCGTCGGCGGGAGACACAATAGCGCCCGGCTGCGTCGTGATCTTGCGCGACGGGTCCCGGAAAAACCACATGAAAAACGCCGCGAGAAGCAGCGGAGGATAAATCAGGTTCGGAGAAAGAAACAAATACATGAGAATTCCGACCGACACCAGACCTAATCCGTACCAATAACCATCCTTCACCATAGCCTTCGATTATACGTTGCGCCGCCCCGCAAAACCGTCTCGTTTAGAACAGCGCCGCGCCGCCATACAGGTCCGGCAGCACCAACGCTGGACGCTTGCCGCCCAAAGTGCAATGCATCATGATCGCGTCGTCCTCCGGGTCGTGGTAGTAGCCGGGCCGCCGCCCCGCCGCCACAAATCCCAGCCCGCCATACAGCCGCACCGCCCCGGAACTGGCAGCGCGGACCTCCAGAGCAATCGCCGACGCTCCCTCCCTGCGGCTCCACTCCATCACGGCCCGGCACAGTGCGCTCCCCAGTCCCTGTTTCCTGAACTCCTCGCGCACCACCACGCTCTCCAGTTCTGCCTCGGCATCATGTCCCGCGCCAACCGCGCTGCCGACGGCGAACCCGGCCAGCAGCCGCCCCTGCGCGGCAACGTAGACGCAACGCCGTACCCCGCCGTCTCCATGCCAGCGCAACAACGCCGCGTACTCGGCCGCCGCCCAATGCGGAGCCGTTGCGGTCTCGCGCTCCAGCAGCACAACCTCCGCCAGGTCCTCGTCGCTCCCGGGCCTCACCACCCAACCGCCGCCCACTGGATAATGTTCCGTCATACGCCCCTGCCATGGACGAGGATTTCAGCATCAGTTCGACGCAAATAGTTCGCGTCAACCGACGCCACATCGCTCCACTCTGCCGATTCGATCCGGGTGAGCGCCATGGCCAGCATCTCCGCCGGCCCCGGCTCCGGCACCAAATTTACGCCTGAACCCACACCGTCGGCTACCCGACGCTCACACGTCACCGCGGCGCGACCGTCCGTCCGCGCGCTAACTTCCTCAGCCCGCAGCAGTTCCTCGCTTTCGCGAATTCCCGCAGAGTAGACGCCACAGAAGTATTCTCCGCGGCCAGCATCCAGCAGCGCAGCCACATCGTCATGCTCGGCCGACGCCGCCACCAGCGCCAACCGCGACATCGCCACCATCCCCACGCCACCTGCCTCGCACAGCCCCTTGGCCGCGCTCAACCCCACCCGCACCCCGGTAAACGACCCTGGCCCGATCACGACTGCGATTGCCCCAAGCTCCCGAACCAGCCAGCCCCGAGACTCCATCAACCGCCGGACCGCCGGCATCAACTGCTCCGACGAACTACGCCCCGGCAGCAACTCCGTTTCAAGAACCAGCGCATCCTCGGCCAGCGCAACAACGCCCTCTGCCCCGCAGGTGTTGATCAACAGCAGCCGCATCTATTTCCCCACCAATTCCAGCAAGACTCCGCCGGTACTCGCCGGATGCACAAAGAAGTATCGGTGCCCGCCAGCGCCTACGCGAACACAGTCGCTCGCCAGCCGAACCCCAGCCGCCTGCATGGCCGCAAATCGCTCGTCCAGCCCCGTAACCCGCACCGCGACATGGTGAAGTCCCTCACCGCGTTTGGCCAGAAACCGCCCAATGGTCGAATCCTCCTCAGTCGGCTCCAAAAGCTCGATGCGGCTCTCCCCCATGGGCAGCATCGCCGTCTTCACCCGCTCATGCTCAACCGTCTCTTCATGCACCACCTCTAGTCCCAGCAACTCATAAAATCCCTTCGCCGCCGCGATACTCTTTACCGCAATTCCCAAATGATCCAGTTTCAATCCGTGTCGATCCGTGAAATCCGTGTTAAGCCTTGGCTTTTTGTTGGCAGCCAGAGACCGATCCACGACCGCCAGCAACTCCCCGACCCCCTCGGCTGTGCTCGCCACCGTCCTGACCACCGGCGGCAACCATCCCTCATCGTGCGCCCCCAGACCCTGCATCGCCAGAATCTCGGCCTCCACCCGATCCGCCCCAGACAGATCGCTCTTATTCACGACGAAGATGTCCGCCACCTCCATCACTCCGGCCTTCAGGCTCTGCACGTCGTCTCCCATACCGGGCACCAACACCAGCAGAGTCACGTCGGCCAGCCCAGCGACGCTAACCTCGTCCTGCCCCACTCCCACCGTCTCAATCAGAATCGTCCCAAAACCAGCCGCCTCAATCACCGTGCAGACATCGCTAACGCCCCGCGCCAGCCCGCCCATCGCCCCGCGCGACGCCATGCTCCGCACAAACACGCCTGAATCGCCAGCAAACCCCTGCATCCGCACCCGATCGCCCAGCAGCGCTCCGCCGGTATATGGGCTTGAGGGATCGACGGCCACGACCGCCACCCGCTCGCCCTTACCCCGCAGCGTCGCCACCATTCGATCCACAAGGGTGCTCTTTCCCGCTCCCGGAGGTCCCGTCACTCCAACGCGCCGCGCATGACGCCCCAACGCCCTGCATCCGTACAGTAACTCCGCCGCCCCCGCCACCCCATCCTCCACCATGGAGACCGCACGAGCCAGCGCCCTTACATCCCCCGCAGCCAGCCGCTCCAGCATCTCGCCCATCCAGCGATTCTACCGCCGCCTCGCCCCACCGTACGGGTGCCCCCATTTCAAACGGCTCCATCGTTTGAGGGTGGGAACGGTAGCGCTGGAATTCTCTCCCGCCTTTGCCTTTCTCCCCGGAATCCGCGAATATTACCCATGGCCCCGCAAACCATAACCCTCCGCCCCCACCACCCCGGCGACATCGGCTGGATCATCCACCGTCAGGCCGCCGTCTATGCCGAAGAGTACGGTTACAACAACGACTTCGAGGCCCTGGTCGCGCAGGTCGCCACTCACTTCCTCGTCCACTACAACCCCGCCCGCGACCGTTGCTGGATCGCCGAAGCTGACGACCAGCCCGTCGGCCACGTCTTCCTCGTCCAGCACCCTGACCAGCCCACTACCGCCAAACTCCGCCTTCTCTTGGTCGAATCCAGCGCCCGCGGCACCGGCCTCGGCTCGATGCTCGTCAACGAGTGCGTCCAATTCGCCCGCGAAGCCGGCTACCTGAAGATCACGCTCTGGACCCAGAGCGATCTCCACGCCGCCCGCAAGATCTACCAGAAGGCCGGCTTCCACCTCGTCCACGAAGAGCGCCATGAAAGCTTCGGCAAGCAACTGATCGGCCAGACCTGGGACCTCTACTTAGACCCGCCACCCCCCGGCGAACCCAGCCACCTCTCCGTCCGCGAATAGCTAACGCACATTCGGAGTCGCTGCATTCGCCTGTATGAGAGCAATCTCCCCATTGCCATACAGTCAACCAACCACCGCCGTCATTCTGACGAAGCCAGAATCTCAGTATTTCTCTTTCAGGCAGCCACACACCTTCGCGAAATTCGCTCGATCTCACAGCTCACAGCTGAAAAGCTTATAGCTGACAGATCATTGTCATTCGCTTCCACCGGTTTCGCTCAGGCGTACACAGCTACTGTGAATCCGCCCCAAGCGGCCTCAAGACTGAACTCAGGCCCTCGAGATTGGTCATGCATTGATAAACAGAACGGCGTTTGTAGGTACTAATCCCGTCGAACCGCTCGAGCGAGCTCTTCATGAGTGCATTGGCCTGTTATCGACAACTAACCCTCAACTTCCGGATTGACCGGTCATCCGGGAGCAAACCCGAATCATTTCCTACAGTGCGACATAGCAGGATTAACAATGCTCAAATACTGAGCGGAGGCCCAACTCGCTCGAGACCGTAGGCTTTCACGACTTCTGGTTCCGACGGCAGCTTGCCTGTTTTGCCAAATTCCCGGAAGAACTCCTCCATCCGTCCAGCCGGAGTAAAAGCAATCAGTAACTTGCCGGGAGTATCGCTTACCTGAGCCCAGACATGGGGAACCTTTCGTGGCATGAGCACCGAATCGCCGGGTTTTAACGTCAACCTCTGGTCACCGATCTCCACCCGGAACTCTCCTTCCATCGCATATAGCCATTCGTCCTGAGCTGGATGGAGGTGGCGGTACGGACCACCCTTCCCGAGGTTGGAATGTTCCATTGTGAAGAGGTTACCTCCGGTGTCGGCAGGGGAAACTTTGAAAGATATCTTGCTAAAACCAAGTGTGTGTGTCTCGCCTAAGCGATCTGCACCGGCTGGAACCGCTTTTGCTATCGGTCGTTTCTGCACCGATTGCGCGAGTACCAAGGAAGGTGCAGAGAGTATTCCGATTTTTACAAAATCACGTCGCTTCATGTTGCCTCCTAATGTCATCGACTTGCAACCGAGGTGTCGTCTAAAGGGCTGGCCATCTGATCCGTATGTGCAGACGCCACACGCACTCAATGTAAACATATTGGCTGCAATGATTGAGCATTTATTGCCGTTTCAGTTTCGGTGGGTGGTGTGGACTGCAAATCGTAGCCGCGTGAGCGAGGCCAACAGTGCTCGGATAAGTTCTCCGAAACGCCGTTGTAGCCAGTCAGGAGCGATCCCGGCCTGCCTCATCGTGTCCGGGGCTGGCAACTCAACGCTTTGCGACTTCTCGTTCCCGATCAGATTTAGGGTAAGAAAGCAGGTGGTTCACTTAGCCGTCTTGCAGAGCCCGCTGGAGTGCCAATCAGTTACCACTGTTGTGTGGGGCTTTGCAGAGGAGTGGAGCACTAAGACGAGCCCGCGACGAGTCTCCGAACCCGTCGCTATAAGCTCCATCGGCTCACCCTCCGGCACAACCACGTCATGCCCATTTCGGCCCACTTGTTTGCCCGAGGTCGTCTCCAAACAAGTCTCCCCTGTGTCCGTGTAAAAGGCTTCCGGCCCTGAGTGGATATGAACTCGGCTGACCGCACCAGGAGTCATGATCGACTCTCGATACTGTGCCGTGTAGTCCTCATCTGCCTTGATGGGCAAAGGTCCGACTTGCGTAATGCGCAGACCGCCGATCGGCGCCGCCGACTTCTCGCCGACGGTTAGTAGCCATATCCGACCGAGTGCGTCCAGCACGGTGCTCCCGCTTGTCGCAGCAGCCTGGGCGCTGTTGTGATCATTGAAGACGTCCAAAGTCCAGAACACCGGTTGATTTGGAAGCTTCCCCAGAGGCTTGCTGGCGAGTATCCAGCAACCTTCAGGTCCTGTCCGCTCACTCACGGGCTTACAGCTCTCCAGCTTCGGTGTCTGGGCCGCAAGCGCTCCCGAGAAGAGCAGCAATGCCAGTGATGTACGGCGGAATAGTGTGTACTCGTTCATGGTCGCTAGTTTTACAGATCAGGCGTCAGGATTCAAGCTATTTTGTAGTGTCCCGTCCATACTCGAAACTCTTGGTTCTATGCGTGTGCAGTGCTCGCACCAGCATGAACCTCAAATCCTGAGAAACGCCGTCGTCAGTTCTGCGCGGATTGTCGGCTGCCCGGAAGTTAGGCCTGAGACGATTCTCGCCGAGTGCGAAATCGCCAATGCGCTCAGCCGCACCGGATTAGTACCTAGAAGTCGGCTTCTCGGAAGGAATGCCCAAGCACAGGAAGTCCTCTATTGCTCGCTCCTCTGACTTGAGCTTCAACCGGTTTTACCTCTTCGACGTTCCACTTCTCCCAGCCCACCTTCATCTCAAACTCCTATCCCTTCGTCAGCACAACATGCGTAGCCTTCTCCGTAGCCTTGTGATCCGTCACGGAATATCCCACCCCACGCAGGTCAATGCCGCTGAGAAGCGCCTCCCCTCGACCAAGCGCCACAGGCGAAAGTGCCAAATGCAGCGAGTCGACTAACCCGGCCTGTAGATACTGCCGCACCGTCGACACCCCTCCGCCAATCTTCACATCGTTGTCACCCGCCGCCTCTTTCGCCATCCGCAGTGCCTCTTCGATTCCGCCCGTCACAAAGTAGAAGGTCGTCCCGCCTTCCATCACCAGAGGCTCCCGCTCGTAATGCGTCAGAATGTAGGTCGGCGCATGGTACGGCGGGTTCGGCCCCCACCAGCCCTTCCACGAGTCGTCCGGCCACGGCCCACGCACCGGCCCGAACATATTGCGACCCAGAATGAACGCGCCGAAGCCCTCCATCGAGCGCCGCGCAAACCCATCGTCCACGCCAGTCGACCCGCCTTCCTTCCCGGCCATCGCGCAGAACGTCCTGGTAGGAAAAAACCACTGAAAGAGCTCCGGCCCGCGCTTCCCCAGCGGATTGTCCATGCTCTGCTCGACCCCTGCCCCAAACCCATCCAACGAAACGCTAAATCCCGCGACGCGAACCTTCGACATGCTTGCTCCTCGTTTTCAAACTACTTTACCTTCGCAGGATCCCAACCATCCGCCCCAGCCAGCCACGCCTTCGTCTCAAACTCCTTCGCCTCATCCGCCGACAGCGCGTGCATCAACGACTCGCGCACCCCCACATGCGCCCCCGGCCCCTTGTTGTTGAACTCCGCGTAGTACGCCGTCTTCAGCCGATCCGTCTCCCCCATGTGCCACTCCGACCAGCCCGCCGGCTGGATGTGCGCGCCCATCTCCGTGTTCATGAAGATCACCTTCGCGTAGTCCCGCCACGGCCTCCCCAGGAAGATTCCAGTCACACCCGGCTCAGCCGTCAACGTGCAGTGGTTGAAGACGTAGCCCGAATCCTCATCCGCCTTGCTCCGCCCGTTCGCCGTCAGAAACCCACCCGCCGGATGCACCACGCTACGAATCTCGCAGCTCTCAAACACCGCCTTCGCGTTCCCGAAGATGAAGTCCACCTCCCCCTCGATGTAGCAATGGTCGTAAAACTGCCGCGCAATCTTGCACTTCGTCGGCGCCGCTCCATCCGCGCCCGACCCGCCCGTCCTACACCCCTTGCTGGTCGCCAGCAGCGTGTCCTGATTCCCCAGCAGCCGGACGTTCCTCAGCACCGCACGATCCCCGGAAATAGACAGCGCGAGAGCCTGCGTCCGCGGCTTCCCCGTCTTCGACCAATCATTGGCAATCGTCAGGTTCGTCGCCAAAAAGTTGTCCCCCGTCTCAAACACTGTCGCCGAGCACGATGTCCCGCAGGTGTTCGCCGCGCCGTTGGCGTACACAATCACCACCTTCGACGGATCCGACCCCATCCCGCGCAGCTGGATGTTTGGCTTATCGATGTGCACCACCTCGCGATACTCCCCCGGCGCAATGCGGATCACCGCCCCCGTCTCCGGAGCCGCCGTCACCGCATCCTGCACCGTCGTAAACGGCCCTGCCGGTTTCGCTCCCGGAGGAGCCACCGTCAACACCCGCGGCTGCTGGGCCAGTGCCGCCCCCATA
>JANXWZ010000116.1 GCA_025350865.1 Rhodanobacteraceae bacterium
TGCTACTTCTGGCGCGATCCGATCGTGCCACTGGCGATAAGGCTAACGCAGGCGAGACAGTACGCGAAGCGCTCAAAACTCTGGCTCCGGTGCCGGTCGGTGCCAATAAGTCCATCACGCAAACCATGCTGGAACTGGAAGCCACAGGCATCGATTCGAATCGATATCGTGGCAATGGCTTCATTTGGATGTCGCTAAGGACTTGTTGCGGGAAGCTGGCGAGGTATACCTTTCAAAAACAATTGGTATGATCGACCCCGCCAAAAAACTCAGCGGTGGCAGACCTCGATAACCTGTTGAAGATCAAAGCTGATGCCCTCACCAGTCCGGACGCAAATCTGTACAGATTTTTCCGAAAATGTGATGATACCCGCACGTCCCACCATTTGTGCATGTGGTTGGCGCGAAATCGCCAAGGCGCTCAGCGAGCAAAAGCAGATCTCGAAAAGTGCATTGGCCTGAAGTCACTATTCGAGGATGTTCAGTCCAGCGGGGGGCTAAGACGCTTTCGAATCTCGCGCCGTCTTCAGGGCAACGCATTAGGTGAATACCGATACGCTGAGGCCTATGGCTTTGAAGAGCAGCACGGTCCTTACTGAGGTCTCCGGTAATAGTGATTAGGCGCGCCGGGTGTGGAGGCGCTTCCGGCAACCTGCGTCGAGCTTGCATGGGCCTGCGTCAATACCGATGTGAGCGTGATGCCGGTGCCGGCGATCTGGTCACCAGTCGCGTGGGCGAGCGTCAGGGGAGCCGTCAGCGTGATTAGGCCGATGCCTCTTCTAGTGAAATAATTTACGACAACGGTCTCCAAGTTTGCCCCTTCGCCGATGGTGATAGTCTGGCCCGGACTGAAACCAACCGTGCTGTCGACTGGAATTACAGTGGCGCCCACGGGGGTGGGAGCGCTCACCGTAGTGCCTCCTGCGGTGCCTACCGTGGCGATGACGGCCGTCTCGAGGCCTGCACCGCTATCAATTCTGACCGTTTGTCCGGCGCTAAAGCCGATCACGCTGGCGACTTTAATATTGGTCGTGGCAATGGCCGATGGTACGGACAAGGTGGTGGCGGGCGACGTGAGGAAATCATCGCAGTTGCTATCGGTGTCGTGGCCGTCTGGGAAGCGGCCTGAACTTGTATCAGAAGCGCCATCGGCCGAAATAACTGACCCGAAGACGGTACCTGGGCCGGGTGCCGTCACGAAGCAGCCACCCGCTGTTGCCGCAGAGGTGGCATGGTCACCCTCGCTGGACCACGGGTCTACAAGCAGGCCGTAATTCAGGCTATCGACAACCAGTCCAGAGGCATCACGCAGAACCATGTTGCCGCCTCTGATCGAAACGAGATTGTCGAAGCTGACGTACATAGTGGAAAGGGTAGGGCCACCGAACCACTGATTGGGTTTCGGCGTGCCCTGGTAGCCCGCGGTCGTGACCGTAGCGTCGTATACGACGGCGCTGATCGCGTGATCTTTTGCCAGAGGACTGACGAGCGTGATGCCGGTGCCGAGAGCCTGGACGGGTTCGTTGCTTGTGTGAACAAAGGCCGTGGCCGGCTGGAAGCTGATTCCCGTTCCTTGATTGCTAAAGGGGAGGTTAGCGGCGTGGGCAAACTTCAGCGGTGCAGCCAAATCGATGCCTGTGCCCAGTACTACCGCCGATTCGCCAATGGCGTGGGACTCGGCGAAGGCGGGCATAAAGTCCAAGCCGGTGCCGGTCGGGCCCTGGTTACCTACGGCGGTGATAGTGTACGTCTTCAGGTTCACTGGTGTGCCAATGATGACCTTGTCGCCTGCGGTGAATCCAGTGACGCTGCGGACCTTGATGTTGGTGGCGCCGACGGGCGCGTCTGCCACGAGCGTAGTGTGGCTTGCCGGGGTGCCAACCTTCCTGACCGTGACCGTCTCAATGCCGTGGCCGGGACTATCGATGTCCAGCCTGATCTTGTCGCCCACCGAGAAGTTTTCGAGGGACGTGATCTGGGTGTTGGCTGCGAGGGACATCACCTGAATGTTGGTGGCTCCGGCGGGCACGTCGGACGCCAGGTAGGCTTGCGTGCCCGGCTTGCCGATCGCGGTGACTGTCGCCACTTCGTATTTCTCGACGGCTTTTCCGACGGTCGGGTAGGTCGCTCCATAGCCGAGGGCGATCTTCTCGCCGACTACAAAACCTGCGACGCTTGCCACGGGCACATTGGTCGAACCGACGGGGATGGTGATCACCGGAGCAACCGATCCAGCTTCAGGGACTGGTAGCCACACGGTGGTATTGACTGACGCCGCCGTCCCGAGCTGGGCGATCTTGCGGGACTCCGCGTTGGCGCCGGTGTCGATGCTGATCGCATCGCCAACGGACATACCCGTTGTGCTCCTGACCTTGAGGGTGGCATCGCCAGCAGTTGTAGGAATCGCGAGCCCGGAGTTGGCTAGACCGAACAGATAGTAGCCGCCAGCTGCAAGCTTCGTCCCCGCCGGAACTTTCACCGAAGAGAAGATCGCAGTTTGGGAGGGGTGCTCGGTCAAGGTCCAGTTGGAGATGTCAGTGCTGCTGGATCCGGCGTTGTAGAGCTCGATGAAGGAGTCCGTGGTGTTGGTGGGAGGACCGGAGCTGATACGGAATTCGTTGAGTTTGATCGGGCTGACGTTCCGTACCTTCTCAGCGATTGTCTCGGTGTATTTGCCTCCACTCGCGTTGGTCCACGTAGCGTTTCCGATCAGGTCGCGGTTAAGAACTGCTGGCCCCGACGTGACCTGGAAGGTGGCGCTCACGCTTGCGCCCGGTGCGACCGGATCTGCGAATGTCCTGGATGTGTCAGTGGTGCCGGAAACAACGGAAGTCCACTGTTTGCTGGGCACGGCGATGCTCAACTTGACGCCCGTTGCGGGGGCTGCGGTCATGTTTGTGAACGTCACAGTAGTATCTTGGGAAGATTCGGGGGAGAAGGTCTGGAGCCCTGGCGGAGTAGCAATGGATGAAGCTGGCGCGAGGATCACCGGCTGCACGGCATACTTTGCAGCCACGACATTAGCCTGCACGAGCTGGTCGGTGGCGTCAGCCGGAAAGGTGCCTGAGGCTGTCATTGCGGCTTCGTAGAATGTGCCCTGCGACTGGTTACCGTTGTCGCCTCCGTTGCCTAGAAGGATTGCTCCCTGCTTTCGCATCGGGTCATAGCTTGAGTCGATGCGTGGGCCGTTATAGATGACCGACAGCGCACCCTGCTGCGAGTCGCCGCCCATGGACGTCCAATGGTGAGGTTCACCTTTGGCCACTGCCGTCACGAATCGAGAGGTGGTAGTTGGCAGGTTGGCGCAGAGTTTGCCTCCATTCGGATTGACGCAACCGACGAGATTATTCTCCTGGTCAGTCATGACCCATGGGCCCGGGGGTATTCCGTGATACCAGGACGAGGAGTTGCCGTAGTAGGTCGTCTCCATGGTGCCGTTGTCATCGTCCCGGCTATCGATCTCGGCATTGCCATAGTCGAAACAGCAGCCTGAGTTGAAATGCAGGCCGTTGATAACCCAGTAAGTTCCCTCAGCCTGGTCGTCGACCGCGGTGCCTTTCGCGTCGTTCTGGCGCAGGCCCATGCCCGGCGCGATGAAGAGGCCATAGACTTTGTGACCCATAATCGAAACCGGCGCCATATCGGCAACCGGCAGGTTGTTAAAGCCACCCATGGAGGGACCGCTGAAACCGCCGCGCGGCGCCTGGATGAGGTCATTGTGCTTGGGTGATTGATCGTACAGCTTGCTGATCCAGCAGTACGTGTTGGCGCAAAACGCATCCTGAGCCGCGACGTTCGCATATCCGCCCGGATCCGGGGCGGGCGACGAGGAGGGCTTGACTACGCCGATGTCCAAGGTCTTAAGGTCGGACTGGCGTAGGATCTGGTAGAGCGGACCGTTATAAGAGGCGTACAGCGCGCGTGTGGTGCTATGGGCGGCCACACAGGGATCGCCGGCGGCGGCGTAGATGTCACATGGGCCTTGCGGCCTTCCAGAGGCAGCCTGCCTTCCTCCGCTGGATTGCGCCATCGCTAACGTGACGCCATTCAGCGCGAGTATAAGTGCAAGATTCATTCTCGTTTTCATGCATGTCCCTCTACTTCCATGTTGTGCAAACGTTTCCTAAAGTTCAGGACCACGACGAGATTCAAGTCCAATTCACGCTGATTATCGATCTATCCCTGAGGTATCCGTCTCGTGGATACTACCGACTTGTACGAAACCCTGTACAGAGGCGAGGACGCTTGTCTCTCTAGTTCGGATACATCTGGCCCGGACGAACGATCCTTATCATGTGGTCCGTAAACTGTGAATGCATCTCTGGAAGATAGTATTTTGGCATGTGGCAACTGACGCAGTTAGCTGTTGCCTTTGGACACATGGGTGGGGCGACTGCCGACCGGAGAGTAGAAGGTCTTAGAGTCTCTTCATGTCGCGAGTTGTGGCACCCTAGACACTTTTGGTCATAGACCGCGGCATCGCGAACCAGGGGTTCGTGCGGATCGTGGCACGCGGTGCAGGTAAGGCGCGCGTCCTCCGTCCGTTCCCAGCAGCGGCTCTTTTCGATACGATACGGCTGAAAACGAATACTGCTGAGACCACTCGACCCTGGGTTGAGCGCAACATCGATCAGTGTCCTGTGGCAGGCCCCGCAGAAGTCAATCGAGCCCGACGGCGTTAGGTAGGCTGGATTGAAGATGGTCTTAATCGGTTTAGCGTTAGCATGATCTTCGGCGGCCTTACTGTGTTCCAGTCCAGGTCCGTGGCAAGCTTCGCAGTGGACGCCCGGAACGGCTTTCTCGGGGTTGAGCCCACCCCCTACCGACGAGGCCGTGGTGTGGCATGCGAAACACCGGGCGGCGTCTCGTGTGGAAAGACGATTTCCAACGGCCTTCTCTAGCGAACCCTCCAGCGCCGTCTTATGACCTGGAGTCATATCCAGGGTGTGGGTGGCTGAGAAACTGCTCATCTGAGCTTCGTAGAGACCCCCTGGGCCATCGAGAAGATAACTCGTGCCATGGAGCCCGGCGCCAAAAGCCCAGAGGACCCTGGACGAGACTGCGTGACCGCCAGATGCGACTTCGAGTGACCATCCATCGCTCGATGCGACTAATCGATACGAATAGGGTCCACTTTCGAAACGTCCTGATGGCGGTTCCGCAACTTGTTTGCTGTCGGAAAGCCGGAGGGCCGCTTTCGCCATGGCGGTATTCGCTTGGCTGGAATACTCCTCAGCGTGACACTTTCCGCAGGTGGCTGCGCCCGCATAAGCGTTGTCGGGCTTTGTGGCTTTCGTGGGCCACCAACCTTTGGCAGCTACATGGTCTTCGGTCGAACCCGGGAATTCGCTGCTTTTCTGCGCTACGACTGGCAGGACCAGCAACGCCATTGCGATGCAGAGAATGGCGGATGCAATGCTCCAGGTCGTCGCGCCGATCGAGTTGTTCGGGTTTCGCAATGGAGGTTCGGCCCCAGTGGTGTTGCATGCAACAGCGGTTGCACGGTTGTTCTTTTTTATACACCCGGGCAGCCACATCACGGGTGGCCAGAACCAGGGCTTATGCACGCTGGTAGCACCATCAGTCCATCGTCTAGAATTCGTCATGCTGAAATGGACACGCAGTTGCGACTTGAGCAGGGCGGCGTTGCGGAACGGTAGACTCGTGCGCCGGATTATAGTGGCGTGGTCATGGGAGTACACACTGCGTTCGGCGAGGTGTGCGGTTTTCGTGAGCGCTGCAACCGTCTGTTGCATGGCGAACGGGCAGGCCGATCAGGCGACGAAGTTGATGCAGCAGGGCAAATTCCATGAGGCTGAGATGGTTTTGCGTAATCTAGCCGCTCAGCACCCGAGAGACGCGTCCGTGCACAGCATCCTCGGCGCCGCACTGGCACAGCAGGGTGAGTTGGTTTCCGCCGTCAGGGAGTATCGCGCGTCGCTTGCGCTCGATGCGCACCAGCCGAGCGTCGAAGTTCTTCTAGGGATGTCCGAGTTCAAGCAAGGCCATTTTAGGGAGGCCGTTACCGCACTCAAAATAGCGAAAGCAGCACTCCCTACGGATGCCCGCAGCACCTTGCTGCTGGGAATGAGTTACTTCGGCCTGCATCAGTACAAGGATGCCGTTCCTTACCTTCAAAGCGCGAGCAAGGCTGATCCGGGCAACGTTGAACTACGCGGAGTGCTTGCCCAGGGTTGCCTCTGGAGCCATCAGTTCGACTGTGCCATGGCCGAGTTTCGCGGCATCCTCGCTGTCAATCCTGATGCCACTCAAGCTCACATGCTACTAGCTCAGGCGCTGGATGCAATGGGGAAGACAGACGAGGCGATTGAGGAGTTGGATGCGACCGCGTCGAGTTCGCCAAGCGAGCCGCTCGTCCATTTTGAGCTGGGCTATTTGTTTTACAAGAAGGACGACTATGACAAGGCAATCCTGGAATTGCGCCGCGAGATCAAAAACAATCCGGGTTATGCTCAGTCGTATCTGTATCTCGGAGATATTGCGCTGAAACAGGATGACGTAGCGACGGCCGAACCTCTGCTGAAGAAGGCGATTGCGTTGGAGAGCGATCTGCGCGGTGCGTATCTCGATCTCGGCGTGATTTATGCGCAACGAAGTAAAAACACCGCGGCCCTTGATGCTTTCAAACGCGCCGTCAAGCTGGATCCGACGCAGCCCGACGCACACTATCGCTTAGGTCGTCTCTACACGGCACTCGGCCAGAAGGAAAATGCGCGTCTCGAATTCGACAAGACCAAGAGTCTACACAGTAAAGCGGAGGACTCACTCATCGAAAAAGTCTCTGGCAACGCAAGTGACGCCCCCAAATGATCCATCGTGAGCGGTTCTCACGTCGCGAGTTTCTGTTGCTAAGTTCCGCCTCCTCTTTGGCGATGGCGCAGGGAGTGACGACGCGCGATCTCAAGCCGCAGCGAAGAGGAAAAGCTTCCGGGCTGCCTTTTCTTGCTAAGTTTACCGATGTGGCAGAGCAAGCGGGACTGGTCCATCCAGTCATATACGGTGGTGTTCACAACAAGACTTACATCCTGGAGACCGTGGGCTGCGGTGTGGCGTTCCTTGATTACGACAACGATGGCTGGCTCGACATCTTTGTGCTGTGCGGAACACGCATAGACGGTCCGGTTCCCGGCGCAACCAATCGGCTCTATAAGAACAACCGCGACGGCACCTTCACGGATGTGACCGAAAAGGCGGGACTGGTGAGGACAGGATGGGCGAGTGCCGTAACCGTGGCCGATTACGACAACAACGGCTTCGACGATATCTTCATCACCTACTATGGCCAGAATGTTCTCTACCGGAACAACGGAGATGGCACTTTTACCGACGTGACCAGAAAGGCGGGTCTGCTCTATGACGGGCCGACGCGCTGGGGCTCCGGATGCACGTTCGTTGACTACGATCGCGATGGGAATCTTGACCTCTTCGTTGCCAACTATGTGGATCTCCAGATGGAGCGGATCCCGAAGCCCGGAGCCAATCCCTTTTGCAATTTTCATGGCGTAGGGGTGAACTGCGGCCCCAAGGGACTGCCGATGCCGCGCAACTACCTCTACCGAAACCAGGGAGATGGCACCTTCCGCGATGTGACATCCGAGAGTGGGATTGCAAAGGCAGATCGAACCTACTCCATGACAGCCGTTGCGGCCGACTTTGGGAACACTGGCTGGTCAGATATCTACGTCGCGTCCGACTCGACACCGAGTCTGTTCTTCAAAAATGGGAGAAACGGCACCTTCGTCGAGGAGGGACATCAGAGCGGCGTGGCACTGAGTGACGACGGCAAGGAGCAGGCGGGAATGGGGATCGCCGTCGGCGATTACAACCTCGACGGGAAGCTCGATATCTTCAAAACTCATTTTCTGGACGACACGAGCGTACTCTACCGAAATGACGGCGACACTGGATTCTCCGACGTAACGACAGCCTCTGGGATTGGTGTAGAGACTCGGTACATTGGATGGGGAGCCGGCTTCGCCGACTTTGATAATAACGGTCTTCTCGATCTTGCCGTGGTCACCGGATCGGTATACCCGGAGGTCGAGGCGCCGTTTCCCAAGTACCCCCTCAAAACGCCTCGATATCTCTTCCGAAACCTCGGTGACGGGAAGTTCGAGCAATTAATTGAGGAAGCGGGGCGTGGAATCGCTGATGCTCACTGTAGCCGGGGCT
This sequence comes from Rhodanobacteraceae bacterium, assembly GCA_025350865.1. GTDB lineage: Bacteria > Acidobacteriota > Terriglobia > Terriglobales > Acidobacteriaceae > Edaphobacter. The sequence continues at coordinate 8,194 of JANXWZ010000116.1, forward strand.
GCGCGTTTGGCGATTTCGATAACGATGGCGACGTAGATATGGTCATCATCAACTTAAACGAGCCACCCTCGCTTTTGAGGAATGACGTATCAAGCGAATCAAAGTGGCTTAAGGTATTACTGGTTGGAACGAAGTCGAACCGAAGCGCGATTGGCTCACGCGTCCTTGCCCGATACGGCGGTAAGGTCCAGGCACAAGCGGTGATGGCGCAGTCGAGCTTCTATTCGGTGAATGATCGCCGGCTGCACTTTGGTTTGGGCGCGAACCTGCGCGCAGACCTCGAGGTGCATTGGACCAATGGCCTGGTGGAACGCTTCGCGAATATCGAATGTAATCAGCTGGTGACGATTACCGAAGGCAGAGGTTTGGTGAAGTCTGCGCTCTCTGGTTTGCAAAAGAAGACATCTTCACAAACTTGAAAATGGGGCGCGGTCAGCCCGCGCCCCATCCTGTTGAAAGGGTGAACGCTAGAAGTTCAACTTCGCTCCAAGCTGGAGCCTGCGAGGATCGCTGGCGGCCGTGATCTGCCCGAAGTTTGCATCCTTGCTCGCCGAGTCGAGAGCACTGAACTGGGTGTGATTGAAGGTGTTGAACGTCTCGAATCTGAATTGCAAGTCAGGACCATCCTTCTTCAAATAGAACGTCTTGAAGAGGGAGAGGTTGAAGTTGAGTCGACCGGGAAGTACGACCGAATCCCTTCCCGCAGTACCAAAGCCGGAGTTTGTTCCTCCTGCCCATGGAGCCAGCGGATCTGAAAATGCCGACTTATCGAACCAGGCAAGCCGGGTCTTCGGGTAACTGACCTTCCCGGATAGGTTTGGCCGGTTCGTCGTACCGCCGCCCAGCCCAAGTGTGTCAGCACCGTTGTAGGTGATCTGGACAGGGACGCCGGTGTCGATGACGGTGACTCCTGAAACTGTCCAGCCCCCGATTGAATTCCGAACCAAACCGTTAGCACTGTGAGTGAAAAACGGGATCGCATAAATATAGTTCGCATTGAAATCATGACGCCGGTCAAAACCACCGGACGCCCGGTTGTAGCGGAGGTTGAAAGGATTTGCCACTGCGTTCAGATCGCCGCTCACCTCGTCGATCTCGTGGGAGTAGGTGTACGCGAACTGTAGGGTAAGTCCGTGCTTCGCTTCCATGCGCACCTGCATCTGGAGCGCGTTGTAGCTGAAGTTAGTCTCATTCTCCTCTTGAGTGATGGAACTGAACCCGGGAAACTGACGATAGAGGTTGGCGTTCAGTGCCCCCTGGGCCACTCCTTGCCGGTGAACGATATCGTTCAATGGAAGTGTGTTGATGGCCCTGTCGTTGCTTTGCCGCCATCCGCGAGAGCCAGCATACTGGATGGTCCCCACGACGGCCTTGGCGAGCTCATGTTGAACCCCCAGACTGAACATCGCGGTCCCTGGATTGCCGTAGTGATAGTTCAGGTTAGTCAGAGTCGAGGGGAACCTTTGACTCGTCGTGGCACCGGTCAAGGCGCTCGTGTTGGGATTGGAGAAATAGACGTTGGTCGCAGAGGGCTGGTACGCGAAGGGGGGATTCAAGGCGGCGTTGTAGACATCGTTGCCTTGAACTCTCTCGAAGAACATGCCAAAGCCGCTGCGGATGACTGTCTTTCCATTGCCATTCACGTCAAAGGCAAAGCCGAGTCTCGGCTGGACCGTAGCGAAATAGTCCTCCACCACCCCGCGCGGGAACCCATTGACTCCTGCCTCTTGAATGCCATTCAGGTAAAAGGTTCCACCGTTGAAGGGGGTCAACGACGCTGGATTGAGCGTGCCGTCCGGGTTCAGCGGGTAGGCGAGGCCAGTGTTGTAAATCGACGAATTAAAGTTTGCAAACTGGTTGTAGCGTTCGAACGCATGAGGCATCCCATCGTAGCGGACTCCTATGTTGAGTGTAAGTCGCGGCAGGATGTGGAAGTTGTCATTGGCATAGCCGCTGTAGTTGTTGTTGACCCAATGCTTCCCTGCCAGAACGTTAAGTTGGGTAAAGCTTGCCGCATCGCCCAGGACGAAGTTGACATAGGAATCCTTGGAAAATCCGCTGTTATCGAAGACGGCGGTTCCTTGCGTGTTTGCCTGCAACTGCTGATTCTTCGGGTCATGCAGCCAGCTTACGCCGAACTTGAGCTGATGCCGGCCCTTGTTCCATGAGAGGTCGTCGCGAGTCTGATAGCCCTCGTACGAGTTCTTCCAAGGAAAGTAACTTGAGCTCCAGTTCGTTCCATAAGGGGCGCCGAGCCGAATTTCAGGCATACGGCTGCCAATATTGTTCGCGAGGGGGAAGAAGGTGGTGCCAGTCCAACCCGTAGGCTGCGCGGATACACCAACCGGGCTAAGGTGAATGGTATTTCCGCTATAGAGGAATGCAGTCTCGTTCAGCAGGCTGGGCGACAACACCTGTGTCAGCTTGATGGTAGACGACCAGGACGGGTTCAACATCGCGGTTCCGACCGTGGGGTAGGTACTATTGCCCCAAAGCGGCGGATAGTAAATCTGCGAGACCTGATCGTGCAGGTAGTGGCCCATCAGCTGCAACTTGGCGTTGATCTTATGATCGATTCTCACCACATCTTCGCGGACGTTCGTGGGCTGTGGGATCGACGAGATGTACTGGCTGGTCCCGAAGTTGGGCTTTGGGAAAGTTCCTGCGTTGAGTTCCAGAACGGCGTTCTGATCGATCAGCGCCGCCGGGATGACGCAGAGGGTCGTGCACGGCGCTCCCGACGCGTTCTTGAAAGGCGTCCCGGCGACCAGTCCGTTATTGACGTAGATAGCCAGCTTGGCTGGATCAGTCGTCAATGGAACAATGGGCACGCCACCATTGCCAGGCACGGTGTAGTTCAATGCTTGTCCTGCGGTTGGGAAATTGTTAGCCGCAATCGTGTTCACGATCGCTGGTGCACTGCCCTGGATCAGGCGCCGCCATTCCTCGTTCACGAAAAAGAAGGTTCGGTCCTGCGCATTGTTATAAACATGCGGGATGAACAGTGGGCCGCCGATGTTACCGCCTGGCGTGTTCAGCCTGAACTTCGGCCGAGCCCTGCCGGCCAGGTTCGTAAAGTAGTTGTTCGCGTCGAGGTCTTCATTGCGCACAAACTCCCACAACGCCCCATGGAAGTGCCGGGTTCCGGATTTCAGAACCATCGTAATTGTGCCGCCCGAACCGATCCCATAGTCGGGTCCGTAGTTGCTCGACAGCGTTTGAAATTCGGACAAGGCATCGAGCGATGGAAGTGAGCTGAAGCACCCGCCGCAGCCACGATCGTTGAGCTCTCCTCCGTCCAGCAGGTAGACATTGTGGCTGCTGCGAGTTCCGTTGAAGCTCAGACCATTCGCGGAGGTCAATGCATTGACCCCGGCGAATGACGGAAGGGTGTTTGAAACTCCCATCCCGAGCGCCGCGAGTGCGGTTACATTGCGACCATTCGTCGCAAGCTGCACGACCTGCTGTCCACTGATGAGATTGCTGAGTTCATTGGTCTCGGTCTGTAGAGCGAGCGCATCGGCCTGGACCGAGACCTCGATATTGGCACTGCCGACCGTGAGACTGACATCCGCCTTCAAGGTCTGGGCCACGTTTACCGAGATTCCATTCTTGACATAGCGTTGGAATCCTTTGGCGACGGCGGTCAGACTGGTTTCGCCGACCCCCACGTTATTGAAGGAGTAAAGGCCGGCAGAGTTGGAATTGGTCGTTCTGGTCTGTCCGGTTGCTATGTTGGTGAGGGTGAGTTGAGCATCCGGGACGGCAGCGCCGGTTGAATCGAAGACCGTCCCCGTAACGGTCGCATTTTCTTGGGCGTAGGTGAGGGTTGTCAGCAAAAGCGCCATGAGGAAAAGCGCAAACATGCGAATAGACTTCATATTCATGATACCTCCCATAAACAGAGCAATTGATGACCAAGAACGAATCGAGAAATCCGTAACCTTACCGCGGCCGTAAACTTTGAATCAGACAGAAGTTTCAGCGAGACAGACTCATCCAATCAGCAAGTCACACGGACGCCTCTGCACAGAATTTTCTGGCTCGGAGGAGATTATGCTCGTAATTTGAGATTTGTCAAGAAAACGTTTCCTCAGAGCTTGAGAGTGGATTCTACCGAAAGATTGAAGACAGAAAGTCGAGGCCATCATTAAGAAACGGGTTGGCCGAAGAGCCGGCGAGTCGCAAGACGCACGCCGGGCATGACCTCGGTTTTCATGATCCGGAGGACGTCGGAAGCGCCGGGACTGGGACATCTCTCACCCCACACAACGACCATGAAACGCTCGAAGGTTTGCCTTGCCTCACCTCGTCTGGGCAACTTGGTAGTACGTGTACTTATTTGGAGGCCCTACGCAGAGAGTAGTATGACGGCGATCAGCGCGCAGGCGACGCCTACCCACTGCAACGGCTTGACTGATTCATTAAGTATCAGCGGCACGAGCGCAATCACCACCACCGGATAGAGCGCCGTCAGCGGAGCTACGATCGACGCCTTTCCACCACTTTTGAGAGCGGCGAAGAGCGCCCAGGCACCGAGAGCGTTCAGCAGGCCACTGAGGACCGCATAGGTCAGGTTGACTCTCGAATAGTGGACCACGGCAGAACCCGGATAAAAGAATGGCTCAATAACGAGGAATCCAACGATAAGCCAGATAAGTGACGATTCTGCGGACACGTGGTTGGTTGGAAGCTTTTGCAGCAGCCCCACAACGCCCCAGGCCAGCAAGGTCAGGATCGAATACCAAAGCCACAGCGGAATATGCATTTGCCAACGCCTCCTAGATTGAAAATATGACGAACGCGATTGCGGCGAAGACGAGTCCCAAGGCCTGGATGGGGCGAAAGTGCTCGCGGAGAATGGTGATCGCAAGCACGACAGTTATCATGGGATAAAGCGCTGTAGCCGCGGTAATCAGAGTTGTATTTGCATTGGTGTGGTAAGCAGCGAAGAGTGTAAGTCTGCCCAGCCCCGAAAGAATTCCGTTGAGAACCCCATAGGTAATGCCCATGCGACTTTTCTGGAGCCTGCCACGGCGCGCGATAAGCAACGCCAGGCCGACTGGAATTGTACCCAGGGTAAAAAGAAATTGCATGGTATTCGGTGGAATCTCCTCGGAGCCGAGCTTGGAAAGCAACGCCCAGCCCACCCAGCAAAAGACACAGATCATCGAATATCAAAACCAGCGTGCGTCCCGCTTCTGCCTTATTGGTTCCACCTTCTTCTCCTCTTCAAATCTGTTAATTAAAAACTGGCTTCGTTCACTGCCACCTGTGGCGCGTAGCGAAAACTGCCGGGTTCGATTCCGTTCAACTCAGCGAGCCTGTAGGCCGCAGCCTGCAAGGGCACGATCTCAAACATCGGTGCGAGGGACGCAGGGACGGAAGGAACGCTGCACCACTGCAATTTCTGCGATGCTTCAGATCCCGGCCCGACAACGCGGACGAGACCACCGAAGCGAACAAGATCGTCTGCCAGCGCTAGATTGAGACCGCTTGTGACATCCTGCGGAGCGAAGACGAAGCCGCGAAAACTCGGATCGACCACCTCGACCGGGCCGTGGCGAAATGATGCCACCGGCATGGCAACTGCCGCCTTTTTCGCCACCTCATGAAATAGGAGCGCTCCCTCATAGGCAGAGGCTAGCGACGAACCGCGGGCCAGAAGGTATAAGGACGCATGCGGCGTGAGAAAACTATCCCATTCTGTAAGCGAATCCATGTTTTGCCTGACTAAGGACGCAAATGTGGGAAGCAACTGTTGCACCTCATCTATTGCCGATGCGAAGGTACCGTCCACCTGCGCACCTAACATGTGCAGGGTAAGAACCGTCCCGGTGTAGGTCTGTATGGCAACGATTTGATCCTGGAGGCTGGCGATCTGAAGGCTGACGTCAGCCGAGCGCGACAGAAGACTTTCCGGTTCGTTGCTAACGCCGATGATAGGGACTTTGCCTTTCATCTTCTCGAGTAGTTTTGCAATTTCGACGGACTCCCCGGAGCGCGACACCATAAGAACGACAGCGTCTTTCCACGCAGGCTCCAGATAGTGAAGAAGTTCGCCTGCTTCGATCGCAACTGTATCGATTCCCTGCGACGTAAGATGATATTGCAAAGGGATCGAGGCAAAGAGCGATGCTCCCATGCCGGTGATGACAACCTTTTTGCCGGACCTCAGAAGTTCGGCTGCATCCTTCAGTGCTGCAGCACCTTTTCCGGACTGATATTCCAGGGTAAGTGCAAGCGACTTAGGCTGGCTTTGGATGTTATCCGCTAAATTGAACAAGTTATTCTCCTTGAGTTACTAGAGCGTGGTTTTCTTTGATAGGGATGCGCTTTCGCGCAGAAGCCAGGCCTGCGCCGCTCCAAGCAGGCCGGTGTCATACCCAAGTGAAGAGAGCGTGATGGCGGTGTCTTCAACGGGGACTTGCGTGCAGAGGTTGCGCACCAAGGCTCGCACATCATCCAGAAAGAGATGACTGCTCTGCATCACTCCACCGCCAAGACAGATAACATCTGGAACGAAGAGAGTGACAAGGTTCGCCAGGCCCAGGCCGAGATAGTGCGTCTCTCGTTGGATGCACTGCATCGCGAGAGCGTCAGCTGACTGGGCGCGTTCGCAAATCTGGGCGGCGCTCAGAAGACGATGGTCAGGATCCATCTCATGAAACCAGGCACCCATCGCTGGGCCGCTTGCCAGGCTCTCCCAGCAACCTGAGAGACGGCAGTAGCAAAGGGGGCCTGAAGGATCGATCATCTGATGTCCCAACTCTGGATGCGCCCCACGTGCGCTCCGATACAGCTCGCCGCCGCGCACAATTCCACCGCCTATGCCCGTGCTCACGGTGAGGTAGATGAGGGTGCCATCTGTTGGCGTGGCACCCCACGCGTATTCTGCGAGAGTTGCTGCGTCCGCATCGTTTTCGACAGCAACCCGAACGCCGAGGCGCGAACCTATCTCTTCGACGAGGTTGCCGCCCTCCCATCCGGGCAAGGTTCCAACATCGCCGATCACTCCTGTAGATGGATCAAGCGGGCCCGGACATCCGATTCCGACACCAGCTATGCTGCCACACTGATCCATTCCGTGCTGCATCATTTGCACGATCCGAAGCATAGCGCTCTGAAACCCCAGCCTCGGGTCGGTGGGGCACTCGCTGCGATGAAGGATTTTTCCGTCTTCGCGCACGATCCCCACCGCAGTCTTGGTACCGCCGATGTCCACTGCGCCAATCTGTCTCATCCTGCCTTCTCCTCGTGAACCTGGAACTGACTACCGCGCGTGTGGACTCGCTCGCCCGCAAGCCAGACATCTTCGACTGACAACGCGTCTTGCCAGCCGAACCGAATGATGTCTGCGCGTGCACCCACTTTCAGCTGCCCTCGATGCCCCGCAAACCTCCCCGGATTTTCAGTGGCCATTCTGAGAGCTTCATGGAGAGAAAGATCGGTCATGCTCACCAGATTGCCCACGCACTCCGCCAACGATGCGGTTGCGCCAGCGAGCAGCTCCGAACCCAGCACACACAGTCTCCCGTCGGATCTGAGGTCGACCTGACCTCCAACCGGCGTGTCATATCGACCTGCCGGCATGCCAGCAAGCGCGACCGAATCCGATACAAGGATAGAGCGTGCGAAACCCTTGGCGCGAAGCATTGACTTGATGACGGCAGGGGGGAGATGATGCCGGTCCGAGATAAAGGTTGCGGTGAGGCGATCCTCTGCCAACTGCGGCCAGATCGGATTGGCATGGCGGGGAATGTTCGCTGCGATCCCGTTGCCAAGGTGTGTCGAAAGACACGCACCTGCATCGACCGCACGTGCGATCTCGTCGGCGGAGGCATGGGTGTGACCGATGGCTACATGAACTCCTTGCACCACTAATTCTTGGATATAAGCGACGCTCTCACCATAGTGTGGCGATAGTGTCACCAGCCCCACGCATCCTCCCGATGCTTCCTGCCAGTGTTGGAACTCGACCAGGGATGGGGGGCGCACGGCGTCAGAGGGATGCGCGCCGCGATATCCATCGAATGGGGAGATGTGTGGCCCTTCGACATGGACGAACGGAATACATGCGGCTGCCCTTGGAGAAGCACGGCGAGCCTCTGCGATTGCAGCGAGTGCATTGCAGATTCTTCCTTCTGATGCGGTGATAATCGTCGGGGTGAAGCAAGTGACACCAAGCGAAAGCATGACGTCGACTAAACGGACGACCGTGTCTGGAACGATGTCCGGAGAATTAATATCGAAGCCGGCGAACCCGTTGACCTGTAGATCAATCAGGCCTGGAGACAGGAACAGGTTCGTGGATTGGGACGAGTCGTCGACGCGCTCAATGATCCCGTTATTCACCGCAACGGAGAGGCAACGGCCACTTTGCGGATCCCTGCCGATGATGGGTGTCGCTGCCATATTATTCGTTTGTTGGCGATGATTCGCGATCAAGGTATAAGGTGCAGGCTGCATGGGTGCGCAACGCCGTTGCGGGACAGTCTCCACTGATCGGATCCATCAATGTTGCCCGCACTGCCGCTCGCTTGTGCAGACCCGGCACGCAACAGAAAAGCTCATGCCCACTGAGCAGCGTTGGGACCGTCAGGGTGATTGCTTGCAGGGGTACGTTGCTCAAGGTGGAGAAGCAGCCATCCAGCACCTGCTGCTCACGGCACATCCGGCCCAGTGTTACGACAGTAGCGACGAGCGGAGTTTGCAGGTCTGCTGGCGGGTCGTTGAAGGCAAGGTGTCCGTTTGTGCCGATGCCAAGCAGAACGACATCAATGGGGGCTTCGGCAATCAGCGCGGCGTAGTGTTCGCAAGCTGCATGTGGATCGATACCAGGTTCGATCGGCTCGAATCGTCCCACCGGAAGATGATGGACGAACTCTGTTCGGAGCCAGTTTGCGAAGCGCTGCGATGCATTCTCCGGCAGGCCGATGTACTCGTCCATGTGGAAGACCGTAACGCGCTGCCAATCGATCTTCGGCTCGCGACGCAGAGCGGAAAGCATTTCACTTTGGCTCGGCGCAGCGGCCAGTATCATGCGCAGGTGGCTCTTCTCACGCAGTCCATTGCGCAGCGCTGCACCTATATCGTGCGCGGCCATTTGACCAAGGTCGGCGGGAGTCTCTGCTACATGTATTTTCATCGACTGCTTCATCCTTGTTTCGTTGAGACGACGTGATCAGGCAACTGCGGCCGTGGCCGCCGGCTGTCCCACTGTCGGTTGCACTTCAGCGACGGACTCAAGTGCGCCTTGCTCGACCGCTGTTGTCGGCCCGGTTCGCATGATGCGCCGGTATATGAAGAACACGACCAGGGCGATGGAACTCAGCGTAAATCCGAACCAGAAAGCGATGATGTAACTGTGTGTCCAGCGGATGATGAACCCTGAGATGGCAATGACTGTGCCGGTGCAAAAGTTCCGCACCAGCGAGACTGTCGAGGTGAAGGAGCCGGTATCGGCTTTGTCCATAGTCTTCCAAAGAATCGCATCCCCCGAGATCTGCAACGGCAGGAAAAGAAAATACAACATCATAAGAAGGATGAGGCCGTGCAAGTTCGTAACATGGACGGAGCAGAGCGCGAGCGTGAGCATGATCGTCCACTGCAGGCAGAGCGCAACGTAGCTTCCGTAGCGGTCGATGAGCCAGCCCGCCGGGTATGAGACACCTACCTGCAGCAACAGGCCCCAGGACATCGCTACGCCTGTGTCGCCGATAGTCAGATGCAGCTTGGTTTGCGCGTAGAACCACACCCAGGTTTTGAAGATAATGGAGAAGCCATTGAGCAGCGCACATGCAACGATCAGGACCAGGATCCGCTTGTCTTGAGTCGCAACCCTGATCGGTTTGAGCAGGTTAAACTTTCCCTCGGCCGGATGGTAGATCGGCGGTTCCTTGATTCGCCAGAGAGCGATCAACACCATACTCGACATCACGGTGGCGGCGGTGAAGAAGACACGCTTGGGGTGCCCGTCAGCCATCCTTGAGCCGATCCGTGTGGAGAGAAAGCCGGCTGCGCTAACGACAATGGCGATGATGCCGGAGACTCTAGCCAGCACAGGCTTGGAGGCGCAATCGAGAGCCAGAAGCGGGTAGGTCGAGGCCTTCATGTCGTTGAAGAAAAAGTACATGAGCATAAGGCAAACTAGCAGCCACTTCTGCGTTGAGATCGCGAATAGTATCAGCGCAACCACAATGAAGGGCAGGGCCATGAGGACGAATGGTGTCCGCCTGCCCAGCCGGCTTAGACAATGATCACTCTTCCAGGAGAAATACATGACGAGGAAGCTGACAGCCCACAGGTTCATCGATGCGAGTAGGCCAACGCTGGACTCGCTGACGCCGATGGACTTAAGGCGCAAATTCATCAAAGGCTCCACGATTGTCATGGAGAGTGCCGTGCCGAAGTGCCCGAAGGTGATCCACCCCACGTTTCGCCACATCAGCGGTCGGTCGGCATAGAAGGTGGCAAGAGGAGTGGAGAGCAACGGGGCCGCAGGCGAACCATACTGCGCAATCGGCTCCTGTTGTCCGCTGAGTTCGTCCTGCATGGTTGCTACCTCCGCTGCTGATCGGCCTGCATTGACGTACTTACTTCAGTTCGTCGAGGCGAACCGGGCGTTTTTCGGTTGCGGACAATTCTGCCGCGAAGCAGAGTCTCGTCGTCTCAAGAGCGTCGCGAGGATTGATGCTTGGGGGCTTTCCTTCGGCAACGCGACGAACGATGTCGCGGGCCTGATCGTGGGTGTTATGGAAGTAAGCGAAATCGTACTGTGGGTCCCAGGTTTCGTTTTGAACCCATGCACTCGTTTGACCCCAATCGTTGTCGCCAAACTCCCAGCGCTTGATCGTTCGCGGAAACACGTCCGTTTCGGCAGCACCTTTCTCGCCGCAGATCATGTAGCGCAACATATGGCCATCACCCGACTGCTGCGAAACTGCGTTCTGTAACGGGTCTCCCTTGAATGTGGCGGCCGGGCCCATCATGAAGGTAAGCTGACTTACAGCACCGTTCTTGAAGCGATAGCTGCAGTGGTAGTTGTCGTGGACCTCGTAGTAAGGAATCACGTTTGGGGCACAGGTGGCATACACCTCTTCTACTTCGTCGCCCACCCACCAGCGAACGAGGTCGACATAGTGACTCAGCTTCTCGCCGAACATTCCGCCGCTTGTCTTCGAAGCGACTCGCCAACTCGAATGCTTTCCCCACGCACTTGAAATGTACGTGCACTGCGTGTTGAGCACACGGCCCAGCAGATCGCCCTCGATCCAATCTTTAACTGTGGTGTACAGACGTGAATAGCGAAGTTCGAAGCCAACCTGCAGAAATCCATTGGTGCGCTCCGCGGCCTCAACCATCGCGGTCGCGTCTGCAAGCGTTGTCGCCATTGGCTTTTCGCACATGACGGCTTTACCAGCCTCAAGCGCAGCCACGGCCAATTCCTTGTGAGCATTGTTCGATGCCGTGATGAAGACGAGCTTAATCTCTGGATTCCGCAGTACCTCGTCAAGCGTTGCGGCGGTGCTCACTGCGAACCCCTGCTTCAGACTTTCCATACGGTCGGCGTTTCGGTCGAAGACGGTGATGCCCCGGACCCACGGGCAGTCGCGAAGATGCTCAAGGATATGTTGTCCCATTTGTCCGCACCCGAGAATCGCCACCTCGATTGCATTTTCATTCATCATGCTTCCATCTCCGAATCTCTCATATTGATTGTCGATCTTGAAAAGGAGGCGCGGTGCTGGTTCAAAGTCTTCCAGGCCTCCTCCCCAATGGCTTGCCACTCGTCAAGCCGAAAACCGTCCATGAGTCGAGGCGTAATCTCACCCTGGCCGTAGATCATGCCTGTCCCGCTCGCGCTGCTATAGGTGATATCAACTGCGGTGGTGAAGTTGAGTTCGCTGTTGCCGTGGCGTAATTTGCGAAGCCCCATGGCAACGATGCGCTGAGTCACATCATCCCCAAGCAGGCATTCGCATTCGCAGTCGACGCCCAGAGTAGAAAACATGCCACTTCCGAATTGAACATGACCGCCTTCCGGCAGGCGCACGGTGCCGTCTATAAGTTCGACACGCCCAGGATATAGACCGAGTGCGACGAGGAACGAGCCTTCAGTGACAGGCTTGGAAGACTCAAGCCGCCACCGGCGATAGCGTGGAAAGCGTCCGTCGCTAATGTCCTCTTTGCCGGTATTGTTCAGACCGTAGATGTATCCCGGAGTCCACGTCGGCTCTTCTACTACGACGCGAGAGGGTTGCCCCTCACCGAGTACCTGAAGAAATATTTCGCCTCGTTCCGAGTCGTCCAGGCCTTTACTGCCGCCTTTGATACCCGCAATCAGATTCGCCTGACCGCCGGTGAGGCGGTATTGGCCGTCACCGAGGTTTGTCACCGATCCGGAGCAGTGAAGATGGGTTGCGAACTGTATGGCCCGGTCACCACGAAAGTTATCTGCTAGCAGTATGGTGCTCGTCTTCCGATCGAGGATGAACACTCTGTCTGCGAACTGCACGCGGAGACTGGGGTCGAGGGCGTGCGTGATGGCGATGTGCAGATAAATGTAGCGCTCATCGATCAGGCAGCGGCGAATCACCCCGGTACTCTCTGGCGGCACAGCACCATTGAGGTATTGTCCGTTCGTGACTGCTCCGCCGTCTTCAAAGCACATGGTGTTGGTCAATGCGCTGTTGAGACCGTATTGCCCCATGTTGATGTTGCAGAGAACCGGTGTTCCGTCAATCGTGACATCGAGCGCTCCCATAGCCGGAGCAAACTCTCGATTTTGCGGCATCAGATGAGAGACAGCCTGCCTGCCCGCCTTGGGACCGCCACTGATCGAAACTGCCAATGTGTGCTCACCACGGACCGACACAATAAGGTCGCCGACATCTTTCGCGAACAATGGCCGGTCAGGGAACGACGCTGCAGGGCCTGATTCCAGTGGAGAATAGAGCAGGTCGAAGATGCCCAGGACGATATCGCCCGTTGCAGCTCTTTCTCTCTGCACAAAGGCGCGATAGATGGAGTCGATATTGTGGGTGGGGTGAAAACGGCAAAGAAACGCGGAAAGGAAACGGTGCTCGCGTGTGCGCAATCCGCGTTGCATCTCCTGACTGTTGGGCACTTCAAAGCTGGCGAGAAGCGCTTCCCCCAAATGGTCCAGGAATTCACTGACGTCAAGTTCCGGCCTCTGCCCTCCGAAGGTATGGGCGGCGGCAAGGTAAAGCACCAGGTGAAAAGGAAAGTACGTTGCCCAGGCGGCCTTCCCGCTGGGCGGAAACAGTGTCAGGCTTTCGCAGAACAGGCCATGGAAGAGAGGCAATGCGCTGCGCGCAATCTCAAGATCGCCGTAGAACGCCATGCAGGCAATTGCAGTTCCATTCCATGCGCCCAGCGAGTGTGGGTCGATGGCTGGACAGCCCATGTAGCCCCGTTGCAACAAGGTGAAGTCGTACATCTTCCCGATGTACTCTTCCGCTTTTGACAAAATCGCGGTGCGCTCAGCCTCATCAAAAAGGGGTTGCATGTAGTCCCATGCGAGAGCGGTCAGGTAAAGCCGCAGGCTGATGACGCGGTCATTGTCGCCACCCATCAGCAAAGGGCCCGGACGGCCGCTCCATGTCGGTGTGTGGACGAGTTCGAGAATGCGTTGTTTGGCACGTCCGCCGATTCCAGCGTCGCCAGTCAGGGCATAGAAGAGGCACGCTAGCTCCAGCGTTCCCTGGCTACTGTCGGTCAGGAATACGAGTTCCTCGTTGGACAACCGGGTGCGAATGGCTTCGAGCTCGGGCGAACCCTGCCAGCGCTCACGGACCGATTGCACTTCGTGTGGGGCAAGGAAGATGCTGGGATGGCCCGGCACCGCAGGCCTTAGGGTGCGAGGACTCCGATCGTCTGTTCGGAGCTCCAGGTAACCGAGTTTGCTCCAGTCCATGCGCTCTCGGTCACGCTCAATAAACTCGATGACGACTTCATTCTCGCCTTGTTGGGCTTCAAACCCGAAGTCCGCAAAGAGCCTCTCCTCCGCGATCTCCTGAGGGCCGGGCATGGAAAACCAGAGCCCACCTTTGAGCATGCCGTTGACATAGGTTCGCATCATCGGGACCGCCATCACATTCGTGATGTGGTCAAGGTCCCATGGACCAACGGGGACCCTCTTGCCATCCGGCACGCGGACCATGTCGATCATGGCAGTATGCATGGGGAAAGACCCCGCTAAGGTTTCGAATCGGCCACGATACAGACCCGCGGGGAGGAAGAGCTGAAGGGTGAGGCGATGTAGATTGGCTTCAATGTCCGTGACTCGGCCAGTCATGTCGATCAGGTCGACCACGTCTGACTGTTGGAACCGGGAGGGGATCGGCCTGAGGTAAGCGATGAGATCGCTGTTTTTCATCTTCTCCCTCCGGCCTTATGTTGCCAATATATTCAAAAGACGATCACGGCGTCGGACTTTGGTCGATACTACTGGCCAATGCCAGACGCCGTGTCAATTGAGACTTGCTCTACTGCCGGGTTAGAAGTTGTACTTGAGCGCGAACTGAATGTTGCGTGCTCCTTCGGACTTGTTGATCTGACCGATCGTGCCCAGATTCGGGTTGGTTGTGTTGATGCCATCGCTGTGAGGCGCATCGAGGATCGTGTGGTTGAAGGCGTTGATGAACTCTGCACGGAACTCAAGGTTCTGATGCTCCGTGACAAAGAACTGCTTGGCGACACTGGCGTCGATGTTCTGCTCCCCTGGGCCGTACACAGAGCTGACCTTGCAGTTGCCGAAAGTCCCTGCACTCGGCTCCTGATAAGCTGTCGGATCAAACCACCGATACCCGTAAAGCCCATTCCCGATCGTCTGCTTGTGCAGTACGGACGGCGGCTTTACGCAGTTCGGGCGGTCCTGGAACGAGTTGGTGCCGGAGTGGTCGTCGTTTGAGTTGACCGTGATCGGGAAGCCTCCACGGAAGGTGGGGATCGCGCTTAGCTTCCATCCACCGACCACAGCATCGGCAGCCTTGTTCATGTGGGCACCGAACTGCTTGCCGCGACCGAAGGGCAGTTCGTAGATCACATATCCGGTAAGCACACCCTTCACGTTGTAGTAGCAGGCTCCGGTCTCGCCCTTGGGGTCGTAGCTGTTCTGCCACCAGGCACCAGGACCTGAGGATTGAGAACCCTCTCCGAAGAAGCCCTGTGAGTTGGTCATGCAGCGGGACCAGGAGTAGTTGATGTTATAGGAAAGACCGCGGTTCAGCCGTCCGTCCAGCTGCGTCTGCAAGGCATGGTAGCTCTGATGCGCCTCGGCAAATGTGCCGAAGATAAACGCAACCTGGTTGAGGACAGCCTGGTTGTTGGCAAAGTATGGCGATGGGCTGACCACACCAGGCGAACGCAGGATGCCCTGGGTGAGCAATTGGGCATCGGTCAAGTGCCGCGTTGCCTGTCCAACATAGCCGATCTGGAATGTAGCCAAGGGTGAAAACTCGTGCTGCACAAACAGGCTCCACTGGCTGGACTTTGCCGGCTGTACGTTCTTGTCCCAGGAGAAGATCACCGCGCCCTTGTAGCAGGCTGCTGCAGCGGTCTGCAAACCAGTGATCGTGCATCCGCCTGCCGGGAGTGCGATTGGGGTAAAGCCCTGATCCAGCGTCGTTGTCGGATAAGCAAGGCTAGTGTAGTTGGCGCTGGCTGTAGCCGGTTGTGGCGGGTTCTGCGGCAGGCGCAGCCCCAGACCCGTACCTTCCATGAACGATGACAGTCCATAGGAAGCGCGAACTACCGTCTTTGGCAATATCTGGTACGCAAGGCCCAGACGAGGCTGGTAGTTTCCGTAGCCGTTGTAGGAGTTGTAAAGCGAATTGTTCTGGCCGTTCTGACCGGGCTGTTCAAAGACTCCGGTCTGCGGATCCCAGTTCACCTGCCGGTTGTGCGCCTCGACGAACGGTGTGTGGTTTTCGTAGCGGAGACCGAGGTTCAGCGTCAGCTTCGACGTGACCTTCCAGTCATCCTGTACGAACCCTGCGAAGACGCTGTTGTTCTGCTCCCACTCGCCGCCGGGGTTGCCTACGCCGATCTGGTTGGGCAGACCGAGAAGGAAGTTCGTCTCTGGACTTCCGGAGTAGCTGGAATTGAACGAGAAGCTTCCAGCCTGGCCGTTACTGCCATTGAAGAGACCAGTGGTACGAATCCGCCACCCCTGGAATCCGATGCGGGTGCTGTGCCTGCCATGTACCCAGCTCACAACATCCGAGTACTGAATGGACGTGTCGTAGTTGTTGGTGATGCTGGCCTTTGTTCCGAAGCCGTTGACAAACCCACCACTAAAGCTCATCGCAGGAAGGAAGCTGGTCGTCAGGCCGGGGATATTGAAGAGCGTGCTTGCGTTGCCTGAAAAGTTCGCCGAGGTCTTGTTCTGTCCGACCTGGACGTAGTTCACTCCAAGGCGTGCATCGTTAGCAAGGCTGGACGAAATCGCGCGTGTGTAGCCGGTAACGAAATTCCACGAATTCACGATGTTCGAAGTGTTATACCGGTAAGCGACCGAGTTGAGAGCTGGGTTGTCGAAGGTGCTGTAAGAGAAGCGGCCCATCCAGTGATCCTTCTCACTGGCAGCCCAATCCAGACGCCCGTCGCCCTGATCGGCATTGTTCTTGGTGGCGGTCGTGTTCAATGCGTTCGACTGAAGCGAAGTGTTTATCGGTGTGGGATAGAGGTTGGAGTTGAGAATTGCCTGCGCCGCTTTACTGAGCAAGCCGGCAGGAATCTGGTTATTCGGGAAGGGCAAGCCGGTCGCCGGATTGATGATCTTCTTGCCAGCGGCGACCAGCTCGGAGACATCTCCCGTCCGCTCTTTCGCAGTGAACACCGTAATCAGCGAGGTTGAACTGGGAAAGTCAAAGCGCTCCGCCTGGTAGTCCGCGAAGAAGAACAGCTTGTCCTTCAGGATTGGGCCGCCAACCGCGCCGCCATACTCATTCCAACGCAGCTTCTGGCGCGGCGCGACGGCACCCGGTACCAGCTTCCGGTACCATTCGTTGGCGTTCAACTTGTCGTTGCGGAAGAACTCGAAGACTGTACCGTGAAACTTGTTTGTGCCTTCCTTGATCGAAGCGCTGATGATTCCGCCCATACAGCTGCCGAAGTCCGCGGTTGCGTTCTGCGTGATGACCCGGACCTCCTGGATCGCATCCGGCTGCGGTGAATACACCACGTAGTTGCTTCCCGCGTCGTTGTTATCCATGCCGTCGAGCAGGTAGCTGTTCGCTGTGAAGCGGTTGCCGTTGATCTCGGGACGCGCAACCTGACCCGCGTTTGGACCGTTCTGAAACCCTGCGGGTTGCGGCGTTACCGCGCCCGGCGTTGTGAGCGTGAATTGGAGGTAATTGCGGCTCGCTAGCGGCAAACTGACGTTGGTGCGCGCGTCGAGCACCGAACCGACATCGGTAGTCTCCGTCTGAAGCGACGGCGCCTCGGTGGTGACAGTGACAGTCTCGGTATTGGCTCCGACCGTCAGTTGCACGTCCACAGCCGATACCTGGTTCGATTGGAGCTGCACCTCGGAGTTGATTGCCGTCCGAAAGCCTGATGCAGTGACACTGACGCGGTAGTGACCCACAGGCAATTGCCTGAGAATGTAAAAGCCGTCGTTATTGGTCTTTGCCGGCCAAACGGTTCCTCGATCGATATCGGTTGCCGACACCGCAGCATTAGGCACAACTTTGCCGAACGGATCGGTGACTATGCCGTTGATTGCGGCGGTGACGTCCTGAGCGCTCGCTCTGAACGGCCATGAGCAAGCCATAACGGCAAGGCCAATCACTAAGACGGCTAATCGCCTGCACGATGACTGGAAGATGCCTGCTTTCATGCTCTCAACCTCCTGAATTGGTCCCGCAATATTTGAACAGCCAGACCCTGTATTGACGTATCTGTTCCGTAATTCGAAATTGAAGTTTGTAGTGTGGATTAACTCACTCGAGACTACGTTGCGCTGTCAACCCCCACATGAGAGGGTTTTTATATGAAAAAAACCTCAACCGCCATGAGCTCAACTTTGCGCAGCCTTGAAGTCCTTGAGCTACTGGCCGAAGAACCCTTCGAACTGTCCTTCAGTGAGCTTGCAGCACGACTCGAAATTCCAAAGGCGTCGGCGCATCGCCTCTGTACGACGCTGCTCGAAGCCGATCTGATCATGCAGGAACCTGTGACCAGGCGCTATATGCTCAGCAGTCACGCCCTGTGGGTTGGCTCAGGCTATCTTCGCCATTCTCCGCTGTACCGAGCTGCTTTTTTCCCATGCAGGAGCTGGCCCGCCAAATCCCGGACACGGTTCAGCTGGGCGTTCTCGATCAGGGTCATGTTCTGTTCATCCACTCGGTCGGTTACTCCGGTGCGCCTCATGCATTTGCCGACGTGGGACTGCGCCGTCCACTGAACGCAACCGCCTCCGGCAAGATATTTCTCGCCGGGATGACGACGCAGGACGTCGAAGCCATCATGTCCCGATGCACGGAAAAATATACCGGGAGCACCATCACTTCGCTGGCGCGCATGAAACAGGAACTGGGCGAAGTGAAGAAGGCGCGATACGCCCGCAACGTCGAGGAGCTGCTGCCAGGGTATTGGGTACTGGCCGCAGGGATCGTCGGTCAGGACGAACGAGCGGCCGCTGTCATCAGCATCACGCTGCCTTTGAGCGACTTCTCCCCGGAGCGGGAGACCGAGGTCGCCGCTCTCATCAAAGAGGCGGCCAGAAAAGCTTCTCTGCAACTTGGTCCAAGCGGCATCTCGCGCGCACTTTCCCAACGATGAGTTTGGGAACGTAGCCCAACCAACCGGTTCCCGAATATAAAACTATGCAACTCAGTCTCAGCCACCTCGGATACCTGCCGGACAGCCTTAAGACACTCACCCTGACAGCCCCAGATGCCGAAGGGCTGCCGGATACCGGGCTCTTCGGATATTTCCTGGAGGCCGACGCCACCGACGCCTTCCGCTCCATTGCGTTCACGGCGGACCCCGTCTTCGCGTTGCTTCGCTTCTGGGAGTTGAGAGATGCGTTCGGAGATCCAGACATAGTTGAAATGGCAAGGCTGGCACTGTTCGAGTACATCGAAAAGTATTTGCTTGCCGATTGCAACAGCAATCCGTTCTCGCTCACACCATACGGGGTTTTTCATCAGCCGCAGCAACGCGACCGTCAGCTCTTCCGCGACGCGGGAGAAGGACGCGGGAGAAGGACGCGGCGTCAGGACCTTCATGCACCCGTTCAACAACCAAGGCATAGTCCATGGAACGAACTCGGTATTGATGAGCCACGCGCATCTGCTGGCCAAGGCCGCTGCGCTGTTCGAGCGTCCTGATTGGCGTGCGGCAGCCGAACGCCTGCTGCACTGGTGCCTGGGCCACAATACCCTGAACTGTTCGCTTTTCACTGGCATCGGCTATCGGCAGCCGGTTGGCTATTCGTACCGTATTCCCCAGCTGCCGGAAGCGATGGTGAATGGATTCATCGGTCGTCCTGACGACACTCCGTATCTGGAAGAATCCACCGCAATTGAGTGGAACAAGCTGTTCGCATTCCGAAACTCGCGGTCGATTTCAGATGAGTCGGCTCTTGCGATCCCACAACCAGCCTTTACTGAAAACGCGGTTTTGTGCCTTCGATGATTCCAATTGGTTCCGATCAGCAGCTAACCGAATTTCTGACTCAGCCGCGCGAAGCCGATGTTGCGTTTGCGCGTCGGCTGACCGGCGACACCGTCATCCTCGGCGCTGGTGGAAAGATGGGCCCGAGCCTGGCGCACAGGTTGTGCCGCTCGCTGGACGCTGCAGGGAAATCTTCGCGAGTGATCGCTGTATCACGGTTCAGCTCCGCCGAGGTTAAGAGGGAGTTGCGAGAGGCGGGTATCGAGACGATTGCCTGCGATCTGGCCGATCCGGATGGATTCGACTCGCTCCCCCGTGTGCCGAATGTTCTTTTCCTCGCCGGCCGGAAGTTCGGTTCTGCGGGTGACCCGGAGTTGACCTGGGCTATGAACACGATTGTTCCCGCTCAGGTGGCCCGGCATTACCGGGAATCCCGGGTCGTGGTATTTTCTACGGGGAATGTATACCCGTTTGTTTCGCCGGAACGCGGAGGCTGCGTTGAATCCGATGCGCCTACTCCGCTGGGAGAGTATGCGCAATCGTGCCTGGGACGCGAAAGAGTGTTTGAGTACACTCGAAGAAGTTCATCATGCCGTGCCTGCTCTTCAGGCTGATCTATGCAATCGACCTGCGCTACGGTGTCCTGGTCGATATCGCCCGAAAGGTACACGAAGGAAACCCGGTGGATCTTTCCGTTCCTGCTGCGAACGTGTTGTGGCAGGGTGACGCCAATTCCTACGCGATGCGGTCGCTGGAACTGTGCAGTTCGCCTGCCCGCATTCTCAATGTCACTGGTCCGGAGACTATTTCCGTGTAGCGCGCCGCAGAGTTCTACGCACAGCGTTTTCAGCGCGAGCTCGTGCTGACGGGTGAGTCTCGTGGAGTCACACTTCTGAATAACGTTGGAGCATGTCATGCCGCCCTCGGATACCCGTCGGTCACAGCAGCCGAGTTGATGGAAGCTGTCGCTAATTGGGTTGAGGCAGGGGGGACCAGCCTCAACAAGGCCACAAAATTCCAGGTCACAGACGGTAAGTTCTAATGCCAGATAACACTGAACAATTTCGCAAACTTCTGCAGACGGGCCTGGTGATTCCTGCACATCCATTGGCCTTGACGGCAAATCTGAAGCTGGATGAGAAGCATCAGCGTGCACTGACGCGCTATTACTGCGATGCCGACAGCGGCGGTGTCGTTGTTGGCGTACACACCACGCAGTTCCATATCCGCGATCCGAAGATCGGGTTGTTTGAACCCGTTCTGGAACTTGCCCTGGAAGAGATCCACGCGTTTGAGAAGCGTTCGGGCAAAGTGATGGCCAAGATCGGCGGCGTTTGTGGGGAAACACGCCAGGCCTGCCAGGAGGCCGAGACGCTTATTCGGCTAGGCTATTATGGCGGCTTACTCAGTTTGGCAGCCCTGACCGACGCCTCCAATGAGGCCTTGATCGAACACTGCCGCGCGGTCGGAGAGTACCTGCCCATCGTCGGCTTCTACCGGCAGCCGGCCGTGGGTGGGCGCCCGCTCAATGCAGAGTTCTGGGAAAGATTTGTCGAGATCGAGTCCGTCGTGGCGATCAAGGTCGCATCGTTCGACCGGTATCAGACCATGGAGGTCCTTCGCGCAGTTGCGCATAGCGGACGCGGTTCTGAGATCGCACTGTACACAGGCAACGATGACAATATCGTGGCAGATCTCCTGACTGAGTTTCGCTTTGGCAATCGCGCCGCGCACTTTGTTGGGGGCCTGCTCGGCCAGTGGGCGGTGTGGACGCAGCGAGCCGTCGAACTCCTGCAGGCCGTACAGGAGGTCAAGCGCAACCGCGCCCCGCTCGACGTAGTGCTTGCACGAGGTGCAGAGATCACCGACGCCAACGCCGCGATCTTCGACGCCAGACACGAGTTCCGCGGCTGTATCCCCGGCATCCACGAAGTTCTGCGCAGGCAAGGACTGCTCGCAGGAAGTTGGTGTCTCGATGCCGACGAGGCGCTTTCAGCGGGACAACGCGAGGAGATTGAGCGTGTGTACGCATCGTATCCTCTACTCAACGATGACCAGTTCGTCGTCGAAAATCTGGACCGGTGGCTGTCGTAGCACCTGCTGGGATCGCCTCGCCGCATTCCAGTTCGTCCTAATCCATAACCGACTGGACGACATCATCCATGAACGAGAAAACGATTGCGACGATAGCTCTCCGAGACCACGGTTTCGTTGATTTATCCGCCGTCTTGCGCGCCGCTGCAGAGGGAGTGGAACTCGCCGCAGCAAGTGGTGCGGACCTGGCTGTGCTCCCCGAAACGATCAATCTGCTCCACGGAAGTTTGGGAAAAGCTCCTCTGCAGGAGTACGCCCTGGCCGACTGGCGAGCAGCGACAGAAATACTGGCAGAGACAGCTTCCAGGCAGCATATTGCGTTGGTGGTTCCGCTGCTGGTTTCGGAGAACGGCAGTCTTGCCAACCGCTTTTATTTGCTAGGACGAGATGGGGTGGAGTTGGGTTTTTATCAAAAGCGAGTGCCCGCAGTGGGCGAGCGCATCGCACACGTCGAACCCGCAAACACTGCTCCAATTCCATGGGAGGGCCTCAAGCTGGGCGGAGGCATATGTATCGACGTCTACTTTCCGGAGGAAATTTTTCGGCCGCAAATTGAAGCAGGCGCGGACTTCTTCGTTATCCCCAGCATGACGCCCGCCGGACCCTTTCTGGATGTCTCCGCGATCAACTACGGCGTCCCGTTTGTTCTGTCTTACGCGAACTGGAGCCGCATCCTGGATCGCGACGGCAAGGAGCTGGCGGCCGGTGGCTATCGCTCTGAGACCTTGCGAGCCGGTTTCCACTCGCCGGTGCAGCAGGCGACGATCAACTTCACACTGTTTGCGGACTTCAACCAGGACAAGATCCCCGACGTGCAACGACACTACGGAGAAAAAGTGAGAGTCCGGTTCGATCAACCTAACTGCATCTTCCTGTTGGAATCGCGGTCGCACGATCTTTCCATCGCCGAAGTGATGCGTGAGTTCGGTCTCGTCTCGCGACGTGACTACTTTGCCCGGCTCGACCCGGAGGCCGCTGTTAGGCTCTCCACCAACAAGAATTCCTGAGGATGTCACTCCCCCGCATGAGAACAGGCAATCAAATCGAACCCTTACGTGTCGCTGTCATTGGCTGCGGCTCGGTCGCTCGCTCGCGCGCAGCACATTCCCAACATTGTCCGCTCGTCGAGGATGGAACTTCACACCTGTGTAGACCTTGATGACGAAGTGCTCGCGGAGTGCCGAGACCTATTCGGCGCACAGCATATTCGCAAAGATTTCGAAGGCGCCATTGCAGACCCCGAGGTCGACATGATCTGCCTGGCGACAACCGAGAAGCGAAGACCCGTTTCGCTCGCGGAGATTGGCTCTTGACGGATACATGGTGCAGCTTAGTCCGGACACGGAGGGGATCACGGCGCCGGCTATCACTACGTTCAGAGATACCTCAAGGGCTTCAGCATGACCCACATGAGCGGCGGGGGCTGCGCCACCAACGGAGATGTGTTTTTCACCGCGACCACCGGTACCATCATGACCAAGGTCTCCGACTATCAGACCCCTTACTCGCACAAGAGCGAGGCGGCGTCGCCCGGCTTTTATCAGGTACAACTGCTGCAGTGGGCAATCGACGCGAAGCTTAGTGCAACGGAGCGAACCGGCGTCGCACAGTTCACTTTTCCTGCCTACGTCGGGCAGGAAGGCATTGAGTCGATCAATACGATCCATTACGTCCCGGCCAAGAAGGTTGACTACGATTCAGTGGCCAGCACCCTCGAGTATTCGCTTGCCTACGCCTCGCTCAACCGGCTCGCTATTGCGCTTGGTAAGGATGACGAGGCAAAGCGTATGTATGACCGTGCACTCTACTACCGCAGCGTTTTCGATCCCGATCAGAAGTTTTTCCGCCAACGTAACAGCGATGGAAGCTGGGTGCCTGACTTCAATCCGGCACAGGATGGCCATGGATTCGTCGAAGGAACAAGTTGGCACTACTTCTCCTTTGCGCCTGCGGTTTTTGCTTGGATGGTGCAAACAATGGGTAAGGATAAGTTCAACGAACGCATGACCGAGTTCTTCGACTATCCCTCTCCCGGATGGTACGGGCAATACTACGACCCCGAAAATGAAACCGACCTGCAGGCGCCGTTCGCCTTCAACTTCTCAGGTCAACCATGGAAGTCGCAGCAGGTGGTCCGCCGCGTCTTGAGCGAAAACTACCTGGACGACCCTGGCGGTATACCCGGCAACGACGATTGCGGGGCAATGTCTTCATGGGCCGTGTTGAGCATGATGGGCATCTACAGCGTCGACCCGCCCAGCCTCGCCTACGAGCTGGTCAGCCCCATCTTTCCCAGCATTACAATCCACCTTCAGCCCCCATACTCGGGAAAATCCTTCACGATTAAGACGACGCCAAACCCGGCTATGACACCTTACGTCCAACGTGTCTCCTTGAATGGCCGGAGCCATAGTCAAAACTGGATCTCATTCCACAACATCAGCGAAGGTGGCACTCTGCAATTTACCCTCGGCGCGAGACCTGATACTCAATGGGGAGCAGCACCCCACGACGCTCCGCCATCACTGAGTGACACACCTGCCACCCAGCGCGGCAAATAGCCACGAAAGGAGATCCAGGATGAAGCGTCGCACATTCGTTGAGTTAGCGAGTTTGGGATTAGCGAACAGCCTCGTGCCGCGAGCCTTTGCCAAGCTTCCCACTACTGCGAATACACAGCCACAGCCGCAGAAGAGCGCCGCAGACTTCGGCTCAGGACACTTCGGCCATTGGGAAACTGACGCGCATGAACTCCCTGCCTACCGCTACACCTGCAATCAAGTGACTGACCCACTCGCGGTGCTCCCCGTAGATAAGGAGTGGGTCTCACCGACAGACCACATCCATCAGGTGGGAAATGATCGGGTCGTCGCCATTCCCTCCAACTATGGGTACGTACAGGTGAGGCAGGATGAAGGCAGCCCAAAATTTCTCAACGACTACTCCCCGGAGC
>JANXWZ010000149.1 GCA_025350865.1 Rhodanobacteraceae bacterium
GGCGCTCTCCCGCTCACGGGACTTGTGGAGTTCGCGGCGAACAGCGAACGGGCTGCTACGCCGATCCAGATGCGAGGCAGCATCGAAGCCCTGCGTGGAGTAGCCGCGATCAGCCTCGGAGGTCTCCTATGATCCTCTCTCAAGCGGTCGAACAGTACATCCTGCACAAGCGATCCCTGGGCATGGGATTTCGCAGTGAAGCGGTCCGCCTCCGCGCCTACATCCAAGCTATCGGCGATTGCGAGATGAACCTCATAGAGCCGACCCAGGTACTATGCTTCCTCGACGGCAACGGCCCGCTCACCACTTTCTGGTTCTCGAAGTACCACACGCTGAAGGCGTTTTATCGCTACGCTATGGCCCGCAATTACTGCGCGAGTTGCCCTCTCCCACTCAGCGTTCCGCAGAAGCCGGAGGCCTTTCAGCCTTATATCTACACCAACCAGGACATCGAGCGGCTGATAGATGCCGCCGATTCGCGGCATCGCTACCGCTGGCTGCTTGAACCACATACCGTACGCACACTCCTGCTGCTTCTTTACGGAACAGGCCTCCGGATCGGCGAGGCGCTTCATCTCAAGCTGGCGGACTTCGATACAGGCACGGGCGTCCTTACCATCCGCGAGACCAAGTTCTTCAAGAGCCGCTTTGTCCCGGTTGGCAACGATCTTCGCGGCGTACTGTGCCGCTACATCGACCGGCAGTGGCCGCAGTCATTGCAGTCCGAGACGACTCCGCTTCTCGGAACCGTCAAGGGAACTCCCATCATGCGTCAGACTGCGGAACTTGTCTTCAAGCGGCTTCGTGAACAGGCAGGCGTTTCGCGCTCTGACGGTGCTACTTTCCAGCCGCGACTGCATGACTTCCGCCATACCTTCGCGGTTGTTCGCCTCGTCACCTGGTATCGCGAGGGCAAGAACGTCCAACGGCTCCTGCCTCACCTGTCGATCTATCTCGGGCATGGACGACTCCAGGATACGCAACGCTATCTCAGCATGACCACCGAACTGCTCGAACAGGCGAGCCTATGCTTTGAACGCTACGCCCGACCGGAGGCATCTCATGTCTAGGTGCGGATCGTTAGGCCCGTGGATCAAGCGTTTTCTCCTCGACCATCTGATCGGGGAACGCAACCTGAGCAGGAATACACAACGAAGCTATCGCGACACGATCGCACTGCTTATGCCCTATGTCGCAGCCGAGCAGAACAAGCCGGTGGACCGGTTCGACGTCTTCGACCTATCGAGCGACGTGCTTCGCAGCTTCCTCGATCATCTCGAACAGAACCGAAGGTGCTCTATCCGCACCCGCAACCAGCGGCTCGCCGCCGTTCACGCGATGGCACGATTTATCGCCGAACGCAGCCCGGAGCATATCGCCTGGTGCGGCCAGATACGAGCCATTCCATTCAAGCGATTTACCCGCAACGAGCTCTCTTACATGGATAAGCCAGAGATGGATGCCATCCTAGCCGCTCCGGACCGCCGCACCGAGCAAGGACGGCGAGATCATACTCTCCTGCTGCTCCTGTACAACTCCGGTGCTCGCGTATCAGAAGTGGCGTCTTTGTTGATCGGAGATCTGAACTTGCGCCCTAACCAACTCGGCGACGTACAACTGAGAAGCAAGGGCCGCAAAATACGCCGCTGCCCGCTCTGGCCCGCTACCGTCAACGCGCTGATCGCACTCGTGCGCAACCGCTCGCCCGACCAACCCGTCTTCCTCAACCGGCTTGGTAATGCGATCACACGTCACGGGATTCACTGGATGCTCCGCAATCATGTCCGCACCGCATCGGCTTCGCACCCATCTCTGCTGCGCAGGCCAATCAGTCCGCACACCATCCGGCACACAACCGCAACGCACCTGCTGCGCTCAGGCGTCGACATCAACACCATCCGCGCATGGCTCGGTCATGTCTCCATCGACACCACCAACATCTACGCCGAGGTCGATCTGCAACGTAAGGCCGAAGTCCTCGCCCACTCAAACGACTTCAGCACAACACCAACCACCAACCAGCGATGGAAAGATGACCCATCACTGCTCGCTTTTCTCCACTCACTCTAAATAGTTATGTTGTGTACGCAGGGCTCGAACCCGCATGTTCAGCGGCAACGAGCCCGCTACGCAACATAACTGCGAACACAACATAAGTG
>JANXWZ010000168.1 GCA_025350865.1 Rhodanobacteraceae bacterium
CCAGCTAGCCGAACCCCTCGCCATGCTGGCCGCCACCTACCGCATCACGGATACGCCACCCACCCTGCAACCTCAAATCCGCGAGATCATCACCAAATAGCCCCCCTAGGTCATTCTGAGCGCAGCGAAGCATCTCAGCATTGGCCGTTGCCGTTGTTGTTGCATTCCCGCGCCACCCACCGCACAAAACCAGATCCGCGAAAGCATTACCTCCAACCCACGGTCAGTCGAGTAACTCTCCAGTTGGCCTCGGCGACGCACCACCCCCCTGGCAAGATCTCTTCCGCAAGAGAAATTCCATCGTTATGCGCTTGAATAAACATTGAATACGTATATTCAAGATAGAGGCACTCAATGACTTAAGCACAAACCGCTGTCATCCGTTCCACAGTCCCCGTCCTGCAGCAACATGGTGAAGAGATTACCCGCGTCTTTTACCTCGATATGCTCTCGGCTCACCCAGAACTCAAGACCATGTTCAATGCCGAGAGTCAGGTGGACGGCAGCCAGCGTCGCCGCCTCGCCGGAGCCATCCTCGCCTACGCAGCCAATATCGACAAACTCGTGGCGCTCGATGCCCCTCTCGACAAGATCGCTCACACACACGCCCGATTGAATGTTCTGCCTGAGCAATACCCGATCGTCGGTTTCCACTTGCTCGCGGCGATTAAGACAGTTCTCGGAGAAGCTGCGACTCCGGACGTCATTGATGCCTGGGCCGCGGCCTACGGTCAACTCGCTGACATTCTGATCGCCCGCGAAAAGACGATCTACGACGCACCGGAACTCGCCACAGCCAACTAGCCTGTCCTCTTCAGATAGGATCGCAGACACGCTCTATGCAACTCACGCGATTCTCCGACATAAGCCTGCGCCTGCTGCTCTATCTCGCGTGCCGTGACGCTGCATCTCCTACCGTCACGGCTCGTGCCACTGCAGACATCTTCGCCGTCCCGTATACCCACATGGTCAAGGTCGTTCACCTGCTTGGGCAGCACAGAATCATTCTTACAACCAAGGGGAAGGGTGGCGGCCTCAGGCTTGGACGTCCCGCCAGCGAGATCCGCGTCGGCGACATACTCCGCATCACTGAACCTAACAAGGCCGTCATCGACTGTTTCACGCAGCCATGTCCGCTTCGTTTCGATTGTCTTCTCAAGTACGCACTCGACGACGCGCTAGAAGCCTTCTACCAGCACCTCGACAAATTCACTTTATCGGACCTGGCCAAGATGTCTGCGCTAAAAACACTAGTGCAGCTCAGCGCTTAGACGCGACCACGGACAGACACAGAAAAACGCGGAATAAAGACTCTGCTCTGTCTTTAATCCGCGTCAATCCGCTTTTATCCGTGGTTAGCCTTGTTTTACGGCTTAGTCACCTTCAACCCCGTCACCACCGCATCCGTATTGTGCGCGAACCGAATCCCGTAAACCCCATCGGTCGACTTCAGCTTGCCCGCCGTAACCACCTGGTCCTTCGTATAAGTTGAAACGACCTTCCCATTGACGCTACAAGTCACGCTATCGCCTTTTACCGACATCGCAATCTCCTGCGTCACCGGCGAACCCGGCCCAGCCGCCTTGTGGACTGCCTCGTTCGCACCGCCGCGACCATTCATCGAAAACGCAGTCGGCCCAAAGCCGCGCACGATGAAGTTGCCATTCCCATAGGCCGCGCAGTAAAGGTAGCTCTGCGTCTCGGTCCCCATATCGTTCCCGGCAATCACAATTCCGTACGGATGCGGATGGTCGTTGAGGTTCATGTACTTCGGCTCAGTAAACGTCGCCGAAACCGTATAGTCTCCGCTCACCTTATTCGCCGGATTCCAATAGGTCACAGCCGGTCCGGTGGCGATCGAGAAACCCGCGCCCTCTTTGACGAACTTGTCGTCATTCACGGTCTGCCCCTGCTTCACCGCACCGGGGTCGATCACGCCCATCCAACCCGGAACCTTGATC
This sequence comes from Rhodanobacteraceae bacterium, assembly GCA_025350865.1. Classification (GTDB taxonomy): domain Bacteria; phylum Acidobacteriota; class Terriglobia; order Terriglobales; family Acidobacteriaceae; genus Edaphobacter. The sequence continues at coordinate 1,962 of JANXWZ010000168.1, forward strand.
CCGCCGCCCGCAACCGCGCGCGCCACTTCAGGTGCCGCCGGAGCCTTCTCCTGCGCGAACGCCGCGCCCGCCAACATCACCGCTACCGCCGCAACCCGAATCGTCTGCTTCATACTTCCTCCACGACCTTCGTCATTCTGGCGTAGCCAGAATCTCAGTATTTTCTTTGCAAACCTGCCACATGCTTAGACCGTAGTCGAACGCCGTCGTCTACCGCTGATCAAATAAATCGCCGCTCGCAACTCCAGCAGCGGATCGTCCGATGGCTCAATGCCCTCCACCCGAGGTATCGGGTCGAAGATGATCTTGCGCTGCTGCTCCGCGTCGTCCGGCACCACATGCACCAGTTCGACCGTGCCCAGTTCGATCACCGGGCGATCCGCCGGCCAGTGAATTGTCGCGTCGTCCGTAACATCGCCCGGCGCAGCAAGTTGAACCTTGACCGCAAATTTGACCGGCAACTCCGCGACCCGTTGCTTGATCTCCTCAAAGAGATAATCCGGTCCCTTCGCCTTGACCGCCTCATCGTCCAGATGTTCAAGACCCGCCTCGGGTACGATCTGAAATCGACCAAACTGCCGCACCCCGTCCGCATTGATAAACTCCATAGCCGTAACGCCGAAGAAGGCTTCGGTCCCGAAGCTCACCGGCGCAGGTTTCGGGGTCTGAACGAACGCGAGTGCGGCGGGATGCGCACCCAGAAACTGCTCGATCGGCGTGGGCGAAGGAACACCCGGCCCGCTCCCGGCAACAGCCTTCAAAAACTCCAGGAACTCCTCGCCGGTACGGGTCGGGAACCCGTCGGTGGAGTGCGCGACGATGTCCGTATGTTCATGTTCGGCCAGATGGAACCGTATCGCCATCCCGCGCGGATTCGCATTCGGATCATTGTCCGGGATCAGCGGCACACCCGTAGAATTCGAGAACCGCACCGTCACCGGGGTAAAGGTCCGCTCGAAATGCGGCGCAGTCGACAACGTACACGCGTCCCTGGTTGACCAGAACGTGCCGGTCAGCAGCGTACCCTTCGCGTGCGCGGGACGAACCCCGGGATACGCCCCAAAAATCGTCTGGAATTGAGCTATGAGCGCCTCGCTCAGCGCGATGAGCTTCTCGTCATTGGGAAGTGGCATGTGAGTTCCTCAAACTGGTTGCAGCCCCTCCACTCTAAATCCTCACACGCGGTTCCGGGCGTCTCGATCCGGAAATATCCTGCGTGCGCCACGCCATCGCGGTTACACTTCTTTCACACCATCTCTCCCACCCGGAGCTCACCCCCCTTGGCTCGTTACACCGGTTTGCTCGGCCTCGTCTTCTTTCTCGCCCTCGCCTACGCCCTTTCGACCAACCGCCGCGCCATCCGCTGGCGCACGGTGATTTGGGGACTCGGGCTACAGATCGTATTCGCCTTCCTGGTCATCAAGTGGAATACCGGCCAGCTGATCCTGCATAACGTCTCGAATGTCATCACGGGGCTGCTCGGCCATTCCGCCGATGGATCGTCTCTCGTCTTCGGACGTATGGGCACACCTGGCGATTCACTTGCCACGCTTGCCTTCGCCGTGCTGCCGACCATCATCTTCGTATCAGCCTTCTTCGCAATCATGTATCACATCGGGCTGATGCAGCAGATCATCAAGGTCGTTGCGTGGGTAATGCAGCGCACGATGGGAACTTCCGGCGCTGAATCCACGAACGTCGCAGCCAGCATCTTTATGGGTCAGACGGAAGCCCCGCTCACCATCCGCCCCTTCCTCGCCGGGGCCACCCGCTCCGAGCTGATGACCATCATGACCTCCGGCATGGCGCACGTCTCAGGCGGCATCATGGCGGCCTACATCAGCTTCGGCATCAACGCGCAGGACCTCCTCTCGGCTGTGATCATGACCGCCCCTGGCACCATTCTGGTCGCCAAAATGCTCGTCCCGGAGACGGAGATCCCCGCCACCGCCGGCACCGTCAAGATGCCGCCTAACGAAGAGCACAAGAATGAAAACCTGATCGCCGCCATCGCGCGCGGCACCATCGACGGCGGCCAACTGGCCTTCAACGTAGCCATCATGCTCATCAGCTTCGTGGCGTTGGTCGGCCTCTTCAACGCGATCATGCTTGGCACCTCGAATTTCCTCTGGGCGCACGGCATCCCGTTCCCACATTCGCTCAACGCCATCCTCGGTGTCGTAGGAGCGCCAGTAGCGTGGCTGATCGGCATCCCGTGGTCCGACGCCAGGCAGATCGGCAACCTGCTCGGCACACGCACCATGATCAACGAGTTCGTGGCCTTCACCCAGTTGGGCCTGCTGAAATCCTCACTGGCCCCGCGAACATTTTCCATCGCCACCTTCGCCCTGTGCGGCTTCGCCAACGTCGGATCCATCGGCATGCAGATCGGTGGCATCGGTGCCCTGGTCCCCAACCGCCGCAACGACCTTGCCCAGCTCGGCCTGCGCGCCATGCTGGCCGGAACGATGGCTAACCTGATGTCCGCCAGCATCGTTTCATTACTGATCAAGTAGTGACTAACGCATATACTCAGACCATGGCACCGATTACCGTCACCTCATTGCAGGAAGATCAGACTCGCGCGAAGGAGAATCTTGGCCAGTCCCCTCTTCCGCCCGAGATTTACGACGTCGTCATGGAGTTCAAAGACGATTCGTCTGGCCAGCCCTCAATTTATCTGTCGTTCAAGCTCAAGCCTGGCGCGGCGGTGGATCAGCCGAGTATCGCAAGAATTAGCCGTTACATGAGCGGCGTACTTGATCAGTTACTTCGCAGCGGCATATCCCGTTTTCCCTATGCGTCTCTGGACGAAGCAGCTTGAATCTCGCCACGGATCTCTTGGAACAGGCTGGCCACCTCGCCCGGCGCGAACCCAAGAAACCTCGTCAGGCAAGTCTTCGCCGCTCTACTTCAACAGCTTATTACGCGCTCTTTCACCTCTTGTGCGCTGAATCCGCCGCGCAATAATGGAACCCAATCTGGGCGACTCATCGCAAGCGCGCATCCAGCGGGCCATCAATCACGACTCGATAAAGCAGGTTTGTAGCAGGTTCCTTCAAACGCCGTTGAGGAATCCCCTATCCATATTGATCGGTGCGTCTGTAAGTGATGACCTGCGCCTGGTAGCGCTTTCCTTTATGCAACTTCAGGAAGCTCGCCACAGCGCGGACTATGACCTTGACTCCGCATGGAATCGCGCGAAAGTGAGTCAATACGTTCAGGTGGCGAAAGACGCGTTCGCGGCATGGGATCGTGTGTGGAGGGACTCCGAAGCCAACGTCTTTCTACTGTCGTTCTTACTGCTGAAGACCTTCGAATCGCCACGCTGACATTGCACCCGTCAACCCACCAGCTTCAAGTAATCCGGCTCATCCGCAATCGTCTTGTAAATAAACCGACGCACAATCTTCCCGCCCTTGATAAAAAATATCCCCGGCATCTGGTGTCCATCGCCCTGTATCTTGCCGATCCCATGCTTGAAGATTGTGCCCCTCAACCATCCCACCCACACCGCTGGATTCAACGCCTGCATTAGGGGATTCTTCCGCCCCAGGGCAAAGACCGGCAACTTGTAGACCAAGGCCTCCGGATCATTGACGCGCTCCACATCCCCTATCCCGTAATACGCGAAGTAAACCTTTGCCAGGTCTGGCGGTCCCAGATGGACAAATACCGGCCGAACTCGCCTGCTCGCAAGCTCCGTCTGAAGCTCCGCAACATCGCTGATTGCCTGTCGGCAAAACGAGCAGCCGAAGTGACGCAGGAAGACCAGCAACAGAGGGGATTGCTCGGCGAGCGCCCACAGGTTCGAACCACCTTCGGTCTGAATCGACCCAAGCGAGGCCATCAACTCATCGACGCTGCCATTCGTTGCTGAAGACATCCGTTCAACCTCAGCCCGTCTAAACCCGCCCTGCAAACTCCCCGGTTTCGGTAGCCACTTTCAACTTCTCGCCCTCTTTGACGAACAACGGCACTTTGATCTCGAGTCCGGTTTCCATGCGCGCGGTCTTCGTCCCGCCGCCGCTCGTATCGCCGCGCACCGCAGGTTCGGTGTACTCGACGTTTAGCTCAACGAAAATCGGCAGCTGTAGTCCGATGGGGTTACCGTTCCACTTATGTAGCTGGAGCATCGTTCCTTCAATCAGGAAATCCATTGCGTTGCCCAGCATCGAAGGCGTCAACTGCAGCGTCTCGTACGTCTCCTGATCGAGAAAGTAGGAGCCATCCGCATCCGCGTAAAGGTACGATGCCGGCGTCAGAACCAGGTCTGGCTCTTTGAACTTGTCCTGCGCCTTGAAGGTCTTCTCAAAGACTGCCTGCGTCAGCAGGTTCCGCAACTTAAGCCTGACCAACGTCTGTCCGCCGCGCGCTGTCGGTGTGCTGATGTCCGAATCCAAGCACGCATACGGTGCGTTGTCCATCTCAATCAAAGTCTTGCGCTTTACATGAATCGCTTCTACCAGTGCCGCCATTCCACTCCCAATCGTCGTCCGAATTAGTTTCCAGTATAAGTGCGCAACGCCCAGCACCATGTGTCCCACCTCGATTGTTTTCACCGATCGAGGTGGGGCACGATGCCGCGATACGGCACGTCAGTGGCTAGGGCGCTTTCGGAGTCAGCGGCACTTCGGTGATCATCGTGTCCGTCGACTTCACCACCGTGATCATCTTCTTGCCGGAACCGGATCCGTTGCTGGCAGTGACGGTGTACTTACCCTTCACCAGAAACAGCGATGCAACACCGTTGGCATCGGTAGTCGCCGTCACGGACTTGGTCGCCTTGAAGGTCACTGTGACCCCCGCGACCGGCGCTCCGTTCAGCTTCACGACGGCCTGGACAGTCTGTCCGTCGCCGCCTCGCACTCCGCCCCTATCGGTTCCCGGTCCGTTGACGGGAGCAGTTTCCTGCGCGCGCATCGGTCGCGCACCGACCGAGAAAAACATCATCGCTGCCGTAGAGGCCAACATCAACGCCCTAAACCTGCTTGACTTCGTCATTGCGGTGCTCCTTTAGTGTGTGTCTTGCGTGCCGGAGTTCATGCCGCAACTCCAACACTTCCTCCGTGAGAGTATGGCCTACAACCATTAGGAATGGCACGAGAAAATCGAGGAACAGTCCCAAATTTTGCATCAGCACATAGGTCAGAACTGCACTGAAGGCGAACGAGAGCGCCACAGCCCAGCCCTTCCACCCCGCCGAAATCTCCGAGGCAGCCACAAGCGCCAGGATAAAAGCGAGCGACCACTCCAAAACCTCGGCCGTACGGTCGGAGATCGGCGTGAAGGTGCTGTTCTCGTTCAGCTCCGCCTCCACATAATTGGCGTGGAGCATCGCACCCGGCTCCAGGCCTCCGGGGGAGTTGTGCTCGTCCGCCGGCCCACCCAACCCATAGCCGAACATGCTCCAGGCACCGCCTACGATGACGAGGCGGTCCGCTACGACTTGGCGCAACGCCATCTCGTCCATCTTCCGAACGCTGACCCCGTTGAGGATCGACTTGCGGCCCGCCCTCGGATTGAAGTCATTCGGAGTCAGGTATTGAGCGAATCGGAATCCTTTGTCGTCCTCCCTCACCAGGTTTTCGTAGGCCACCGGATCGACGATTTTGACTATCGCCAGCGAGAACGAATCCATGGTCCTTTCGCTGTCCAGTTCGACCAATCCAGGAATCTTGCGCATATCGTCGTTGAAGCTGTCGTACCCCACCGTGACGCAGGGCAGCCCCGGCAGCCGGGAGGAATAAATGGCTGGCTGCTCACGAAAAATTTCTTCCGTCACTTTAACCACATAAGCGGTCAGCACGACATGCCGTCCCGCATCGCACATCCGCTTAACCGCCCCAAAGAACGCTTCATCTCCCGGCGCGTAGTCGGGGAAGTCGAACGCGGGCTGTTTCGGCAGTGGAGAACTGAGGAAGATGTCGAACCCCACAGTGTTCGCTCCGGCAGCGTTCAACTTGTCCAGCAGGACAGCGAGTTGCTCCAACTTTATTGGCGAACGCGCCTGAAACTCCGCACTCCAGTAATCGTCGTCATCCAGCAACAAAAGCACTGTGTGTTGCGGATAAATAGCGCCGCGATGCTGGAAGCGCACCTGCTTTTGATACAGGTAATAGCGGATATCCGAGAAGCGTTGACTCTCGCTCAGCATCTGGCCAAGATACGAAGCGGCCGCAAGCAGCAGCCCGAATCGGAGCCAATGCAGCCAGCCTTTGCTCATCACCGGACGCCAGATGATGCGCGTCGCAGCCTTTACCCGCAGCGCGAGTTGTCTCCAATCCATCAATGCCGGCACGCTCCTGGTCGTCGTTGCTCAGAAATCAGTACATGATCCACAGTAATCAAGGCGTTGCATCTCCACCCCTCAGCGTCTGGTACGGTGCCGAATACAGCACGTAGGCCAGGGCCGTCGGGTCGAAGTGCTCGGCGTAGGTTTCCTGCCGGGCCTGGGTCACTACGTCTGCTACCGACCACGGTGTGGTTCCCGCCAGCTTTGTCTTCAGATCGGCGTAAAAGTGTGCCGAGAAGCTGCCGGCAGTCACATCCGAGACTTTCCACATGGCACCGAGGTATCCGCTTGCACCGGACTCAAGCAGCTTGGGCCCCCAGCCATCAACGTAGTTCAGCACCACATCCGACTGGCCCAGGTCGCACGCGTTGAAGAAGTAGAACGGGTGTGCGTTGCCGTTCTCGGCGTCGCTCAGCCACGTCGCCGGGACCATCGTGCCGCCATCCAGCAGGATGCCAACATCCGGGGCCAAACCCTTC
>JANXWZ010000176.1 GCA_025350865.1 Rhodanobacteraceae bacterium
CCGGACTCGCGCAGACCTGCGCCTAAAAGCAGACAACAGCCCCTGAAATCGATGAAACAGCTGGTAAACAGACGCACACGGGACAAGCCCAACACCCCTCATACACCGCTCAGCTAAACTGCACACCTGTACAGAGCTTCCCTAAAGCTTTCTTTAGGTGATCCAATACAACGCGCTCCCTGGCGAGTACATCGTTCATTTCCGCGAGTTGGGCGCGAAGTTCGGTCAATGCCGAAGGTCCGAACAGGGCCAACATGTTCTGCTGCATGGCAGGATTGTTTACAGCGGCGATAATTCTTCGATAATTGAAAAAGAAAATGCACTCCGACCAATCAGCCAAACATGCCTTTAGCAGCGCAACGGATATGGCTTTGTATCCGAAGGGATCAAGGAAGAACAGCTTTGGAATCGATGAAGGAACTTGAAACCTGTTTAGAGTTTCGACAGTCGCGTCTTCACTGATGATTACCGGTTTGTACCGCAGCCGCGGCAAACCCGGCAATTGGCTGATTTCCTCACTCAGCGACTCGCAATTCTCTATGTTGTGGTCATTGAAGTAGGTCCTAAGTGCTGAAGAAAGTTTAATGTCTTCAATGGCATTCTTCAGGATGAGGATTGGTGTGGAGGGAGTGCCATCTTCATAGGAGCCCGGACCAGAGAAGAGATCTACAACGGCGACTTCTGGTTCAATGTTCTTACCGCGTTGGAAATCTGTGAGAATCCTAGCCCACCCTTGCGCGTACTTAGAAACAATTCGGGCTTTCGTCTGCGAATGTTCACGAGGTTCTGCAAAGAAATCGTCTGGCTCTGTCATGGGCGAATTTTAGGCGAAACCTCCTGCATGATTTTTGATGCAAAACAGACAGATGTCAAGCACGCAAGCTCGACAACCGGTGATTGATATTTACCTATTGGATTCGGTGAGAAGCTGAGGGAGGTAGCCCTTCCAGAGTTTGGCGACGGTGTGGGTGCCGTGGCCTCGGGTGTCGTCGGTTATGGGGAGGAGGATGAATTTGGCCTTGGGCATTTGCTTTACCTGCTCTTGGGCGATGCCTAGCTCGGGTGGGTTTATGAAGTCGTCGGCGGAGTTGATCCAGAGAACCGGGACCTTGATTTTGGAGAGGCCGTGGGCGCTGGGGTCGTAGTTGCGGCTGGCGTTGAGGTAGAAGATCATGTCGTTCGCGTCGGTGGATGAGTTGGTGCGGGCTATGGACGCGTCGACGTAGGTCTCGACTTTTTCGCGGGTGGGGTAGTTTTTCTGGAGCTGGAGGGGGGCTCCGCCGGCGAGGAGCAGGAGGTCGTTGGCGAAGGTGAGGCCGTGGATGGGCTGGGATTTGTACTCGCCGTTGAGCCAGTCGGGGTCGGACTTGATGGCCTGGATGGCCATGTAGCGCCACTCGCGGTTGCGGCCGGCGAGCGGGACGGCCTGGCAGGCGAAGGGAGCGAGCGCGTCTGAAAACTGCGGATAGGTCTCTCCCCACACGAAAGACTGCATGCAGCCCATGGAGGTGCCAAGGATGAGGCGGAGGTGGTCGACTTTGAGGCCTTCGAGGAGCATCTGGTGCTGGGTCGCGACCATGTCGTCGTAGTCGTATGGGGGGAACTTTGCGTGCAGGCCGTCGGAGGGTTTGGAGGACTTTCCGTGGCCGATGTCGGCGGGGAGGATGAGGAAATATTTCGTGATGTCGAGGGGCTGGCCGGGGCCGAAGAGTTCGTCGGCGAAGATGGGATTGAGGAGCGTGCTGGCTTGCCCGCCGGTGCCGTGGAGAAGCAGGACGGCGTTGTCAGCGTGGCCCTGCGCGTCGCGGTGGAGCGTGCCGAGGGTGATGTAGTTCAGGCGGAGATCGGGGAGGGTTTCGCCGGAGCGGAAGCGGTAGTTGGCGATGTGAAAGTCGGCTTCGTGGGTGGGCCACTGCCTGGGCTGAGCCATGGCGGGGACGGCGACTAGGAGAAGAAGGAATGAGAGGCGGCGCATGTGGGGAGTATATGACGTCGGCTCGTCCCACTCATCGCAGAATCGCGATGAATGGGGCACGGAGTATGCGGAAAACCCCATGGTCGACGATGGTGCTGTCGAACATGGGGCACCCGGGGATTGGCTACTTGATTAGGGGCTTGGTGATTTCGTCGAGGTAGTCGGTGGTGCCTTCGACGCGGACGAGTGAGGGGTAGCGCTGGCCGTCGTGGTAGTTGATGTCGAGGGCGGTGAGCTTCGTGCCGTCCTGCATCATCAGGTGGATCGGCTGGGTATTGCCTTTGCTGTCGTCAAGGGCCTTGCGCATGGCGTCGGCGGAGAAGATTTCGCTGTTGACGCCGAAGATCTTGTCGCCAGGGTTGAGGCCTGCCTTGTCGGCTACGCCGTCGTATTTCACTTCGGCTACGGTGCCGTCTCCGGTGATGCGCATGCCGAGCGAGTACCAGACGTTGACGCCACCGCCACGAGGTCCGCGAGCCGCGCCTAGCATGCGCTCGGACGGGCTTTGCTTGTCGGTGTAGACGAGCTTGTAGCCGCCGCGTTCGATGCCGGCGAGGTCGGTGTGCGGGGTGGGGACGTCGATGCGATCGTGAAGGAAGGTCGCCCAGTCGTAGGGCAGGACTTCGTTGAGGTCGGCGATGAGTTGCTTGCGGTCGTAGGGGGCGACGATGGGGCCGGTGTCGCCGCCTTTGCCGAGGAAAATCTTCTGGAAGTCGGTGAGGGATTTCTTGCCGCCGGTCTTCTCGCGGATCAGGGTGTCGGCGTCCAGCCAGACGAGCTCGCCTTCCTGGTAGTAGGACTGGCCGCGGGACCAGTTGCCCCAGGGGCCGATGGGACGGCGGTCGATGCTGCTGGCGATCGAAGTGTCTTCAACCGAGCGCCAGATGCGGCCGGATTCGTTGTCGAGCGAGGCGGCGGAGAGGGCGAGCATGTCCCTGTATTGAGCTTGGGTTTTAAGGCCGGACCGCGCGGCGAGCACGTTGCCCATGTACTGCGTCATTCCCTCATAGACCCAGAGCAGCATGCCTTGCTGCGGCGTGGCGAAGTCGGGCTGGTAGAGGGTGGAGGGGCGGCGGTATTTGCCGTCCCAGGAGTGGGTGAACTCGTGGGATAGGAGGTCGGAATTTCCGAGGTACTGTGCGGGGTCGGAGAAACCTTTTTCGCCTACGCCGTTGTCGGAGGACTGGTGGTGCTCGAGGCCTTCGCCGCCGGCTACGTTCGAGAGCGTGAGCAGGAAGTGGTAGGCGTTGTAGTGGTGCGAGGCGTAAGCGGCGCCGGCTTCGCGGACGAGGTTGGAGATCGAAGCGAGGAGTTCGGGCTTGAGATTGGAGTCTTCGGGCTCGTCAGAGACTACGTCGATGAAGTGCTTGGGGGTGACTTCGGGGGCGAGGGGGAACTCGTGGAAGTACTTGCCGGTGATGACGGGGGAGTCGAGCAGCTGCTCGACGTTGGTGGCGGCGAAGTGGGTGGTGACGGAGCCGGCGGCGGGCGTGTGGGCGGATTCAGCGACGCCGGTGGTTGCGGGCGGTACGCCGGTGCCGGTGGTGGTGAGGGCTGTGCCGATTCCCCAGCCGGCGGGGGTGGTTACGCTGGGCTCGATGGCGATGTCTTTGACCGGGATATGGGCGGGGTAGAGCATGAGGCGCTCCCACTCGAGGCAGGCCATCTGCCTGGAGTTACGGTCGGCGGCGATGGCGTCGAGATGGGCGTGGATGGTGGTGACGCCGGCAGGAATATCGAGGTGGAACTCGTAGAGATTGACGTCGTCGCGCCGCCACGGGAGGGTCTTGCCGTTGGCGGTGAATTCGACGCCTGCGATGGCGTTGGCTTCGCCGTTGGGGGCGTGGTCGCCGGGGATCCACTGCGGCGTGAGCAGGGTGACCGGCCCCGACTTTACGGGGAGGTCGATCTCGGCGTGGTAAAGCTTGCGCGGAGCTTCGGTGAGGTCGACGGTGATCTTGATGGGGGTCTTCTGGGCGAAGGCTGGAAGGGCGAGGAGGGAGATGGCGGCTAAGGCGAGGTGATTCTTCATTTGGGCAGGGCTCTTTCGGATAGGGAAAGACGGATTTGTGTTCCCCATCTCGTTCGATGGGACTGAACGAGATGGGGCACCCGGAGGGGGATTGTGATGCAAAGACAACTACGGAGATTCTGGCTTCGCCAGAATGACGACTTGTTACTTTTCTAGGCGGGGGGTAGGGCGGCTTCGATGGCGGAGATGATGGCGGGATCGGATGGGAGCGTGTCCGGGGCGAAGCGGGCTACGACCTGGCCCTGACGGTCGATGAGGAATTTCTCGAAGTTCCAGAGGAGTTCTGGGGCGGGATTGGTGTGTGCGCCGTTCTTTGAGAGGAAGCCGTCGAGGTTGGCGCGGAAGCCTTCGTTACTGATGCGCGCTTCGGGTTTGGCTTCGATGAGCGCGGCGTAGAGCGGGTGTTTTTCGGGGCCGGTGGCGACTATCTTCTCGAACATGGGGAAGTCGACGCCGAAGTTGGCGGTGCAGAAGGTGGCGATTTCGTCGCTGGTGCCTGGCTCCTGGCCGGCGAAGTCGTTGGCAGGGAAGCCGAGGACGTCGAAGCCGCAGTGCTTGTAGGTGCTGTAGAGCTTTTCGAGGCCTTCGTACTGGGGCGTGAGGCCGCACTTGGAGGCGACGTTGACGATGAGCAGGACGTGACCCTTGTAGGGCGCGAGGGTGGTGGACTCACCCGTGATGGTGTTGACGGGGATTTCGAAGACGTTAGACATGGAACAAGGGTAATTCAGGCGAGGGCAAAGGCCAAAGCGGAACGCAGAGGGCGGGAAGGAAGGCGCAAAGGTTCGCGGAGTAGACACTGCATGCCTTGAACTGACAGCTATTAGCTGGTGAGCTCTGAGCTGTCAGTTCAAGATCGGCCAGGTCCAGTTGCGGATTTCTGGGCGGTCGATTCCGTTTTCGTGGGAGTAGGCGATGGCGTCGATGATCTGGTCCTGAAGCCATTGCTTGGTGTGGGAGGCGCTGGCCTGTAGCTTGGGCACGCGGTCGATAACGTCTATCGCGAGGTTGAAGCGGTCAACCTGATTCAGGATTGCGAGTTCCAGCGGCGTGTTGATGTTGCCCTTTTCCTTGTAGCCGCGGACGTGGATGTTGTCGTGGTTGGCGCGGCGGTACGTGAGCTTGTGGATGAGCGAGGCGTAGGCGTGGAAGTTGAAGATGACCGGCTTGTCGAGGGTGAAGAGCGAGTCGAATTCGCGGTCAGAGAGGCCGTGAGGGTGTTCCTTCTCAGGCATCAGGCGGAAGAGGTCGACGACGTTGATGAATCGGATTTTCAGTTCAGGGCAGCGCTCGCGGAGGATCGCTACTGCGGCCAGGGCTTCCGACGTGGGGATGTCTCCGGCGCAGACCATGACAACGTCGGGTTCGCTGCCGGCGTCGTTGGAGGCGAAGTCCCAGATGCCGATTCCCTTGGTGCAGTGGCGGATAGCGTCGTCCATGGAGAGGTACTGGAGGTGCTCGGCCTTGTCGGCGACGATGACGTTGACGTAGTTGGTGGAGCGCAGGCAGTGGTCGGCGACCGAGAGCAAACAGTTGGCGTCGGGCGGGAGGTAGATGCGGGTGACTTCGGGGCTCTTGTTGGTGACGACGTCGAGGAAGCCGGGGTCCTGGTGGGTGAAGCCGTTGTGATCCTGCCGCCAGACGAGCGAGGTGATCAGCAGGTTGATGGAGGAGATGGGAGCGCGCCAGCGGAGTTCGAGCTTGGATTTTTCGAGCCACTTGGCGTGCTGGTTGAACATGGAATCGATGATGTGGACGAAGGCCTCGTAGGTGGAGAAGAAGCCGTGGCGACCGGTGAGGACGTAGCCCTCGAACCAGCCTTCGAGTGTGTGTTCGGAGAGCATTTCCATGACGCGGCCGCGACGCGAGAGCCACGTGCCGTCGGTGTCGACGGGGTCCATCTCGGCCATCCAGGTCTTGCCGCCGGCGAGCGAGTTCTGCTGGTAGGTGGCCTGGAGTTTGTTGCTGGCGGTTTCGTCGGGGCCAAAGACGCGGAAGGTGGTTAGGTTGTTGGAGATGACTTTGGCGAGGAAGTTGCCGAGTGTCGCGGTGGAGGAGAGCATCGACTGGCCGGGTTTGGGGACGGGGACAGCGAAGTCGCGGAAGGCGGGCAGGGCGAGCGGCTTGAGGAGGAGGCCGCCGTTGGCGTGGGGGTTGGCGGTGATGCGGCGGGGGCCGGCGGGTGCGAGGGCTTTTAGCTCGGGGATGAGGGTTCCGGCCTCGTCGAAAAGCTCTTCCGGCTTGTAGCTGAGGAGCCAGGATTTGAGCAGCTCGAACTGATCGGGCTTATTGATAGGGTCGGACAGCGGAATCTGGTGGGAACGCCAGGTTCCTTCGACCTGGTGGCCATCGACGACCTTAGGACCGGTCCAGCCTTTGGGGGTGCGCAGGACGATCATCGGCCAGGTGGGACGGGTGGGCTGGTCGTAGCCGGTGACGGTGGAGGTGCGAGCTTTGTGCTGGATGGCGCGGATATCGAGGATGCAGGTTTCCATGACTTCGGCCATCCGGTAGTGCATGGTCTCGGGATCATCGCCTTCGACGAAGTGCGGATGCCAGCCGTAGCCGCGGAAAAGCATTTCGAGCTCGTCCTGCGGGATGCGGGCAAGAATGGTTGGGTTGGCGATCTTGTAGCCGTTGAGGTGCAGGATGGGGAGGACGGCACCGTCGTGGATGGGGTTGAGGAACTTGTTGGCGTGCCAGCTGGTAGCGAGCGGGCCAGTCTCGGCTTCGCCGTCGCCTACGACTACGGTGACGATGAGGTCCGGGTTATCGAACGCCGCGCCGAAGCCATGGGAGAGCGAGTAGCCGAGCTCGCCGCCTTCGTGGATCGAGCCGGGCGTTTCCGGCGTGCAGTGCGAGCCGATGCCGCCGGGGAAGGAGAACTGCTTGAAGAACTTCTGCATCCCGGCGAGGTCCTGGCTCTTGTCCGGGTAAACCTCGGAGTAGACGCCCTCGAGGTAGCAGTTGGAGAGGGTGGCGGGCGCTCCGTGGCCGGGGCCGGAGAGGTAGATCATGTTCAGGTCGTACTTTTTGATGAGCCGGTTGAGGTGGACCCAGGTGAAGGTCTGGCCGGGGTCCGAACCCCAGTGGCCGAGCAGGCGATTCTTGATGTGCTCCGGCTTGAGCGGCTGGCGGAGCAGCGGGTTGGCGCGGAGATAGATCATCCCGGCGCAGAGGTAGTTGCAGGCGCGCCAGTAGGCGTCGGTGAGGCGGAGTTCTTCTGCGCTGAGGGAAGTGGAGGAGTGTGCGGCGTTGCTCATCGTGCTCATGCGGGGGACCTCGCGATTGGTGCGCTCGAACCATTATTACGGATGGAATTTGAATGGAGCGTGACGATGGTCACTTGGGAGGAGACTTGGGCCGATTGGCTCGTAGCTGGTTGGAGCGAAAAACTCGAATCTCGAGCTGTGAGCCTTCAACTGACAGCCTGAGACCATGACCTTGCTTCCGATTTCACCGGTATGTTCTGGTGAGATGCGGAAATGCGAGCGACATGGAGGGCGATTACTAAATCTTCTTGCGCAGGGAGGATGAAGACGGGGATGGGCTGGGTCCCGAGGAGGCCGTGGGCGAGGGAGTGGATTTCCTGGTCGTGTTCGCCGATGCCGCCGGTGAAGACGAGGGCGTCTAGGCCGTGGAGCGCGACCATGCCGCCGAGGGCGCGGCGGATGCTTTGGGCGAAGATTTCGAGGGCGAGTTTAGCGCGGTCGTTGCCTGTGGCAGCAGACTTGCGGAGGTCGCGCAGGTCGTTGCTGCCGCCAAGGGCGTGGAGTCCGGCGTCATGATTGAACATCTGCTCGACCGAGTCGATGGTGGCACCGGGCTGGCGCAGCAGATAGAAGACGAGGCCGGGATCGAGGTCGCCGGGGCGCGAGCCCATGACGATGCCGCCGGTGGGGGTGAGGCCCATGGTGTTGTCGACGGACTGGCCGTCGCGGAGGGCGGTGATGCTGCAGCCACTGCCCAGGTGGGCGATGATGAGGCGCTGTGGAAAGGGGATTTCGGGGGTGTTGCGCAGTTGGCGGACGATGGACTCGCAGCTTAGGCCGTGGAAGCCGTAGCGGCGGACGCCTTGCTCGTGGAACGACAGCGGGATCGGGTAGGTAGTCGCGGCTGCGGGCATGGTCTGGTGGAAGACAGTGTCAAAGCAGGCGTAGTGAGGGATGCTGGGGAAGCGCGCCATCGCTTCTCGAATGAGGCGGATGACTTCGGGATTGTGCAGCGGAGCGAAGGTTATGGCGGCTTCAAGACTGGCGAGGACGTCGGCGGTGATGCGCTGGTGGCGGTCGAGTTTGGGTCCGGGGTGGACGACGCGGTATCCGACGGCGTCGATGGCGGGAATGCCGGGTTTGGAGATTTCGTCCAGGACCAGGTGGATGGCTTCGACTGAGTCCCCAGCGTGGACGGCGTTGTTTGCCGCGTCCGCATCGCTCGCGTGGCGGAGTTCAAGGGAGGCTTTGGCGCCGCCGATGCCGCTCACCTGGCCGTCGAGGATGGTGACGGGCTCAGCTTTCCCGGTGGCATCGAAGATAGAGAACTTCACGGAGGACGAGCCGCTGTTGATGACGAGGATGTGCATGCGCTGCCTCCTGAAAAAGTCTGATGCCTCGAAGTTACACCACGGTAAGAAGGCAGTTTCGAGTGTCAACTATTCGATCCGGTGCGGATTGGCCGCGCTTGACAAGGTAGTATTTAAAGCGACATGGCTATTCAGGATCGGATTTTTGGTAAACCTCTCGCCACAAGCGATGAGCGTGGGGAACACATCGGGGTTGCAGCAGGGATTCCCATATTTGGTTTGGATGCACTCACCAGCGCTGCATACGGTCCGGAGCAAGCTCTCTACCTGCTGATCCCGCTGGGTATGATGGGTCCCGAAAACTACCTGATTCCGATCGTTACCTCGATCCTGATTTTGCTGGTCATTGTCTTCTTCAGCTACCGTCAGACGATCGCTGCCTACCCGAACGGCGGCGGCAGCTATACGGTGGCCAGCGAAAACCTCGGGGAGAACGCCGGCCTGCTTGCCGCCGCCGCGCTGATGATCGATTACATTCTCACGGCTGCGGTCGGCATTTCGGCCGGTGTTACGGCGGTCACGTCGGTCGAATCTCGCCTGATCCCGTACACGCTGCCGCTCTGCCTGCTGATTCTGGCCATTCTCGCTTTGATCAACCTGCGGGGCGTGAAGGATACCGGCACCGCATTTATTCTGCCGACGTTCCTCTTCATCGGCACCCTGCTGACCTTGGTGGGGGTTGGCGTCTTCAAGACGTTCGCGGCCCATGGACATCCGCTTGCCCTGGCGGACATGCCGCCGAACGCGCTCCCGCATACCGGGCTCACGCATCTCGCCTTTCTTTGGCTCATTACGAAAGCCTTCTCGAGCGGTTGCGCTGCCATGACTGGCGTCGAAGCGGTTTCGAACGGCGTCATGGCGTTCGGGGAACCGCGCGCTAAGAAGGCGCAGGTTACTCTTACCGTCATCATCGGCATCCTGATTGTTCTGCTGTACGGCAGCGCCTGGCTGGCAAAGCACTACGGCATCATGGCGATGGAACCTGACGATCCGCACTACCAGAGCCTCCTTAGCCTGCTCGTCAAGGCGGTCTTCGGGCGGGGCTGGTTCTATCTGGTTACGATGGGCTCTGTTTTTCTGGCCCTGGCCCTTAGCGCCAACACTGCGTTTGCCGACTTCCCGCGCCTGACCCGCGCGATTGCAATGCACGACTACCTGCCGCACGTCTTCATTCTGCGCGGACGCCGTCTGCTGTTCTCGCACGGTGTCTACGCTCTCACCGGTTTCACGGCTCTTATTCTCATCACTTTCCGGGGCGTAACCGACAAATTGATCCCGTTGTACGCCATCGGAGCTTTCCTTGCGTTCACCCTTTCCCAGGCTGGAATGGTGATCCACTGGAAGAATCAGGCGGGCGATCACAAGGGCCGTGGCTGGCACATGTTCGTCAACGGTATTGGCGCTGTGGCTACCGGAGTGACCACCATTATCGTCCTCGCCTCCAAGTTCCTTTCCGGAGCCTGGGTAACGGCGATCCTGATCCCGTTCCTGATCGTTATTATGTACTCGGTGAAGCGGCACTACAGCCGCGTCAAGGGCGAGATGAGCGAGATGACGCCGTTGAACGTGGACAACCTTGAAGAGCCGATCGTGGTGATTCCAATGGCGGGCTGGAATCGTGTCTCCGAGAAGGCGATGCGGTTCGGGCTGCTGATGTCGAAGGAGATCAAGGTCGTCCACGTCCACTCCGAAGACGAAGGGCATGGCATCGAAGACGAGTGGGTAGAGAAGATCCTGAATCCGATCAAGTCGAAGGGCCTGCCCGAGCCGGAGTTGATTACGATCAATTCGAATTTCCGGTTCATCATCTCGCCGTTGATGACTTACATTCTGGGGATTGAGGCCGACCATCCGGGGCGCAAAGTGGCGGTGCTGCTGCCGGAACTCGTGGTTCGGCACTGGTGGGAGAATCTGCTCCACAACCAGCGCGTATCGCTGCTGAAGCTCTTCCTTCTGGTTCGTGGAAATCAGCGCATTGTAGTCATCAATATTCCCTGGTATCTGTAACCCATTGGGGGGATGGCTGCGGGGGCTGCTGGTGGCCAAGATGGTGAAAGACCCTTCGCCATGCCAGAGTCACCCCAACAGCGGCTTCGGAATCCGACCCGTAAAAACCTGCCCCACGCGGGTATCAGCCAAGACCCGCCGATGACGCGAAAGGGGCTGCTCGCGCATCCGGGCAGCATCGTCATTGCGCTGGCCGGGTTCGCCTTTTTCGCCTACGCGTTCAACGTCGGGGGCCTGCAGTTGTGGGTCGACAGCCTGCTGCATGGCGCGGACACCGCAGCCCGTTCGCATAACAGCGAAGTCTCGGCGATGTTTCTCAAGGCGCTGCCGTATATTGCCGCCGTGATCACGACGGTGGTTGTGCTCTACACGATAACGCTGGTCTTTACGCTAGGTAAGTCACTGGGCGGATCAGCGCTGAAGAAGAAGAAGAAAAAGGGTTCGAAAAAGGCAGTGGAGCCGTCGAAGGTGTCGCTGCAGGCTGCTCCCCCCGCCAGGATGGAGATTGTGGCGGCCTCGGCAGACGCTCCTGCCCCAAAGCCCGAGGTGAAGGCGGCGCCAGCAAGGGCGGAGTTCATCCGGCCGGCGCGGCTGAACGTGCGCGAGATGGACATGAAATTGAGAGCGACGCCGCCGAGGAAGTAAGCTTCGGTCAACGGCAGGAGCGAGTGCAACGGCAGATCCCTACGGGATGACAAACCAATTGGAATTTTAGGCTGGGGCGAGGGCGTCGACTGACTCGATAGCCGCTTTCCAGCTTTTGGAGATCGACCGCAACTGGGAGACGGCGGAGGGGATCAGGCGCAGAGCCTCATCGATTTCCTCAGGGGTTGTGGTGCGCGAGAGGGAGATGCGGATGCTGGCGCGGGCCTTTGCGGGCGCCAGGCCCATCGCGGTAAGGACGTGCGAAGGCTCCGAAGCGCCGGACTGGCAGGCACTGCCGCCGGAGACGGACAGGCCGTTGAGGTCGAGCGTGATGACCAGCGATTCGGCGTCGACGTGATCGAAGAAGACATTGGTGGTGTTGGCGGTGCGCGGGTGTCCGGCTCCGTTGACGCCACTTGCAGGAATCGCTTGCAGCAAGCCTTGTTCCAGGCGATCGCGCAGTTCGGCGAGTGCGGTCGGGCTTTCGGTTCCGGCACATTCGGGCCCCGCGTTACCGCTTAGCCATGCCGCTGCGCACTCCGCTGCCTTGCCCAGCGCGACGATTCCGGCGACGTTTTCGGTTCCGGCGCGGCGCTGCCGCTCGTGGGTGCCGCCGTGGAAGAGCGGAGCCAGCTTAACGCCGTGGCGAACGAACAGGACGCCGATTCCCTGCGGCGCGTACATCTTGTGGCCGGAGGCGGAGAGCAGGTCGATGCCGGCGAGCGGACCATCGGGGCTGAGGTCGATGTCGAGCTTTCCCGCGCCCTGGACGGCGTCCGAGTGGAAGAGCGCGCCGTGCGCCCTGGTAATTGCGGCGAGTTCGGCGATGGGTTGGATGACGCCGGTCTCGTTGTTGGCGAACATGATGGAGACGAGGCGGGTATTGAATCGCAGGGCAGCGGTCAGAGCTGCGGGCGCGATCAGGCCGGAGGCATCGCACTCCAGAAAAGTAACATCGACGCCTCGTTTGGCGAGTTCCTCCGCGGCGTGCAGCACGGCGTGGTGTTCGACGGCGGAGGTGATGATGTGGTCGCCGCTGGCGACGACGCCGAAAAGGGCGAGGTTGTCGCTCTCCGTGCCGCCGGAGGTGAAGACGATCTCAGACGACTTTGCGTTGAGCAGCTTGGCGACAGTGTTGCGGGCCTTGTCGACGGCCGAACGGGCTCGCTGGCCCTGCTGATGAATGGAGCTGGCGTTGCCGAAGTTTTCGAGCAGGAAGGGGCGCATCGCGTCGAAGACCTCGGGGAGCAGAGGCGTGGTGGCGTTGGCGTCCATGTAAATTCGGCGCTGGGGTGGGCGGGCGGCGATGGCCATAGAGACCAGTTTACGCGGGTTGCGTTGCAGTCTGCTAGGCTGATGTGGATTCTGAAACCAATCGAAGGACTGGAGCAGGCGATGATGCGGAAGATGATGGGAGTGGCGTTGATGGCGGTAGCGATGGCAAGCGGTGCGACCGCACAGATGGGCGGGATGAAGATGGAGGCGCCGGCGGTCGGTTCGCCGACGAACCCCGCAAAGGAAATCGACGGGATGCTGGCGGAGTTCGAAAAAGAGTTTATGGGCGTGGCAAAGGCGATGCCCGCCGAGAAGTATGACTTTGCGCCGAAGTCGTCGATGATTCCGGGCTCGAAGTTCGATACGGTGCGGTCGTTCGCGGCGCAGATGTCGCATGTGATCCAGGCGAACTACTACTTCTACGGCCTTGTCGGCGGGATGGACCCCGGCGTGGATGTGAAGGGAATCGGCAGCATGACGAAGAAGGACGA
Organism: Rhodanobacteraceae bacterium; assembly: GCA_025350865.1. Taxonomy (GTDB): domain Bacteria; phylum Acidobacteriota; class Terriglobia; order Terriglobales; family Acidobacteriaceae; genus Edaphobacter. The sequence continues at coordinate 13,008 of JANXWZ010000176.1, forward strand.
TCTCGTAGCAGCAGCGGCAGCGTGCTTTGCCTTTGCGCGCAAGGCGGTCGGTACCATCACCACGGCGAACGCGTTTCTGGCCATCAAAGGTGCGGATGGAATGAACACCCGCGCAACCCTGGCGACGTTCGGCGTGGCGCATGGGTTCGACCACTACGGCCAGATGGTGGAGTATCTGCGGATGAACGGGATCATTCCGCCTGCGAGCGCAATTTAGTCTCTGCGGACTAGGGTTTGGTCGGGGGCCGGCGATGCTGACTGCTGGATGGAGTCGAGCAGCGCATCGTCGGTGATCCGTTTCACGCGCCGGGTTCCGCGCAGGACGTAGGTCAGGCTGAAGGATACGATGTCGTCGTGCTGGCGCAGGCTGCGGCTGTAGTAGGCCGAGAGCGTGGTGTGGCGGTCGAGCGGAATGTCGAGCGAGTTGGTGAAGCCATTGTCCTCGGTGACGTTGTGGCCGGTGACGACGAGCGTGGTGGTTCCCTTGCGTTTGACGCTTTGATAGATCTTCTGGTCGCCGATTGGCAAGACCTCATAGGCTCCGGTCTGGATCGACCAGCCCAAGGGTAGGGGCAGCGACGCGCCAATCCCAAAGTGAGAGATTGGGCCGAGCGAGGTGTAGTTCTTGTTGACGAGCCGGTTGACCAGCGTAGTTGAGTCTCCCACGCCAAGCTCAAGAGTGGGAGTCACGGAGCGAAAGCTGTATTCGAACAGGTTGCTGAGGTCGAATGTGGCGCGCCCCGTGCTGAGTCCATTGGCGTCGTCGCCGGTCGGCGCAGTGGCCGTCAGCGTCGTTTCGTAGGTAAACCAGCGCGGCTGGAAGAGAGCGTGAACACCGAAGATCGTATCGCCGAATTCGCCTCGATGCGGCAACAGCAGCGCATTTGGTTTTGGATTTGCCAGCGTCGATCCGCTGAGGCGGTACATGTAGATTGGGATGGTCACGTCGATCGCGAAATGATCATTGAAACTGTAGCCGAAGGCAGGCTGCCAGAGCGTCGACCAACCGGTTGCGGCGTCGTGCAGCCCGGTGATGGTGAGGCCGCCATTGGCGCCACGCAACAGTCCGGAGAGTCCCGGAACCTGCGGAACTTCGGACTCGCTGGTCGAGCCGGAGCTTGCGACAGGCGCTTCGGAAGGAGGGGTTGGACGCTCCTGCGCGGTCCCGCGTCGCGCCCCTAGCGCGGCCACCAGCAACAGAACACCCAGCAATGGGCGCATGGGATGGATTGATACCGACAGGTGCCGCCTCTTTCGGGGAGTGTGGTCCCTCGACAAGCATGGCACACCGCTAAGCTGTTGGCTAGTAACGAATTGCGCTGCGTCTAGCGCTCGCCAACCGGCACATACGTTACCGGGTAAGCGGGGCCCGTGTAGTCGGCGCGCGGCCGGATGAGGCGATTGTCGTCGTGCTGCTCAATGACGTGGGCAGCCCAGCCGGAGATGCGCGAGACGGCGAAGATCGGTGTGAAGAGGTCGATGTCGATTCCGAGCGTTGTGTAGGTGCTGGCCGAGTAAAAGTCGACGTTGGCGTTGAGCTTCTTCTCGCCCTTCACGAACTGCTCGATCTTGCTCGACATATCGAACCACTTGGTATTGCCGGCGGCCTGGCCAAGCTCCTGGGACATGCGGCGGAGGTGCGTGGCGCGTGGGTCTTCGGTGTGGTACACGCGATGGCCGAATCCGGAGATTTTCTCCTTGCGCGCAAACATTGCCTTCACGTATTCGACCGGATCAGCACCGGCCTTCTCGATGGCAAAGAGCAGCTTCATGGTCGCCTCGTTGGCGCCTCCATGCAAGGGCCCCTTGAGCGCACCGATGGCACCGGTGATGGCCGAGTGCATGTCGGACAAGGTAGCCGCGATCACCCGCGCTGCGAAGGTGCTGGCATTCAGTTCGTGGTCGGCATGCAGGATCAGCGCGATGTCGAGAGCGCGGGTGGCGGTGTCGGAGGGCCTCTCCCCATTGAGCATCCAGAGGAAGTTTGCCGCGTGCGAGAGGCTCTTGTCCGCCTGGACGACTGACTTGCCCTTGCGGTTGCGGTCGAACATGGCGACGATCATTGCGATCTGAGCGGTCAGCCGGTAGGACTTGCGGATGTTGGCCGAGTGGCTGGAATCCTTCTCATCCACGTCGTAGATGGAGCAGAGGGAGACGGCCGTGCGGAGGACTTCCATGGGGGAAGCGTAGGCCGGAACGCTCTTCATCAGAGCGAGGATCGCGGGGTCGAGCTCACGCGCGTCTGCAAGTTCCTTAGTGAAGGCGGCCAGCTCGGATGCTGTGGGCAGAGTCCCGTTCCACAGGAGGTAAGTAGTCTCCTCGAACGTGGACTTGTCGGCAAGTTCGTGAATGTCGATGCCGCGGTAGGAGAGTACACCTGCGTCTCCGTCGATCCAGCAAATGGAAGAGGTTGTGGCGACGATGCCTTCAAGCCCCTTGGGCGCGACAGCTGTGGACATTCTTTACGATCTCCGAATCCGAATCTTGCTTTACAACAAGCAGCTTAGGTTATAGCGCAGCGAAGAAAGCGTTGTCATTACTGTGGGCGAATATCGGCAGGGTGTGCGATATAGTGCTGAGAGGACCGGAGATAACCGTTGACGTATGATCGTCGTCTCATCCTTATGAAGGACCGGAGGAAAAGCAATGACTGAACAGGAAGTCGTCTTACAGAATCGTCCCTCGAATGCCTTGCTCGGGGCGCTTGCGATCTTGGCCCTCATGAGCATCGGAGCGCTGATCTGGTGTTTCGGCTTGAACAACCACTTGAAGTCTGCCGAAGATCGCCTGACTGTGGCTGAACAGAAGAACGTGGAACTGGTGCAGAAGGACGATGCGTTGAATGCGCGGCTGAGGGCGACCACTGAGACGCTGGGCCAGAGCGTCGGCATGACTCAAAAGCAGATTGAGATTAAGACGCAGAGCATCATGGCGTCGCAGATTGCTCAGGCGAAGGCCGAAAAGGCGCAGGATGAGAAATTGGCGGCTGCGCAGGCAGACACTGCGAAGCAGGTCGGCGTTGTCGCGGCTGATGTGTCGACCGTGAAGACGGATGTGATTGGCGCGAAGGCCAGCATCGCAGATACCCAGACCGACCTCAACAATGCGAAGCAAGCCATGCAACGCATGATGGGCGACGAAGGCAAGATGAGCGGCCTGATCGCGACGAATCACGACGAGCTTGAAGTGCTGAAACATAAGGGTGATCGCAACTACTACGAGTTCACCTTGCAGAAGGGTGCCAAGCCCATGCTGCTTTCGACTGTGAAACTGCAGGCGAAGAAGGTGGACGACAAGCACTCCAAATACACGATGGTTGTGAGCGCGGACGATCGCAACATCGAGAAGAAGGACAAGAGCCTGGATGAGCCGGTGCAGTTCTATACCGGCAAGGATCCGCTGTTGTTCGAACTGGTGGTGAACAACATTTCGAAGAATCAGATATCGGGCTACTTATCCACACCGAAGAACGCGCCGCAGGCGATGGCGGCTCCCCCGAAGTAAAAAACGCCAACAGAGTCGGGCGGTTTCGAGCCCGTCGCATCGGAAGAACGAGATGCACGAACGCAATGAAGGGGAGGCTGAAGAGCCTCCCCTTCACTGCGTTTGCCTTATGAATCAAGCGTTTGGTACGTTGCCTTGTTTGCCTGTTGGAGCGGCTTCCTTGCGGTTGCCGTTTGCCTATTCTCCCAGTTGCTACAGCACTCAATCGAGCAGCTAACGAAGGTATAGTTTCGTTGCAAAACGGTGTCAAGAAAAAACGGAGCGGAAGAGAAAATCTTTCACCCTTTTTTGTTGCGCCGATGCGGTCTTGTCGACGCGCAGCTATGGGTGAGGCTGCATGCGTTCGACGTAGGGGCGTGCGAGCAGCAGCAGTGCGACGATGAAATCCTGCAAAGTGTGGGCCACGATTACGGCGCGCAGATCGCCCTTGAAGTAACGGACGACGAAGCCGTACACCAGCGCCAGTGCAGCCAGCGGCAGGATCGCGCCGAGACCTTCATACAGATGCACCGAACCAAAGAGCAAAGCGCCAATGATGATCGAGAGGGTCGGACGTTGGGTCCACGCCGTGAGCTGTTGCAGCAGATAGCCGCGAAAGACAAGCTCTTCGCATACGCCGGCCGAGAGCGATACGAAGAACCACACCAGAAACTGCAATGGCGTGTGCGGCGCGATGGCGAGGATCACTGCCTCGTTGCGCTGATGGAGCAGCGGCGTCATGGAGAGGACGATGCCCGCCGCTATGATCGCCATGAAGCCCAGCACGTAGACGATGGCGCCGATGCCAAGGCTTTCAACGAAGGTGTGGGCGCGGCTGCGCAGAGCATGCAGCAGGAACTCGCGGCGCTTGCGGATGCCGGCGATGACGAGTGCCAGCAAGACAAGTTCCATGGCGATGCTGATGAGGTAGCTGGGGATGCGGCTGGTTTGTGTAAGGTCGCGCGTGGTGGCGCGATGCTGGGTGAGGGTCGTGGTGAGGACGAAGAGGCCGAGCAGGCCGGCGGTGTGAAGCCAATGCGCAATGGGCTTTGCGGTCTCATTCGGCATCGGCGGCGGTGGCGGAGACAGAGGCTCAACGAGTAGTGTTGATTCGTGCAGCATGAGACGTATGGTACGCGGAGATGAGCGATGCGGGATGTGGTGATTGTGTCGGCAGTGCGGACGGCGGTCGGGAAGTTTCAGGGCGGACTGAGTGAGTTGTCGGCCACCCAGCTTGGAGCAGCGGTAGTGCGTGAGGCTGTCTCGCGGGCTGGAGTGAACGCTGCTGATGTGAGCGAGTGCATCATGGGCTGCGTGTTGCCGGCGGGGCTTGGACAGAACCCCGCGAGGCAGGCCGCGTTGGGTGGAGGGCTTGCCGATACGGTCGCCGCGATGACGATCAACATGGTGTGCGGCAGCGGGTTGAAGGCGGTCGCGCTGGGTGCACAGGCGATCATGGCGGGCGATGCGGAGATCGTGGTGGCGGGTGGAATGGAGTCGATGTCGAACGCGCCCTACCTGCTGCCGGGAGCGCGGCGCGGCTACAAGATGGGCGATGCCAAGGCGATCGACTCGATGGTGAAGGACGGCCTTTGGTGCGCGTGCGACGACCAGCACATGGGCATGACCGGCGAGCTCGTCGCCGAGAAGCACGGCATCACGCGCGAGCAGCAGGACGCCTATGCGCTGGAGTCGCATCGACGAGCGGCGGCGGCTTGGCGTGAAGGCCGGTTTGCGGCTGAGGTGATGCGCGTCGAGGTGCCGGGTCGCAAGGGCGCCGTCTCTTACTTCGATCGCGATGAGAGTGTGCGCGAGGATGCTTCGCTGGAGGCTCTGGCTGCGTTGCGGCCGGCGTTCAAGAAGGATGGGACGGTGACTGCGGGGAACGCTCCGGGGGTGAATGATGCTGCTGCTGCGGTGGTGGTGATGTCGGCTGAGAAGGCTGCGGCGTTAGGGTTGAAACCGATGGTGACGATTCGGGCGCAGGCGATGAGTGGAGTTGCGCCGCGATGGGTGATGCTGGCTCCAGTGATTGGAGTGCAGCGAGTGTTGGAGCGTGCGGGTTGGGATCGGGTTGGGGTGGACCTGTACGAGTTGAATGAAGCATTCAGCGTGCAGGCGCTGGGAGTGATGAAGGAGCTTGGGCTGGATGCTGCGCGGGTGAATGTGAATGGTGGGGCGGTGGCGATGGGGCATCCGATTGGAGCGAGTGGAGCGAGAGTGCTGGTTACGCTGATTCACGAGATGATGCGACGAGATGTGAAGCGGGGAGTTGCGGCACTGTGTTTGGGGGGCGGGAATTCGGTTGCGCTTGCGGTGGAGCGGTAGAGCTACGGCTTGTCAATCGACGTGGAGGATTTCACAGCGCGTCTCCATCAAAGCTGGGCTATTTTCTTGGTGGGTCTGGCTGAGCCTCGTGTGGTTGTTTTGATGAAGGCGGCGGCGGCGGTGAGGCGGACGGGAGCCTTGTTGTCGTCGAGGAGAGGATAGAGTGCGGCGGAGGTTGCGGAGTCGCGATAGTTGCCGAGGGCTTTTGCGGCAGCGGTGCGCACGGTCAGGTCTTTGTCGGAGAGTGAGGCTACGAGTTCGGCGCGGATGGGACCGGACTTCTGCTGAGCGAGCTGCTCGATGGCCAAGACGCGTGCCGAGCCAGCGGTGCTGCTGTTCTTGCGCATGTATTCATATGCTGTGAGGCCGTAGCCGAAGGGGCCGAGAAACAGGGACGCTCCCTGCTCGATGCCGATAACGGCCAGGGCGGTGGGGCTGTGCAGTGTCTTGCTGATGCTGTGCCTTGTGCCGTGGATCATCGTGGCGTTGGCGCTGCGTTCGCCGTCGACGACCGCCATGAGGATGTCCTCGCCGGAGCGATCATTCATCTTCGACAGAGTGATGGCGGCAATGAAGGCGACTTGCGGCTCTTTATCGTCGAGCAGGGTGCGGAGGCCGGTGGTGAGATTGCGGCTTCGGGTCTGGCCCGCAGCAAGAACGGCAGCGGTGCGAACATCAAGGTCTGCGTCGCCCAGCGCAGCGGCGATCAGGTGCAGGCTGCGAGGGTCTCTGCCGAGAGTTCCGAGTGCGGCGAGTGCCTGGATGCGCAGCTGGGAGTGCTTGGAGTCTTCGACGGCACTGGTGAGCATAGACCATGCGTCATCTACTTTTTGTGCGGATGTGGCCTTAGGATCATGCCGGGTAGGTGCGGGAGTATCGTCTTGCGCGGGGGCTGATTGGGTTGTAACGATTGGTGTGTCGGGATTCTGAGGGGCTGGAGATGCCTGCGATAAGGCAGTTGCGGCGAAGAAGATTGGAACGGCGAGATAGGTAATTGAAAGAGCAGATTTACCAGGGCGGGATGACGCGACGCGCATGTGCATGAAATGTATGATGCCGACTGCTTGCGATAGGAAGGTCTGTATCTCTTGTATTTGTATAGCGAGTGCTATACTCGGCGAATTCCTGCCTCAAGGTTTTACCAGGCCTAACTAATGCTGTTTAAAGCTCGTAGTGCTGCTGTGTATGGGATCGATGCCCATATTATCGACGTCGAAGTGGACTTCTCTGGCGTCCGGTTAGAGAAAGAGATCTTCAGCACGGTGGGGTTGCCGGATGCGGCGGTGCGCGAGAGTCGCGACCGGGTGCGATCGGCGATCAAAAACTCCGGCTTCGATATTCCTCCGACGCGAATCACGATCAATCTGGCTCCGGCTGACCTGAAGAAAGAAGGGTCGGGGTTCGATCTGCCGATCGCGATTGGAATACTGGGCGCGTATGGAGCGCTGCACTGCAAGGACCTGGACGACTATCTGTTGGTGGGTGAGCTAGGGCTGGATGGGAGTCTGCGGGCGGTGCAGGGGATGTTGCCGATTGCGGTGGCGGCGCTGGCGAAGGGGATCAAGAACCTGATCATTCCGGCGAGCAATGCTCGTGAGGCGGCGGTGGTGAAGGGTGTGAATGTGTATCCGGTGAAGTCTCTGCTGGAGGTGCGGGAGTTGTTGAACTCGGCGTCGTTTGGGGCGATGTCGGCGCAGCCGCTGGTGGTGGAGACGGCGGAACTGATGAACTCGATGCAGCACTTTCCTTTCGACTTCAAGGATGTGCGCGGGCAGCATGTTGCGAAGCGAGCGCTGGAGGTGGCGGCAGCAGGTGGTCACAACATTCTGATGATCGGGCCGCCGGGGTCGGGCAAGACGATGCTGGCGAAACGGCTGCCGTCGATTCTGGCTCCTCTGCGGTTTGAGGAGGCGCTGGAGACGACGAAGATCCACTCGGTGGCTGGGGTACTGGATGCGGAGCAGGGGCTGGTGACGCATCGGCCGTTCCGGTCGCCGCACCATACGATCTCGGATGCGGGGCTGATTGGAGGCGGGATGATTCCGCGGCCGGGTGAGGTGAGTCTGGCGCATAACGGACTGCTGTTTCTGGATGAATTGCCGGAGTTTCCGCGGAATGTGCTGGAGGTTTTGCGGCAGCCGCTGGAGGATGGGATGGTGACGATTTCGCGGGCGGCGATGAGTTTAAGTTTTCCGGCGAGGTTCATGCTGGCGGCGGCGATGAATCCTTGCCCGTGTGGGTACTTCAACGATAAGTCGCGGGATTGCATGTGTACGCCGCCGATGATTCAGCGGTATGTGTCGAAGGTATCGGGACCGCTGCTGGACAGGATCGACATTCATATTGAGGTTCCGGCGGTGCAGTATAAGGAGTTGCGAGGGGGAGCGGCGGCGGAGGGGTCTGAGGAGATACGGGCCCGGGTGCTGGCGGCGCGGGAACGGCAGCATGCGCGATTCAGCCAGACGGGGGAGCGGACGAAGGGCTCGGCGAAGGGGGCATCTCGGCAGATTTTTGCGAACTCTCAGATGAACACGCAGCAGATCCGGGTGCATTGCGAGTTATCGTCGGACGCTGAGCGGCTGTTGGAGCGAGCGATGCAGCAGCAGGGACTGAGCGCGCGGGCGCATGATCGGATATTGAAGGTTGCGCGAAGTATTGCCGATCTAGGGGGAGAGCAGGATATTGCGGTAAAACATATTGCGGAGGCAATTCAGTACCGTACGCTGGACCGCAGTTACTGGTCGTGATGATGGTAAAGGAGTTGCGGCACAAGTGCGAGAATGAATGGGAGCAAATAATCCTATTTCTTGGATTTAATTATCCACAGATTTCCAAAAAAAGTATTGACCTTGGGCTTCATACGATTTACTTTCCATGAGTGCCTCAGTATCCAGTTCCCACGAAGCTGGACCGAAGGCGTTAGATTTTGTTTTGGTAGTAGGCCATGCATCTGGCAAAAGATGCGTTTTCCGGTCTGTTTCAAGCTGAGGTGCCGAGGCGCCAGATCACACGGGAGACAGAATTGCAGGACAGGACATAGTCGATTTTGACTATGAGGTCTGGTTTTGCGCATAAGTGCAAGACGAGATAATCCTGATTTTTGAAGATTTAATCAATCGTCCTATGGTTTTTATGCGTCTAACAGAAGACAGCCTAGAACCATATTTAGGGTGATTGAAATTTGAATTGATTTCAGGCGAACAAGCGCTGCAGACGCTTTATGCCTATGACTTGAAAAGGAGAATTATGCGCTCAGATCTTATTTTTGGAGCTCTCACGCACGTGAACAACCGGTATGAGTTGTGTCAGTTGGCGTCGAAGGCAACCCGCAAGCTTCACAAGCCGAATACCCGGTTGCAGGACACGACGAATGAAGTGCTTGACCGTTTCAAGGACACCATTCCGATGAATGCTTCTGGAGAAGCGCCAGTAGAGAAGGTACAATTGACAGAACGCCGCGCGGCTTAACGCGCGGCAGTTCTGTAGGTTTATTTCCCGGCGGTACTACTAACGATTTACCCGCACGATCACCCCATCCGCAACACATTTTCCTCGTAACTTTCTGGCCTTCCGCAAGACCCCCTCGTCACGCAGATCCCGCCTCAGTTCCACACATCCCTCCTAAACAAATCAAAACTGCAAGGTAAAATATGACCATTTCTGAACTGAAAGAGCACAATATTGCGGAGCTAGGTAAGCTCGCGCGTGGCCTCGACATTGCTGGAACGAGCGGACTGCGGAAGCAGGATCTGATCTTCAAGATTCTGCAGGCGCAGAGCGAGAAGGAAGGACACATCTTCGCGGAAGGCGTGCTGGAGATTCTTCCGGATGGCTATGGATTCCTGCGCTCGCCTGATTACAACTATCTGCCCGGGCCGGATGATATTTACGTTTCGCCGTCGCAGATTCGCAAGTTCGATTTGAAGACGGGCGACACGATCAGCGGCAATGTGCGGCCACCGCATGAAGGCGAGAAGTACTTCGCGCTGGTGAAGATTGAGGCGATCAACTTTGAGTCGCCGGAAGAGACGCGCAACAAGATTCTGTTCGACAACCTGACTCCTCTTTACGCGCAGGAGCGGGTGAAGATGGAGACGGTTCGCGAGCACATCAGCGGTCGCGTGATGGACCTGTTGACGCCCGTGGGCAAGGGGCAGCGCGGACTGATTGTGGCTCCGCCGCGTACTGGTAAGACGATGCTGCTGCAGTCGATCGCGAACAGCATTACGTCAAACCATCCTGAAGTGGTTCTGATTGTGTTGCTGATCGACGAGCGTCCGGAAGAAGTTACGGACATGCAGCGTTCGGTGAAGGGCGAGGTGATTTCATCGACGTTCGATGAGCCGGCGGCGCGACACGTTCAGGTTGCCGAGATGGTGATTGAGAAGGCGAAGCGCCTGGTTGAGCATAAGCGCGATGTGGTGATTCTGCTGGATTCGATTACGCGTCTGGCGCGTGCTTACAACACGATTGTGCCGCCCTCGGGCAAAGTGCTCTCAGGTGGTGTGGACTCGAATGCGCTGCAGCGTCCGAAGCGTTTCTTTGGTGCGGCCCGCAATATCGAAGAGGGCGGTTCGCTGACGATTATTGCGACGGCCCTGGTGGATACTGGTTCGCGCATGGATGAAGTGATCTTTGAAGAGTTCAAGGGTACCGGCAACATGGAAGTGATCCTGGATCGCAAGCTGGTTGATAAGCGTGTGTTCCCGGCGATTGATATTCAGCGCTCCGGTACGCGTAAGGAAGAGCTGCTGATTCCGAAGGAAGACCTGCAGCGGACCTGGATTTTGCGCAAGGTGCTGAATCCGCTGTCACCAGTTGAAGCGATGGAGCTGTTGACGGACAAGCTCGCGAAGACCAGGAACAATCAGGAGTTCCTGCACAACATGAGCTCGATCTAGTTTTCGATGCGCTACTAGATTTGTATCAGTAATTGTTACAAACTATTTGGCCCCGGTTAATCCCGGGGCCTTTTGTTTGCGCTTTAGTAGCCGTTGGCCAGGAGGTACTTTTCGGTCAGGGTGAAGGCGGGAGCGTGCTGACGTTCGGCGTAGCGGGCGAGGACGTCG
>JANXWZ010000213.1 GCA_025350865.1 Rhodanobacteraceae bacterium
TCCGGCAGGAGGAAACCTTGTATCGTTCCAGCCCATTCGACCTAGGTAACGCGATCAACGATTTTGATGCCATCCGTATCAGCCTCGCTTCACCCGAAAAGATCCGCAGCTGGTCGCACGGTGAAGTCACCAAGCCCGAGACCATCAACTACCGCACTTTCAAACCCGAACGCGATGGCCTCTTCTGCGCCCGCATCTTCGGACCCATCACCGACTGGGAATGTCTCTGCGGCAAGTACAAGCGCATGAAGCACCGCGGCGTCATCTGCGACAAGTGCGGCGTCGAAGTCACGCTCTCGAAGGTCCGCCGCGAGCGTCTCGGCCACATCGAACTCGCGTCTCCCTGCTCGCACGTCTGGTTCTTTAAGGGTCTGCCCTCGCGTATCGGCCACCTGCTCGACATCTCCCTGCGTGAGCTCGAAGCCGTCCTCTACTTCGAGTCCTACGTCGTCGTCGATCCAGGCGACGCGCCCGTCAAGGAGCGCGAAGTTATCAAGGACGAAAACCGCTTCCGCGAGCTCGACGCCCAGTACCGCCCCTCCGGCTTCAAGGCCATGATGGGTGCTGAGGCGATTAAGGAACTCCTCAAGCGCGTCGAAATCATCGAGCTCTCGATCGAACTCCGCGAGCGCATGAAGACCGAGACCTCGCTCCAGAAGAAGCTTAAGTATTCCAAGCGCCTCAAGATCGTCGAGGCCTTCCGCAAGTCCGACAACCTGCCGCAGTGGATGATCCTCGACGTCATCCCGGTCATCCCGCCCGAACTCCGTCCGCTCGTACCGCTGGACGGTGGCCGCTTCGCCACGTCCGACCTCAACGACCTATATCGCCGCGTGATCAACCGCAACAACCGCCTCAAGAAGCTCATGGACCTCCATGCGCCTGAAGTCATCGTCCGCAACGAAAAGCGCATGCTGCAGGAGGCTGTCGACGCTCTGTTCGACAACGGCCGCCGTGGCCGCGTGCTCCGCGGTGCGAACAACCGTCCGCTCAAGTCGCTCTCCGACACCCTCAAGGGCAAGCAGGGCCGCTTCCGTCAGAACCTTCTCGGCAAGCGCGTCGACTACTCTGGCCGTTCGGTCATCGTCGTCGGTCCAGACCTCAAGCTGCACCAGTGCGGCCTGCCCAAGAAGATGGCGCTCGAGCTCTTCAAGCCCTTCATCTATCACCGTCTTGAACAGACCGGCCACTGCACCACCATCAAGCAGGCCAAAGAGATGGTCGAGATGCAGGAACCCATCGTCTGGGACATCCTCGAAGAGGTCATCAAGGATCACCCGGTCCTGCTGAACCGCGCCCCGACCCTCCACCGCCTTGGTATCCAGGCGTTTGAGCCGGTGCTCGTCGAAGGCAAGGCCATCAAGATCCATCCGCTCGTTTGCACCGCCTTCAACGCGGACTTCGACGGCGACCAGATGGCTGTGCACATCCCGCTCTCGCCCGAAGCCCAGATCGAAGCCTCGGTCCTGATGCTGGCTAGCCATAACATCCTGTCCCCGGCATCTGGCCAGCCAATCACTGTCCCCACGCAGGACCTCGTCCTCGGCCTCTACTACCTGACGAAAGCTAAGGTAAATGCCAAGGGTGAAGGCCGTGTCTTCGCCAACATCGAAGAGGTGCTGATGGCGCTCGAAGCCAAGCAGGTTGAAACGCTGACGCCAATCCGTCTGCGCTACACCGGCAAGGTTCTCGACATGACCACCGCCTACGACGATCAGGACCTCACGCACACCGAAGTTGTCGAGTTCACCAAGCAGTTCATCTCGACCACCGTCGGCCGCGCCATCCTCAACGACGCGCTTCCCGAAGGCATGCCCTACGTCAACGGCCTGCTCAAGAAGAAGGGCATCGGCCAGCTCATCAACTACCTTTACCTCAACCTCGGCCTCGAGGTCACAGTACACGCGCTCGACCGCATCAAGGATCTCGGCTTCACCTATGCCACCCGTTCCGGCCTCTCGGTCGGTCTCGACGACATGGTGATCCCGGCCAGCAAGTACACCGTCGTCCACGACGCCGAGAAGCAGGTCCTCGGCATGCAGCAGCAGTATCTCGACGGAGCTATCACCAACGGGGAGCGCTCCAACAAGGTCATCCAGATGTGGTCTTCGGTCACCGAGCGCGTCGCCGACGAAATGTTCAACAACATGAAGCAGGCCGACAAGGACGGCGCCATGAACCCGATTTACATCATGGCCGACTCCGGAGCCCGCGGTTCCAAGCAGCAGATTCGTCAGCTCTCCGGCATGCGTGGTTTGATGGCCAAGCCCTCGGGCGAAATCATCGAAACCCCCATCACGGCGAACTTCCGCGAAGGCCTCACCGTGCTGCAGTACTTCATCTCCACCCACGGCGCCCGTAAGGGTCTCGCCGATACCGCGCTCAAGACCGCCGACTCCGGCTACCTGACCCGCCGTCTCGTCGACGTGGCCCAGGACGTCATCATCTCCCACAACGATTGCGGCACCGTCGAAGGCATCTATGTCACGCCAATCATTGAAGCCGGCGAGACCATCGAACCCCTCCGCGACCGCATCATCGGCCGCGTCTCGCTTGAGAAGTTGAAAGACTTCGAAGGCAAGACGATCGTCGAAGTCAACCAGGAGATCGACGAAGACCTCGCCTCGGCCATCCAGGCTGCCGGTATCGAGAAGGTGAAAATCCGCTCGGTTCTCACCTGCGAGTCCAAGCGCGGCGTCTGCATCCTCTGCTATGGTCGTAACCTCGGCTCCGGCAAGATGGTCGAGATGGGCGAAGCCGTCGGAGTCATCGCGGCGCAGTCCATCGGCGAGCCTGGAACGCAGCTCACCATGCGTACCTTCCACATCGGAGGAACGGCATCGCGCGTCCACGACGCTTCGCACCTCGAAGCCAAGAACGCCGGTACCATCCGCTTCATCAACCTCGTCACCGTCCGCTCCAAGGACGGCAACCTGGTCGCCTTCAACCGGAACGGTTCTATCGCCGTCGTCGACGATAAGGGCCGCGAGAAGGAGCGTTACGCCATCGTTTACGGCGCCAAGCTCAAGCTCGAAGAAGGCGCAAAGGTCGAGCAGGGAACCCTGATCGGCGAGTGGGATCCGTACACCTTCTCGCTGCTCACGGAGATCGCCGGAACAGTTCAGTTCAAGGACCTCCAGGAAGGCGTCACCCTCAACGAAGAAGTCGACGAAGTCACCGGCCTCTCGCGCCTGGTCGTCGCCGACAGCCCCGATGAGAAGCGCCAGCCCGCGATCATCATCAAGGCCACGTCTGGCAACAAGCGCTACCTCATGCCTTCCCGTGCCAACCTTATGGTGCAGGATGGCGACGAGGTCTTCCCCGGCGACATCCTCGCCAAGATCCCGCGCGAAACCACCCGTACCAAGGACATCACGGGTGGCTTGCCGAGGGTTGTCGAGTTGTTTGAGGCCCGCAAGCCGCGTGACCCCGCCATCATCTCCAAGATCGACGGCGTCGTGCGGTTTGGCGATGTGAGCAAGGGTCAACGGAAAGTCTACGTCACCGGAGACAACGGGCAGGAAGAGGAATACAGCGTCCCGCGCGGAGTCTACGTCAACGTCCAGGAAGGCGAGCGGCTACGTGCCGGTGATGCACTCATCGACGGACCACGCAGCCCGCACGACATCCTCGAGGTCCTCGGCGAGCGCGCCGTTCAGATGTATCTCGTCAACGAAATCCAGGAGGTCTATCGTCTCCAGGGCGTAACCATCTCGGACAAGCACATCGAGACCATCGTCCGGCAGATGCTCCGCTGGGTCAAAATCGAAGAGGTTGGCGACACCACCTTCCTCGTCGACCAGCAGACGGATCGCTTCCGCTTCAACGCCGAAAACCAGCGTGTGCTGATGACCGGCGGACGCCCCGCAATCGGGCGTTCTCTGCTCCTCGGCATCACCAAGGCGTCGCTCTCGACCGACAGCTTCATCTCGGCCGCCAGCTTCCAGGAGACCACCCGCGTGCTCACCGAAGCTTCCATCAACGGAAGCATCGACACACTGCGCGGCCTCAAGGAAAACGTCATCGTCGGCCGCCTCATCCCGGCCGGAACCGGCATGGAGTACTACCGCAACGTCCAGCTCAGCCCCGAACTCGAAGAAGCAGCGGCTCAGGTCCAGCAAGAGGTCACCGCCGCCATCGAAGCCGAGGAACGCGAACTGGAGCAGATGCGCATGGAAGGCGAACAAGAAGAAATGGCCGCCGAGTAATCCCGGCCACCACTCTCCTTGTTTGTCATTCCGTAGCAAAGCGGAGGAATCTGCGGTTGCATTTCAAGCGGGCGGACTCGAAAGAGTTCGCCCGTTGTCTGTGCCTCTGCCTTTGCTTCCAGGAAGACCAGGGCTTCAGTCTTGGCGTCACGGACCAGCCACAAAACCGGGCTTTAGCCCCTGCCGTATGCCTCCTCAAACGCCCACGGCAGCTTCAACCGCCTTCAAACAGCGGTCTCGTCCCGCAAGCTGATCTACAGTTGAACCTTGTTAACCGATGATTGTGGTGGAAGGGGTGAAGCGCCAGATACAAGTTGAGCCTCAGCCACTGCATGCTCTATCTCCGAATTAAGCTCCCCACCTAGCAGAATCGTGACTCCCGTAAGGTAAAACCACAGCAATAAGATCACCACCGCTCCGAGAGACCCATAGGTAGCGGAATAGCTGTTGAAGTAGTGCAGATAGACTCTCAATCCGATAGATCCGATGATCCAGCCCACCAGCCCCATGATCCCGCCCGGGGTAATCCACCGCCATTTGCGATGTTGTAGATCGGGACACCCGTAGTACATGACTTCGAAGGAAAGTGTCATCAGCAGCGACGCCGCTGCCCACGTCGTGATACGAATGGCAACTGCCGGGCCGTACCCCCAATGCAGGAAATGATTAGCCTTTCCCGCAGCGTAGTCGCCCGCGAACAGGACCGATAGTGCCGTGAGAAAAATCACCGCAACCACCACCGTAAGCCCGATAGCTTCGAGTCTCGCCTTCCAAAATGCTCGTGTCTCTTTCACCTTATAAACGGTATTCAACGTATCTTGAATGGCGGAGATTCCAACGCTCGCCGAAAACAACGCGACCAGAACGCCAAGGGTCACTTTTCCTGTCGTGCTTGCGGACGTCGTCTGTTTGAAAGTGTCCATGACCAGCGTGAAGGCAGACGGCGGAATAAGGCGCCCAATACGGGTAAGAAGGGAGTAGTACAGATCGGTCGACGACTTTGCGAAAAGTCCCATCAGGGAAGACATTGCAATGAGAGCTGGAAAGAGCGCTGAGAAAAATGCGTAAGCTAGCTGCGAAGCGCGCCCGAAGAGATTGTCATCATCGATTCCTTTCCATGTACCCTTCAAGACTCGCTTCAAAGGCACACCATGCAGGTCCCACATGGAAAATAAAGGACTCTGTTGGACCCGAGCCCACACATGATGTTCTAGTTCGGTAGTACTAAGGCTGCGAACTTCGTTCTGAGTTTGAGTTTTTTCTCCCTCGGACCTAGGTAACGCTGCACTGCTTGTCTGGTCAGCCATCTCGCTCATCTTTCCTGTCCGCTCTGTTTGTGGTCTGGTTTATCGCTGGGAGACTAACGCGATGCAACGAAACAGAACCCCCAATGACGTCCACCCTCTCAAAAGCGCCGCGTGTTTCGCATAAACACCTCAACCGCCACCCCGCTACGCGTGGGATGCGGGTCCCGGGGCCAAGGTTTACCCGTCCGGCCGCGCCGCGGTGGCAATTTCATCCCTGACCAGCGAACCGGGTGGGCGGGTGGCCCACTCACAGCGAACGCAAATCTAGGTGCCCCATTCCTCGCGTCTTGGTCTCTGCGATGGGTGGGCATCGAGGCGGGTGGCCCAGTCATCCCCTCCCAAGAACTGTGGGTGCCCCATTCATCGCGCCGTTGTCTCTGCGATGAGTGGGCATCGAGCGAAGCTCGACCGTCTTCCTTCCCATTGACTCCATCTTTTCCTCGTTCTAACCTGAACCCATGAAGGTCAGCGCCCAATACGCCGCGACGCACCTCGACGATATTCTCACCGCCGTCGAAAGCGGGGAAGAGGTGCGCATTGATCGTCCCAACAAGCCCGGCATTCGCCTCGTCGTCGACAATGCTCCAATCGGTTCCGCAGCTCCGCAAACCGGTCGCCGTCACCTGTTTGGCGCAGGCAAGGGGTTGGTTACCGTCCCAACCGACGAGCAATGGGACGCGATGAAGAAAGAGCTTGCAGCCGACATGCTTGATGGCCCGTTCTTTCCACCGGAGATCGATTGAAGTTCCTACTCGATGGTCACACGCTCTACTGGCTGGAACGAATCGGGGGGGACGAATTGGGGGACACATACACAATTCCCGCCGAATCCGCTTGCCATTAGCTAATCTTATTAGCTAATCTGTTCACATGGAAGTCAATGTCCATCACGCCAAGACCCACCTCTCCAAGCTCATCGCCGCCGCCGAGAGCGGTGAAGAGGTCATCATCGCGCGTGCCGGCAAACCTGCCGTTAAGCTCGTCCTTGTCACCTCACCCGTTCGCAAGTCGCGCAAGCACCTCCGCGGGTCTGGAATCGGCAAGCTCTGGATGGCGGACGACTGGGATTCCGACGAAACCAATCTCGCGATCCAGAAGCTGTTCGAAGGCGATGACGATGATCTAATCTATCCAGAATCGAAGCCCAAATGAGGGTGTTGGTCGACACCCACACCTTCTTATGGGATCTGCTTGGCGATCATCGCAGCTCGCGCAAAGCGAAGCAGATTCTCAGTTCCGACACCGACGAACTTGTCTTCTCGCTCGTTTCCCTTTGGGAAATAGCCATCAAGATCAAAACGGGAAAACTGAACGCAATCGGTTCATCGGTCGCATACATCCGCGAGGAGATGGACGCCTACGGAATGGAGCTCTTGCCCATCCGTTACGACCACATCTTGCAACTGGAATACCTCCCGCGCAACCACGGTGACCCCTTCGACCGCCTCCTAGTCGCACAAGCCATTTCGGAATCGCTGCCAATACTATCCGGCGACTCGAAGCTTAAAGATTACGACGTGAAGGTCATCTGGTAATCGAGCCCGCTTCGTATGGGGCAGATAAGTGTCCTTCTTTGATGTACTTACCTTCTACGCTCTCCAAATAACAGCCAAACTCGTTGTCAAGCAAAATAAATGCCATCGTGCGCGCAACCATAACATTACAAGAGACTTACGTCAGAAGATAATTTGCACATTAACCCCCGCCCGCCCGCTATCATTAGAGATGAAGACAAAGGCCCCGGCCATAGCCGGGGCTTATCCCTTTAAGCTCCTCAGACCAACTTTGATCTAACTCCAATGCTGTCCGGACTTTACATCGAAACACCGGGGGTGGGGCCCCCAACCTATGCCTGAAACCACAAAGCACTTTCGCTGCCGCCACATCTTCACTGACGGCCGCCGCTGCGGCTCCAAATGCCTCCGCAACGAAACCTTCTGCTACTACCACCACAACGCCTGCCGCCCGCTCATGCAGCGACACGCCGCGGTCGAGGCCAACCCCAAAGCCGCCTTTGAACTACCGCCATTTGAGGATCGAACTGCCGTCCAGGCCGCGATTCACCAGGTCGCCTCCCGTCTTGCCACCAACCAGATCAACCCGCGTCGCGCCGGGCTCCTCCTCTACGCCATGCAGATCGCGCTCCAAACCCACCCGCGACTGCCCGTCGCAGCCCCCGCCCCTGCCGACGAGCTGGTCGAAGACACCACCCTCCATCCCACCCTCGGCCATATCGCACCAGAATCCGAGTTCGTCGATCCCCCGGTCGCTCGCAGCTTCACCGAAAGCATCTTCGAGGCATGGGAGCGAGAATCAAGACTTCAGAATTCGTAAATCGGCCATCCATGTCTCGTTTCTGAGACATGGGATTCCGTCTCGCCATCAAACCTCGATGTTCAGCCATCTGCCCGGTCACATACTCCAGGTTCGCCTTGCGCGCGACAAGGTCGGGCGTCATCAGGTTGCGCCACGCACCCATCTCGGCGATGACGATGTTCACCGGCGCGCCAGCAAGTTCCGACGCGAACGCACCCAACTATAGCGTTGTGGGCTATCGGACCGACAGGTCCAGGCCGGATACATGAGGCGTGTTACCGTGTCATGCCCGGCGCTACTCTGGGATAGCGGGCACCGAATGCGTGTCTGCATATCGCACCACATAAATGTTTCGCCCGTGAGGGGGCAGCCAGGTCGCATACGGAACCGGCGCAAACCCTGTCGGGCCAGCGCAATCCTGCGGCGCGTAAACCAACCCGTATTTCGAATGCAGTTGCGGCATTAGATCGTGCCACTCGGCGCGGCAGTTGCCGTTCGGGACGTGGTCGACCGGCGCGTATGCGCCCTTCGGATTGCGAATCTTGGGGTCGTTGAAGTAGCCGAAGTGCTCGGTGTAGATCCACATATTGATCTCCGCGCCAGCGTCGATCGCCACATCGGGAACCCCTGCGGCCTCGACATCAGCCATCGCCTGAACCCGCGCGCGGCTCATGGCGAAGAAGTCGTGCGAGTCGGCGATGCCGTAGAGCGAGAGCAGCAGAATTGCAACGCCGGTTATCGCAGGAAACGTCGCCTGAATCCGCTCCTGATAGAAGCGCCCAAGCAGCAGCAATGCCACAATTGCGAGTGGCAGCAGATACCTCGGGAACAACTGGCCCCCGCTCGATCTCGGCAGCAGAAGCGCTGCATAGGCCAGCGAAAATGGCACAACGAGCGCCATCAAATCGCCCCATGAAATCGGCCCAGCCTGCTTAACTTTCTCGGTTCGACGGCTTGCCAGCGCGCCAAGCACCGCCGCAATCACGCCGATTGCGACCACGGTCAGGAGCAGACGCCACACGATCATGGTTGAGTTGTACGAGTGCGAAAGCAGTTCCAGCCCACGCACCTCGCCCCGAAACAGCAGCGTTCCGGGCATCCGAATCATCGTGAACAGCGGCTTGTGTCGATGTTCAACAGCCACCGCCATCACGACAGCAGCAACCCCGGTAACACCCGCAGCCGGCACCCAAACCCTTCGTCCGCATTGCCGCAACGACCACGCGAACGCCAACAGAACCGGCAGGAACAGCATCGTAAGTGTCAGCAAGCCGGTCCATAGAGTCAGCACAAGTGTCTTAAGTTCCTCCGCCCGGACATGCTCCGGCAGCAACGACTCCGGCATCGAGTAGGGCTGCACATTCCACCAGTGCAGCGCGTACAGCATGAAGACTCCACCGGCGGTTAGCGTCGGCAGGCCAACCTGCAGCATGCCTCGGCGCGCACGCAGCAACCACAGCACCGACGGCCCCATCACCAGCAGGCCAAGCCAGCTTGTCTGCCGCACCGTACCGCCCAGCGCATTCGAGACGATGGCAAAGCACACCCAGAGGATCGCCGCGCGATCGGAGTCGGCTTCGACAGCTCGCACGCAAGCGTAAAGGCACAAGACGAGAACGAAGACGCCAGAGATATCCGTCATGAATGTCATCGACATAAGCAGATAGAGGGGCGACAACGCGAAGGCCAGAGTGGCCAGCGTCGCGTTTCTCTCGCTGAGCCCGCAACGGACGAAGATGCGATGGACCAGGAAGACTGTCGTCATCGACACCGGCAGCGTCGAGAGCCGAACCACAGTGAACGAGAAGCCGAATAGCTTGATGAAGAGTGCGGCCACGACCAACTGCCAGCCGATCGGCATCGCCGCCCAGGCGTTGTAGACCACATGTCCGGTAGCGGCGAAAATCCGCGCGGTCCGCGTAAACGACGCGTCGTCCATCACGCCTGTTTCGGCGACGGGGTGAACGATCACAACCGCGAGCGCGAGGGCCAGCGAGCAAGCGACCGCCGCGAGACGGCTATATTTCCGGATAACCATGGGTGGCCTTTCCAGCCGATTCTACAGGATGGAGGCCGACGTTATCGCCGCTCGATATGCAACCGAACGCCACCTTTGGGCCGCAGGCTTATCGCCGGTACCGCTTCTGGAATGGCATTGCTTCCCGGCAATGGAATGAGCTTCCAGTCGCGGGCCACGAGCGCCAGCACAAATGTCCCTTCCATCCACGCCAAGCCCTCGCCAATGCATTGCCGGCTGCCTCCTGCGAAGGGATAGAAGGCATACCTGGGGCGGCTCGCCTTCGCGTCCGGCGAGAAGCGATCGGGGTTGAGCTCATCGGGCTGATCCCAGTACCGCGGGTCTCTGTGGACGACATACTGTGGTGCGAGGATCGAAGCTCCAACCGGGATTTTGAAACCGGCAATTTCGTACTCCCTCGCGCAGGTTCGAGCCGTCACCCAGACCGGCGGATATAGCCGGAGTGCCTCGCTGAACACTGCGTTAGCGTAAGGCAAGCGAGGATAGTCTGCCGCCGTTGGAGCTCTATCAGCCAATACCGCCACAGCCTCGGCGTGCAGTCGCTGCTGCACGTCGGGGTGGTGCGCGATCAGGTGCAGCGCAAACGAGAGCGCATTGGCCGTCGTCTCGTGTCCGGCGAGGATGATGGTGATGCACTCGTCATGAACCTGCTGGTCGGACATGGCCGTGGCATCCTCGCTGTCTGTGCTGGCGAGAAGCATCGAGAGCAGATCGCCGCGATCGACGGGGTCTTTGCGACGCTCTGCGATCATGCCGTAGATCAGCCGGTCGAGGAAGGCTTTGCCGTCGCGGAGGCGCTTCATCGAAGGGATTGGAAGCTGCTGAATCTGTTTGGAGAACGGCAGAAACGACAGCGGCATGAAGTTCATGAAGGCGTCAACCGCCGACGCAACAGCGTCCACATCGTCGAGCGCGTCAAGGTTGAAGAGACACTTGCCCACGATTCTCAGCGCAAGCTCCAGCATCTCCGGATGTAGATCGGCGACGCCGGGCTTCCATCGCGCGGTGAGCGTTTCGGTCTGGGAGCCGATCACCTCCGCATAGGCGGCGATGCGATCGCGCAGGAACGCCGGCTGAGCCAGCCTCCGCTGGCGCATGTGCAGTGGCTCTTCGGAGGTCAGCAGGCCGTGGCCGAGGACCTGCCTCCCGGCCTGCATGACGAGGTTGCGATGATGATTCGGAGCGTCCTTCAGAAAAAAATCGGCGATCAGGTCGGGATGGTTGATCTGGTAGACATTTCGGTTCAGGGCAGTGAAGTGTACGAGGTCTCCATACTCTCGGGCGTTCCGCAGCAGGAATTCGGCGGTGCTGGTTTTGAATGCCTTGCCGCTCAGCACCCGTCGCAGCAGCTGCGGCCCGGCAGGGAGGCTGGGGTTGCGGCTGGCGCGTATGTCCGGCGGGGGATTCACTGAAGCGATTCTAGACGGCGCATGTTGCGGGGTTTCAGGAGGTGAACAAATTGGCCAGCACGGCCCAACTCCGCCAACCGGCGACTGCCGTAGCGTACCCTAAGAGGATGGCAAATCGGTATGGTGAAGCGGCATTGATGGCGGTGCGGATGGAGCTTTACGGCAAGGCGCTGTCGCCTGCCGAGCGCTGGCAGGACGCGGTGCGCAAGGTGTATCCGACGCCTGCTGGGCAGAAG
Source organism: Rhodanobacteraceae bacterium (assembly GCA_025350865.1). GTDB lineage: Bacteria > Acidobacteriota > Terriglobia > Terriglobales > Acidobacteriaceae > Edaphobacter. The sequence goes on from JANXWZ010000213.1 coordinate 11,515, forward strand.
AAAAATGCTCCACGCGCGGCGTTCGTCGGACTATGTGAGGCAGGGCTGGTAAAGGGGATTTCGGCGAGCCTCGACAGCATAGGAAATCGCAACAAGGATTACGCCGTTGCTGCGGTGGCGCTGCTCCGAGCGGGTACCCACAAGACGGTCACGCAACTTTGGTCTGCGGTCACCGATGCTGACGGCTCCGAACATGCAAGCCAGATGGATGTGGTGTTGGCGCTTTGGAAGAACGGGTTGATCGCCTGAGAAGAACGGGCTGATCGCCTGACCTGAGAGGATCCTACAAAAAGGCGGCACAATCGTGAGGACTTGTGCCGTTCGAGGAGTTACTTCGTTGTTGATAACGCGATTCGGCCCCGTAACCCTTTCACCGGGGCGCAAATCCGTTCAGCATCTTGTCGGTATTCCGGTGGCAAGGCCATGCGCTGGAAATGGCGACAGGCAAAGTCCGTGCGACACCCTCGGAGGCCTCGTTTGCCAAAACACGGAGGCTGATGGGCACCAACCCATCAGCTACCCACCAATATGATGTTGAATGTTACATAAAGGTTACCTGGAGGCCCGCACCCTACAGCTGATCCGGCATCCAGTGGTGGAACTGCATCCAGTTGGCCAACAAGCCAGGCCATATTCTCAGCTCGCGCTCGGAATCCGGAACGTTTTGGGCGAAGCCGGTTCCGTGTGGCCCGAGTTCGAAGATGTGCAACTCGGCTGGAATGCCGGTGCGCTTCAGCGCGTTGTAGTAATCCGTGGCGTTGCGCGAGTCGACAGTCTGGTCGGCGGTGGTGGAGTAGATAAAGGTGGGTGGCGTATCGGTGTTTACCGCTGACACCGTATCAAGATTTGCCGTCGGCGCTGCGAGCACGATCTCCATTCCGGGCGAGCCTGCCGTCGGCACTGGGCGTGGCACGGCGAGCGATAGATCCATGCGGCCATACGAGATGATGGCAAAGTCGGGCCGGTCAGAGACGCGGTCCACGGCGTCCTTCGCCTTGGGGTCTCCGGCGGAATGTACGGTCGAGAGATAGGACGCCAGGTGTCCGCCTGCGGAGAATCCCCAGACACCTACGCGGGCGGGATCTACTGCCAATTCTGCTGCATGGGCGCGTACATAGCGTACGGCGCGGGAGCCATCCATCATCGGAGCGGGATAGCGGTACGCCGGCGAAAGTCGGTACTCAAGGACGAATGCCGTGACGCCATGCGAGGCCAGCCACTTTGCCCCGACCGAGCCTTCCTTGTCCATGACGAGGTGGGTGTAACCGCCCCCGGGCATCACGATCACCGCAGTGTGCGGGCCAGCCCCGGCGGCAGGATAGACGAAAAGTTTGGGAATATCGCCGCTTGTGGCGGCGGCACCGGTCCGGAGGGCGAGCGGTGCTCCATCGGGCCATAGAACGATGGTGCTGGTAAAACCGGCGGGGGGAGCGGTTTCGGTTGCAGCAGGCTGAGCCGTCTGGGTGGCCGATTGGGCAGCCAGCGGGATCGTAATCAAGGCAGTTGCGAACAGGATGCTACGGCAGGTGTTGGGGCTCATAGGTCGAAAGCTTACCGTATTTGATCTATCCCATGTTGCATTGCATCGTTGGTTCCTGTGGCCTCATCACCTATAGTTGTGGCGTAGTGTACTGGCGCGGACTGGGAGCAAGACATGAAAGTAACGATGAAGGTTTGGGTTTTGATGGCTGCATTGACGCTGGGTGGGGCGGGAACGGCGATGCACGCCCAGGGGCCGGGGCGTAAGCAGATTTACTCCGAGACAGCCGATCCAAAGGCGGCCATCGCGGCGGGATTGGCGCAAGCCAAGCGTGAGCACAAGCGCGTCATTTTGGATTTTGGCGGCGACTGGTGCGGCGATTGCCAGGTGCTCGACATTTACTTCCATCAGGGAGCGAATCGCGCCATTCTGGATAAGAGCTTCGTCCTGGTGCACGTTTTCATCAAGGAAGAGATGGATAACAATATTCAGTTTGCCGCGAAGTACGGGGTGCCGATCGCCAAGGGTGTGCCGGCGCTTGCCGTGCTGGACGAGAACGGGACCGTGCTCTACTCCCAGAAGACCGGGCAGTTTAACGATATGCGGCACATGGATCCGGGTTCCGTGAACGAATTTCTTAATCGCTGGAAAGGCTGAATGAGAGCGAATTTTGAGATGATATACAGCTTCGAAAATACAAATTCAGAGATTCTGGCTAAGCCAGAATGACGTCCGTGGGCTGGGTGCCGCATAGCATCTTGAAATCCGCTCTAGTCTTCGTCTTCGCGCATCCAACCGCACAAGAGGTCGAAGGCGAACTTGATGGCTCCAATGTTAGGGATAAGGCGAATTCTGCGATCGATACGGCATGCTGTGTCCAGCATGATCGATCACGACAGCGTGAATGTTGCGCAGTCGGCGGCTTACACCGCGATTGGCGCGCTGTTTCCGGCGCTGATCGTGGCTGCGGCTATGGTCGCTTTGCTGCCTGAAGTCAACACATTCAAGATCGAAGCCGGGGAGTTCTTCGACCAGGTCCTTCCTTCCAACGTATTCCCACTGGTCACAAGTTATTTCATCACCCCAACAGGCCCGGACGGCAAACCGCACACCACGGGCGCGCTGGTCGCAGCAGTGTTCGTTAGTCTGATGGGAGCATCCAGCACGATTGCGACGTTAATGGACGGTCTGCACCGTGCGGCAGGAGTTCCGGCCAACTGCTGGACCTTCTGGCGCAAGCGGCTTCGCTCGGTTGTGCTGGTACCGATTTCGCTCGTCCCGCTGAGCGTGGCTTCGATATTAGTCGTCTTCGGCCGCTTCATCACGGAGTGGGTCGCCGAACACCTGATGGTCGAGGCGCGACCGACGTTCTTCGCCCTGGCGCTTGCGCTGCGCTGGACAATTTCGCTGGCAGGTGTCGTCGGCCTGACCGCGCTGATCTACCACGTGGGAGTACCGCGCACAGAGCGGACGACACCTCGTCAGAGCTGGGCGCACACGCTTCCAGGGGCCGTCGTGGCCACCGGGATGTGGTTTCTCTCGACCATCATCTTCGGCTGGTATGTCACCCGCATCGCCAACTACAGCGCGGTTTATGGATCGCTGGGTGCAGGCATTGCTCTGCTGGTGTGGCTCTATCTGGTCGCCCTCAGCACCTTGTTCGGGGCGGAATTTAATGAGCAATTCTGGCGGGAGCGGCCGATCTAACTGAGACTGGCAAGCGCGAAGGGCCGCTGGCGGGTAGAATGACCACGGGACCAACCCAATCCAAATAGCTAGACCTGTGACGCACGACGGCACAGGCTCAAAAGAAAGAACTCGGCACCCGCAAATCATGAATACCTTCGCTGATAGCTACGGAAGCTCCGCCGGAACGGGTGGTATGGATCGTGCGCGCCGCGCCAAGATCGTTGCAACGCTGGGCCCCTCGTGCAGTACTCTGCCGGTTTTTCGGGAACTCGTTCGGGCCGGACTGGATGTGGCACGCCTGAATTTTTCGCACGGGTCGCATGAGCAGAAGGCTGAGCTGATCCGCATGGTGCGGCAGGTGTCGCGGGAAGAGAATAAGCCCATCTGTATCCTTGCCGATCTGCAGGGCCCAAAGATTCGCACCGGGCTCCTCAAAGACCACAAGCCGGTCTTACTTGTGGCTGGAAAGAGACTGACCATTACGCCACGCCAGATCGAAGGCACGGCAGCGCTCGTCAGCACGGTGTTTACTACGCTCGCCGAGAACCTGGAGCCGGGTTCGCGCATTTTGCTTTCGGACGGTTTGATCGAGCTTCGGGTCGTCCAGATTAAAGGCGAAGACGTTGTCTGCGAGATCATCAACGGCGGCATGCTGGGCGAGAAGAAGGGAATCAACTTGCCCGGAATCCCGGTGAAGGTGCCTTCGTTGACCGAGAAAGATGAAGAAGACCTGATCTTTGCCATCGGCCAAGGCGTGGACACGGTCGCTGTCTCCTTTGTTCGCACCGCGGAAGATGTGCGCCACGTGAAGTCGCGGCTGGCAGCACTCAAGTCTGACGCATGGGTGATCGCGAAGCTTGAAAAGCCGCAGGCGATTGAGCACCTGGACTCGATCCTGGAGATTGCCGACGCCATCATGGTCGCTCGCGGCGATTTGGGCGTGGAAGTTCCGCCGGAAAAAGTGCCGGCGATTCAGAAGCACATCATCAAGCGTGCTGCGGAGTTCCGTAAGCCGGTGATCACGGCGACGCAGATGCTGGAGTCGATGATCGAAAACCCGCGCCCAACCCGGGCGGAAGCGTCCGACGTCGCCAATGCGATCTACGACGGTACGGACGCCGTAATGCTTTCGGGCGAGACGGCGGCCGGCAAGTATCCCGTGGAAGCTATCGCGATGATGGCCAAGATTGTCAGCGAGACGGAACATCAGATTCGGATCGACCCGCCGCCTCGGCCAAGGGTGCGCAGGACTACCAAACTGAGTGTCGCGGAGACGATTTGCGAGTGCATGGCGCACTCCGCCGAAGACCTGGACGTCTCGGCCATTGCGATTTTTACGGAAAGCGGCGCCACCGTGCGGTTGCTGTCGAAGTACCGTCCCGATCCTCCGATCTATGCGCTGAGCGCCTACGAGCGCGTGACCAACCGGACGATGTTGCTGTGGGGAACCTACCCGATTCTGTGCGAGCGCTTCAAGGATACCGACAAGCTGGTTGAGATGGCCGAGAGCATTCTCGAAGGCCGGGGTTACGTGAAGCAGCGCCAGGTCTTCGGCATCGTCGCCGGAACCCGGACAAAATCCGGCGCGACCAACTTCATGCGGCTGCACATGGTTGGAGATCAGGATGCCCCGATCGATGGGGTGTCGGACAAGTCGAAGAAAAAGGCGAAGAAGAAGGCGAAAAAGTAGCAACGGAGACTTGCGAGAGTAAGTCGCTCCGAGTCGACCGAGTGGTCAACTGCAGACGGGAATCCGTCATAGCGCAACTTCGCCATAGGCCCGGTTCGCAAGGCATCGCTGTGGGAATCGACCGCTGTGCCGGAGATTCGGGTGCAGGCGAAGGATCTTGCGGGGCTGCTTCGGCAACAACTGGGTTACTCCGCCGTCGACGAACCGGCATGAGTGCCAATCTGGCTGAATAATCTGCCGAGGTCGATATGGATCGGCGTTCCGGTAACTTCCAACTGCTCCGCCTCAACCCAATCTGCGCCCGAGCACATGCGTCCGCTTCGCGTCTTTGGATCGATGATCCAGACAGTGCCTACACCCATGGCCTGGTAGTCTTTGCAACGCTCCTGTAGCTCCGAGTAGGTGTCGTCGGGCGAGAGCACTTCAATCACAAGCAGCGGCGGATCGATCAGAATACCGGGATGCGGGCCAGGGCGCAGCACCACAAGATCGGCGATGCGAATTCGTGATCCTGACACGCGCATCCGTTGCTCGGTGCTGCCGACCACATTCCAAGCTACTTCGTGGTTCATGAACAGGCCAGCTAACAGCCACTGCAACCTCGCGTGTTCCCACTTTCCCACGTTGCGCTCCCTCAATTCGCCGTCGATGTAGTCGCAGTCCGGGTGGTAGGTTGTATCCAGATACTCCGCCAGGGGGACGATTTGGGTCGCGGTAGCCATGGCCGTAGTGTACTGCGATTCGGGAGTATGCGGCGGATTATCAACAGCCCTGCCAGCCCACTCAATACAATCAACGTGTGGGTCGCATTCGCATTCTTTCCGATCAGGTTGCCAATCAAATCGCTGCCGGCGAAGTGGTGGAGCGTCCTGCGTCGGTAGTGAAGGAATTGCTCGAAAACTCCATCGATGCGGGTGCAACACGGATCCGGATTGAGGTTGAAGCCGGTGGCCGCAAGCTGATCCGCATCATCGATAACGGCTGCGGCATGGTTCGCGACGACGCTTTGCTGGCCTTTGAGCGGCACGCTACGTCAAAGCTCCGCAGCTCGGACGATCTTCTGTCCATCGCCACCCTAGGCTTTCGCGGGGAAGCCCTGCCCAGCATTGCCAGCGTGGCTCGGGTCCACCTGTCTACTCGCGCCTCCGAAGACGAGGTCGGGACCGTCATCGAGATCGCCGGCGGTAAGATGCTTCGCGTGGAAGAGGCGGGTCTGCCTCACGGAACGACGCTGGCCGTGCGCGATCTCTTCTTCAACACGCCGGCGCGCCGCAAATTCCTTAAGGCCGAGTCGACTGAGTTGTCGCACATTGCCGCGTTGGTGACGCATTATGCGCTGGCACATCCGACGCGACACTTTGAGCTGCATTCGGCAACGCAGGCGCTGCTGGTCGCCCCTGCGGTTGCGAATCCCGGGGAGCGGTTGTATCAGATATTTGGAGCCGAAGTCGCAGGCCTGATGTTGCAGACTGCCGCCGAGATGGACTTTACCCGCGCCGGTCTGCCCGAACCTCCGCCGTGGAAGCAGGAGGAGGACTACGAAGCGCCGGACCCGGGCTATCTTCGGATCACCGGATTCGTCTCGAAGCCTGAGCTGCAACGCCTGAATCGCAATGCGATGTACGTGTTCGTGAACCATCGGCTGATTCGCGACAAGCTCGTCATCCACGCGCTGACTGAGGCTTACCGCAACATCATTCCGCCCACCAGCTTTCCGGTCGTCTTGCTGTTCCTGGAGATGCCGCCGCAGGAGGTCGACGTCAATGTTCATCCGGCGAAGACCGAGGTGCGATTCCGCCAGCCGACGTTCGTTCATGACTTTATCCGCGACACAGTTCGAACCACGCTGATGAATGCGCGCCCGGCTGCGAGCTTTGCTGCCGCCTTGTCGGGTGCTCCCTATGCGAGTGCCAGCGCGAGCTTGCTGCTGGATGTCAGTCCGCTTCCCGGTGGCCCGGAAGGCCTGCAACGACCGGTGTTCGATCCGCGCGACGGTGCGCGCATCGAGTTCGGGATGGTGGCCGAGTCGGACGTTGCGGCCTCGTCGGAAGATTCGGCTGCATTCAGCCTCAAGCCGATTGCCGTTCCGGAATCGCCGGGGCGGCTCGCGTTTGGCGAGGATGGATTTGCGGTTGGCGATCACCTAGCGCATCAGCACGAAAAGGGTGGCCGCGTGGTCAACGAGCCGACACTGGCCTCGCTCTCGACTCTCAGACCACTAGGCCAGGTGCGGGATTCGTTCATCCTTGCCGTCAACGATGAGGGGCTGTGGATCATCGACCAGCATGTCGCCCATGAGCGGGTACTTTTCGAGAAGGTGATGCGCGAACGCGAAACCGAACAGGTGCAGCGGCAACGGATGCTGATGCCGTTGCTGATTGATTTGCTGCCTGCGCAGATGGTCACGTTTGCGCGGTTGGCCGATGAGTTGGAACGCAACGGGTTTGAAGCCGAGCCATTTGGCCCGCGAACGCTTGCCGTGAAGGCCGCGCCCGTGGGTCTCGAGGGGCGCGAACTGGAGCACATGTTGGAAGATATTTTGAGCGGCGAAGACCGGCTGGATCAGGCAGATAATGCCGACACGCGGCGTCGGCGGATTGCGGCCAGTATGGCGTGCCACGCCGCTGTGAAGATCAACATGCCGCTCGACGGGGCGAAAATCGAATGGTTATTGCGCGAATTAGGTAAAACTGAGCATCCAACCAGTTGTCCGCACGGAAGACCCATCGCACTCAGGTATTCTTATAGAGAGATAGAACGTGCATTCCAACGCACCTGAGTTTCAGCAGCAGCAAAGCCAGTTTCAGGGTAAAAGCACCCGCACTTCGTAACGCGCAGTTTGTGACGGCCTCAAGGCACTTGTGTCACTTTGACAATTTATGTTTCGCCTTCGATTTTGATTCGACCGAAGGAAGCTCACGCGCACGGCGTGCCTTTTCCGGCACATGCGCCCGAGCAGGAAGGTACCACCCATTGAACTCCTCCGACAGCACGCCGGATAACATCCAGCCCGCCGATTCCACCGACATCAGCACCACCGAAACTGCCGCTCCGGCAAAGGCCATCGCCCGCCACACCAGCGCCGCACAACTTCCTTCCTCCGACCAACTCAGCGCGACCCGCGCGACCCATTGGCATCAGGATGGAAACCCGGTCCTCAGCCTCGAAGGGCTCCGCGAGTGGGTCAATCGCTGCGGACTCGTCGCATATGGTCCGCGCGTCAACCAGCTCGGATCGCCTGCACCGTCGATCGTCGAAGCCACCCTGGGCAAGGCATTGTCCGGAGCAGCCGACATCGCAGTGGCCGACGCCGCCAAAACTCTGGTCGCTCGTTTGGTCGCTGAAGGCAGCGCCGTCCCCCTGAATCTGCTGGGTGCAACCGGCGGCCTGGGCACCGACACGCCTGATTACATCGCTTCGGCGGCAGTCTTCTCCTTCATCTTCACCCTGCGCGGCGACAAGGGCTGGAAACAGCCGCCGGTCACTGCCGGTCCCGTGAAGGTGTCGCCGTTGGCTCTGGCGACCTACGAGATGCTCGCTGCGAAGGTGACGCTCTCGTCGTATGACCTGGCGACTCAGCTGGGCAAAGAGGTGACCGAAGGCGCGGTTCTGCGCTCCCTCACCGAACTCTGGTCGCAGCTTCGGGTCCTCCCGATGACGCAGCTGGATGGCTCGGCAACGCTGTGGGAGCTGGCGTCATCACGGTTTACGAAGCAGATTAAGGCAGGCGCAAATGCTGGACAGCCAACGGCCCTCAGCGCGCTGATCTCGCTCTACCTCGGGCAGGCGGTTGCCGCTACCGAAGATGAGATTGAAACATTCCTTTCGCCACTTGCGCCGCGTTCGCGCGTTCGCGATGTGATCCACGCTCTGCTCTCGGCGCGGCAGCTTGAGACGCTGGTAATTCAGGGCAAGACCCTGCTGCACGTCTCCGGTGAGCTTCCGGCGTTTGCCGCTGTTGCGGTGGCCGAAACCGCTGCCGGGGAAGAAGCCGTCGAAGCTGCTGACGGCGGTTCACGTATCTCCAAGTTCGCCGCCCGACCAGGCAGCAAGATCGGCACCGGCCTGCGCTCCAAGCCCGCATTCGGGAGTAAACCTGCGTTTGGACGGAAACCTGCGTTCGGCTCGAAGCCGGCTTTCGGCGCAAAACCTGCCTTCGGCGACCGTGAACGTCGACCCTTCAAAAAGGATGACAGGCCGCGATTCGACAAACCGTGGGCCGAGAAGCCTCGCACAGCGCCACCTGCCGAAGGATTCGCTCCAGCCGCAGAGGGGTCGACTGAGAGCCCCGCGCCGCGTCGTGAATTCACCCCGCGCCCCTTCACTCCGCGTGATGGCGGCAGCAGCGATGGCCCACGCCGCACCTTCAGCAAGCCCGGAACCTTCGGCCGCAAACGCGAGGGTTTTGGTGCCAAGCCCAGCTTCGACCGTGGCGACAGCCGTCCTCCGCGCCGCGATTTCGGTGGCGATTCTCGCCCACCACGCCGTGACTTCGGCAGCGACTCCCGCCCACCGCGTCGTGAGTTTGGCAGCGATTCGCGTCCGCCGCGTCGTGACTTTGGCGAACGCTCCGAGCGTCCTGCAGGCGGCGGTTTCCAGCGCTCTGGCGGCTCTGCCGGCTCGTTCACGCCGAGACCGAGACCTTCGTTTGGCGGAGATCGACCCTCGTTTGGCGGGAAGCCGTCTTTCGGGAGCAAACCCTCATTTGGCGGCAAGCCCTCCTTCGGCAGCCGTCCGCCTTCGGGAGATCGGCCATCCTTCGGGGCGAAGCCGTCGTTCCCGCGTGATCGCGGCGAGCGGACCGGCGGCGACGAGGCCCCGCGCAAGGTCTTCCGGAAGTTCGACGCGCCCCGCGACAAGAAGCCTTTCGGATCGCCCAAACCCTTCGGCGCGAAGCCTTTTGGCGCAAAACCGTTCGGTGCCAAGCCGTTTGGTGATCGCCCGGCCCGCAGCTTCGATGGCCCAGGGACTTTTGATCGCCCACGTTCCCCGAGTTCGGACCGCCCGCGCCCCGAAGGACGTCCCAGCTTCGGCTCCAAGCCGCCGTTTCGCGGCAAAGGCAGCGACACCTTCGGGGTGAAGAACCGCGAAGGCGGTTCTGGCGAGAGGCGTCCCTACTCCAAGCCCGGCGGATTCGCCAAGGCCGGCGGCCCGTTTGCGAAGTTCGCGGATGGTAAGAAACCGTTCCGCAAGCCTGGTCCAGGTGCCAGCGGAGCCAAGAAGTTCGACAAGCCCAGCGGCGGCGGGGGCTATCGTCCCACCAAGCGCAGGGCGGAGTAGCGGATGTCTGAGACTGCAAGACTAAAGCTGGTAATCGCGATCGATGGGCCAGCGGGAGCGGGGAAGAGCACCGTGGCGGCCCATCTCGCGCGTCATTTTGGCTTCTTGAACCTGGAGACCGGAGCGATGTATCGCGCGCTGGCTCTGAAAGCAATCGATCACGACCTGGACCTCGACGAAGAGTCGGAGGTGCTAGCCCTGTGCGACACCACCAACATTGCGCTTGAGCCCACGCGAGACGGCAATCGGGTGCTGCTGGACGGCATCGACGTCTCCCGCCGGGTGCGGGATGGCGACGTCACTGCGGCGGCATCACGGGCCTCTGTGCACCCCCGTGTGCGCGAGTGGATGGTGGCTCAGCAGCGCGCGCTTGGTGTGGGCGGCGGTGTTGTGATGGAGGGACGGGACATTGGGACGGCGGTTTTTCCGGATGCCGAGGTAAAAATTTTTCTTGATGCCGCACCGGAAGTGCGAGGCAACCGGCGCTATCGGCAGGTCGCGTCGAACGTGCACGAGCCGGTAACCGTGACCGAAACTTCGGTCATCGAGGAAATGAAAGCCCGCGACGAACGGGATCGCAACCGGGTCCAGAGCCCTCTGAAACCCGCTCCTGATGCGGTGATTGTCGATTCAACGGGGATGTCACTTGACGAAGTGATGGCCCGCAGCGAGGCGATTGTGCAGGGCTATCTGGACGGAAAGATTTGAGTGTAGAGCATTGTGCGGATGTGATGAAGAAACCAGAGTAAAACTTTTCTGCACAACTGTTGTCAACTGTGGTAATCTAGGCACATCGTTTGCAACAGATTGGTTTTCTGCAAGGTTGTACTGTTGAACCCCGATTTGTGCTGGCGGCAAAAATTCAAGATGGTTTTAAGGAAATAGCTAAAATGGAACAGGGAACAGTGAAGTGGTTTAACGACGCCAAGGGGTTTGGCTTCATCAGCCGTCAGAACGGCGAGGACGTGTTTGTTCACTACTCGGCGATCAATTCAAACGGTTTCAAGAGCCTTCAAGAGGGTCAGGCTGTGCAGTTCAACGTGGTTAAGGGACCCAAGGGTTGGCAGGCGTCTGACGTTCAGCCTCTCTAGTCTTAAACCTTGCCGAGTTCGGATGTACTGTTCTAGCATTTCCGGTCTCGCGATTTACGGTCTGTAGTTTTGCACTCTTGGTTGACGGTCTGGCTTAGCGAAGGTTAGGTTCAGGTCGGCGCGGTGCGGGCGACTTAGACTCGGACTTTTGAAGCAATTCACACGATTTGCCCACAAGTTTGGCGAAAGGGATGGCCTCGGCCATCCCTTTCGCGCGTTTACTATGCCACTGAGGCCATTGGCCGCCCTCAAGATTAGGGACGAGTGCCAAGGTTGCCTGCGCCCGTTCCGTTGGCGATCTCCGGAAGGCCAGCGGCGATGGGCGTCACCACAGGTGCGGCAGCACCGACCAGCTCCCTGATCTCACTTGTTCCCTGAAAATCAGCAACCCAGACATTGCCGGACCCCTCGACTGCAATCCCGACCGCGTTGTTGAGTGTGACATTGGCGAGGCCGTTCGCGCCAGTCAGGGCGCTACCGGTGCTCGAAAGCTCGGTGAGCGACGAAAGGCCGACGATCCAGGCGTTTCCGGCTCCGTCGATTGCGATCGCCTGCGGACTGACGATGCCGCCCCCGTAAATCCGGGGGTCCCGACAGGATCATTCCGGAGTTGGACAGTTTGGTGACGCTATCGGACGAGTTTGCGATCCATGCGCTGCCCGTGCTGTCGATCGCGATGCCGACGCCTTGATTGATTCCAGCTCCGATGAATCCGGCGACGCCGGAAGCGCTCACCCCGGCGCTGGTCAGTTTGGAGACGGCGGCGGCTGCGGCGTTCGTGGACCAGACGTTTCCCCCTCCGTCGACGGCGACTCTAATCGGGACAGCGAGGCCTCCAACGGAATATCCGCTGGAACTGAAGGAAGATCCGCTGCTGGAGAGGCGGTCGAGTGCGCTGCGGGTGAAGTTGTAGCTGTCGACCGTCCACACGGCAGCCAGAGACAGGCTGTTGACCTCCGTGAACCTTACCCTGAATTGCCACTCCTGGCTCGGGATCGGGAGTTGCAGTGGATGCAAGCGTGCAGCCGGTGAGACCGGCCACGAGAACGGACAGAACAATTGCCAACGAACGCATACGAAGACGACCTTTGCAGCACGAGTCGGTGCTGTTGGTAGAACTGGAAGTCATGTGGCTAGGGCCCTACGGTTACTTTCGCCTCCACGGTTGGGTGAGTCAATCACCCGTTCTGGCCAAACCGCACGGTCTTCCTGACGTGATTGCGGGAGATCGCGATCCGGTGCTGTGGGTTGCGATTGTCGCTAACGACTCGGCGGCGGAACTTCCGGCTGGGGTTCTGCAGGAGGGTCAACGGTAGTCACCCCGGGCATGATCGTCGACGTGGCTTTGAATTTCCGGTAGTTGCTGGTGTGCAACTGCAGGTGCCCGTTGAGCGAAAAGAAGAGCAGATAGCGGGCGTGGCCGTCGCCTTCGATCGCTGCGGGAAGCCACACTTCGCCGTTCACCTTGATGAAGGAGGCTTTGAACCATGAACCTTGCTTTACGTTGACGGCAAGGCCGCCGGCGATCTTGAAGTCGTGGTCAAAGTGACCCTCGATTCGTTGCAGGGTGCGGTCCTGTTCGTCAATCCAGACCGTTCCGGCGAGCTCTTTGAAGACGCCTTCCGCGGCATTGCGGGTCTTGGCTTTGGAGTCGCCCTGAAAATCGACGACGAACGTGGGGCGCCCGGCGACAATTTCGCGGCGCGGATGGGAAAATTCGCCCAGCTCCAGAATGCGGGCAAAGGTGATTTCATCATGGCCGCGTGGATCTGTTTCTTTGCCCTTTTCGTCGGCCTTATCGCGGCGTTCCTTGGCTTTACGGACGGTATCGTCGATCCTCTCATCTTCCTTTTTGAGTTCATCGGGGCTGAGGGGTTTACCGTCTTTTTTCAGTGTCCGCACCACCGGTACGCCGTTGAGCCAGAAGACTTCCTGCTCGCGAGACTCGGACTTTTTTACCTTGTTGTGCGAGTCGCGCTCCTCGAAGGTGTTGGTTTCGTCGTAGATGTAGTCCTGCTTCACCTTCTCGGATTTGCGCTGGTTCACCTCCACCTGGCTCATGATGGTGGCGATGTCGGGGATGGGATTTTCAGGGGCGGGGTCGGGTGTTTGGGCTGCGAGCGGGACGCCGAGTATGAGTGCGAATAGAACGGGGATCAGGTGAAGAAAGGCGGGATGAAGGGGCTGGATCAGTGGCGTCGGGGTCCTTCGACTACGTCTGGCGGGAAGTGCGCGCCAGACTCCGCTCCGGATGACGAGCTGTGTGCCGATCGATCGGAGAATGCTGAGATGCTTGGCTTCGCTCAGAACGACCTCGGCGGTGTTGCTTATGATCAGACGCGGCGTGAGGCTGCGGGGTGCGGGGTGCGGTACCGTGCGAAAACGGTAACACCTGTGCGGTTACCGAACCTCTGACGTGTCTGTGGTACGTCGTTGGGTCTAGCATATCTAAGTATCGGGAGATGTGATTCTCCTCACGCATTCTGGCGACGCGCGGTATCGAGGACGAGGGCTTGCAGGCATGACGACGAAATTGAAGAAGACGGTGGATACGGCGTTGAATCACGAGCGACGGGCACTGACGCTGGATGTGTTCCGGCGCTGGGGTTATCTGCAGGCATCGCTCGATCCGCTTGGGCAGTACCTTGCGCCGGAACCGTTTCCACAGGATTTGCCCGATGGCGAAGAGGCGGCGGCGGCGGAGGCTCGCGGCTGGTGGTGCGGGACCATCGGCGTGGAGTACATGCACATTGCGAATGCCGAAAAGCGCGAATGGATTGAAGCGCAGATGGAGTGCGCGGCTCCGCCAATGGACCAGAAGGCAGTGCTGACGGGGTTGATCAAGGCCGATATTTTCGAGCAGGTGATTCAGTCGCGGTATCTGGGTACGAAGCGGTTTTCGCTGGAAGGCCTGACCGTACTGATCCCGTATCTCGACCGGACGTTTGAAGTGAGCGCGGCGTGTGGGGTGACGACGGCTGTGCTCGGAATGAGCCATCGCGGCCGGTTGAACGTGATGGTCAACACGGTGGGACGCGACGCCGAGCAGATCTTTACCAAATTTGAAGATGTTGACCCGTACAGCGTGATGGGCGGCGGCGACGTGAAGTACCACCAGGGCGCGACGGGTGAGTATGTCTCTCCGAGGGGCGAAAAGATTGCGCTGCACCTGGCTTCGAACCCGAGCCATCTGGAGGCGGTCGATCCCGTTTGTCTGGGTAGAACTCGTGCCAAGCAGACGCGGGTGGATGATGAACTGGGCGCGGACGACTTTGGACTGAGCGGTCAGCTTCAGGTCTTGCCGATCGTGATCCACGGCGACGCGGCCTTTGCGGGGCAGGGAATCGTCGCCGAGACGTTGAATATGGCGACTCTGAACGGGTACAACGTCGGCGGAACGATCCATGTGATTGTGAACAATCTGCTTGGATTTACCGCAACTCCCGAGGAATCGAACTCGTCGCGCTTTGCGACGGATGTTGCGAAGCGTCTGCCGATGCCGATCTTCCACGTGAACGGCGAAGACCCCGATGCCGTGATGCGGGTGGCCGCGATTGCAGCGGAATACCGGCACAAGTTCGGCGCGGATTGCGTCGTCGATCTGATCGGGTACCGGCGGCATGGGCACAGCGAGGTGGACGACCCGACTGTGACCTCGCCGAAGCGCTATGCGCTGATCAAGCAGACGCCGGAGTTGTACAAGTCTTACGCTGCGAAGATCGGTGTGGATGCGACGGCTGAAATCGCCCAGTTTCAGGCCCATTTTTTGGAAGAGCAGAAGGAAGCCAAGCAGGCAGAGACCCGGCAGTTTATCTACGAGCTTCCGAAGTACTGGGACAACTACCATGGCGGCCCGCTGACGGCCGAGGATGCGGCGATCGAGACCGGCCTGAGCGCGGCTGCAGTCAAGACACTGGTCGACGGTTTGACCGCCTATCCGGCGGACTTCAACATTCATCCGAAGGTGCAGAAGCTCTACAAAGAGCGTACGGAGATGGGCGAGGGCAAGCGGCCCTTCGACTACGGCATGGCAGAGCTGGTGGCCTTTGCGTCGCTGGTCACGACTGGAACTCCTATCCGGCTGACCGGGCAGGATTCGCAGCGTGGCACGTTCAATCAACGGCACTCTGTGCTGACCGATGTGGTGAGCGAGAGCAAGTACACTCCGCTGGCGCATATGAGCGACAAGCAGGCGCGGTTTGAGGTTTACAACACGCTGCTCAGCGAAGCTGCCGTGCTGGGTTATGAGTGGGGCTACTCGCGCGATTATCCCGAGGCTCTGGTGGCGTGGGAGGCTCAGTTCGGCGATTTCGCGAACGGCGCGCAGATCATCATCGACCAGTTCCTCGCGGCGGCTGAGGCCAAGTGGAATCTGCTGAGTGGGTTGGTGATGCTGCTTCCGCATGGTTACGAGGGGCAGGGGCCGGAGCACAGCAGTGCGCGCATCGAGCGCTATCTACAGCTTGCAGCGAATGAGAATATGGTGGTGGCGCAACCATCGACGGCGGCGCAGTACTTCCACCTGCTGCGGCGGCAGGCGCTCCGCAAGTGGCGCAAGCCGCTGATCGTGTTTACGCCGAAGAGCATGCTGAGGCATCCGGATGCCTCGTCTACGCTGGCGGATTTTGAGACGCCGTGGTTCCGCAACGTGGTTCCCGACACGACGGTACAGAACCCTCGCCGTCTGCTGATCTGCAGCGGCAAGATTGGCCACAATCTGCGTGTGGAGCGGGAGAAGCGCAAGGATATGGGCGTCGGGATCGTGTTCGTCGACCAGCTGTTTCCGTGGCCCGAAAAAGAGATGCAGGAGGCGCTGGACATGCATCCGGGAGCCGAAGTGGTGTGGGTGCAGGAAGAGCCGGCCAACATGGGCGCGATGTTCTACGTGATGCCGCAGCTTCGGCGGCTGGCTCGGAACCGCGTGGTGGTGAGCGTGAAACGGCACGAAAGCGCGAGCCCGGCTACCGGGTCTGCCAAGGCGCATGAGATCGAGGAGAAGATTTTGATCGATCTGGCGTTTGGAGCGAAGCACTAAAGCAACAGCAAGTGACTGACGCGGATAAGACGGAAAAGTCGGATAAGACGGATTAAGATCAAGGTTTATTGATTGATCCGTTTATCCGATTTTTCCGTCTTATCCGCGTTATGGGTTTTGTCTTTTGGGGGTGCTATGAAGGTTTTGACGGCAGCGGAGATGGGTGCGGCGGATCGTGCGTCGGTGGCGGCTGGGGTTTCGATTGCGGAGCTGATGGAGGGCGCGGGAGACGTTGTTGCGCGGTTCTGTCTGCGGCAGTATCCGGAGGCGGCTCGGGTGATGGTGGTGTGCGGGAAGGGCAATAACGGTGGCGACGGGTTTGCTGCAGCGCGGCTGCTGGCGGGTGAGGGCGTTGGCGTTCGGGTGCTGCTGGTCGGACGGCAGGAGGATGTTCAGGGTGAGGCCTTGGCGTCGCTGAATGCGCTGAAGGATGCGACGAATCATGACATTGTTGGCGAACTGGAGGCCGATGCTGAAGTTGAGGAGCTGGCCGAGTTGTTGGGCGAAGCGGACTTGATTCTGGATGCGGTGGTTGGGACGGGCTTCAAGCCGCCGTTGCGTGGTGCGGCCACGGTGGTGCGGGAAGCGCTTGGAAGGGTCAAGGTGCCGGTCGTTGCGATTGACCTGCCGAGTGGCTGGGATTCAGATTCGTTGGAGCAGGACGCGGTGGGGGCGTTCCACGCGGATGCGGTGGTGACGTTTACGGCTCCGAAGCTGGCGCATGTGTTTGGGCATTTGGCTGAGATTGTGGTGGTGGGGGAGATCGGATCGCCGGGGGACGCGGTGCTGTCGGAGACTGGGCTTCGGTGGTGCGGGACTTCGAAGACGTTGACCGAGGCGCGGCGGCCGATCAACTCTAACAAAGGGAAGTTTGGACATGTGCTGGTGATAGGTGGAAGCTTTGGCGTGGCGGGGGCACCTGGGATGGCCTCGCTGGCGGCTCTGCGGGCGGGGGCTGGCTTGGTGACAGCGGCGGTGCCGCGAGAGATTGTGGCGCAGGTGGGAGCGATTGCGCCCGAGCTGATGGTGCGTCCGCTGGTGCAGGGTGCTGAGGGCGCGGCGAGCCTTTCAAATCTGGATCAGCTGGACGAATTGTTGAAGGGGATCAAGCTGATCGCGATTGGGCCGGGGCTCTCGACCAAGGGCGAGGCTTCGGAGTTTGCGCGGGAGTTGGTTGCGAAGACGACGCTGCCGATTGTGATCGATGCCGATGCATTGAATGCGTTTGCCGGCAATGCCGAGTTGCTGGATGGGCGCGGGCGGACGATGGTGCTGACCCCGCATCCGGGCGAGATGGCTCGGCTGGTTGGCATGACGGTTGCCGAGGTGGAGAAGGATCGGGTCGGGCTGGCACGCAGGTTTGCGACAGAACATCAGGTGACGCTGGTACTGAAGGGCTGGCGGACACTGGTGGCGCATCCGGATGGGACGATCGGGGTGAACACGACGGGAAATCCGGCGCTGGCGAAGGGCGGGAGCGGGGACATTCTGACGGGGATCGTAGCAGCGATGCTGGCGCAGTGGCCGCAGAATGTTGCGGAAGCGGTTGAAGCGGCGGTGTATCTGCACGGGCTGGCTGCGGTCTTTGCGGTGCGGACGATGGATGAAAAATGTGTGCTGGCTACGGATGTTGTTGGGTGTTTGAGCGAGGCGTTTGGGTATCGGGTGGCGGATGAGGATGGTTTGACTTGGATTTGTGGGTTGAGGCAGAGATTAGGGATTAGGGATTAGGAACGACAAAAGCAGGTCCTCCGCTTCGCGAAGGATGACAAGTGCTGTTTGGGGGTAGTGGTTGAGGGAATTTACGCGGGAGAAGCGGTTCAAGACGCGGTCGGTGAGTGGGACGCTGGCGATTGCATCGACCATTGCTGAGATCCTGTCGGCGCCGCGTGTGGTGGTGCTGCGCGGGGAATTGGGAGCCGGGAAGACGACGCTGGTGAAGGGGTGGGTTGCGGCGCTAAAGGCGGGCAGCGAGGACGATGTGACGAGTCCGACGTTCACGCTGGTGCATGAGTACACCGGTCCGAAGGTGAAGGTGTACCACCTCGATCTCTACAGGCTGGAGAGGGAGCGGGAGCTGGCTACGCTGGGGCTCGACGAGATGTTTGCGGAGCCGGATGCGGTGGTGCTAGTGGAGTGGGGCGAGAAGTTCACCAGTGTGATGGAACGGGCCGATGCGGAGGTCGCTCTGACGCAGTTGGACGGGGATGAACGTGGGATTTGGGTTCGGTGGCGGGAGGCGGATTTCGGTTGAAATGCCCCGAGAGCTGTGTTGGTGTGGAACTAGTCGGGGTCCTTCGACTGCGTCCCTTGCGATGAGACTGCAAGGGACTTCGCTCAGGATGACGGGCGTTTGCTATGCGAGGCGGACCCCGCCCAGGGGGCCGAGGATGTGGAAGACCTGCAGTAGCCAGATGACCATGTAGATGATGACGACGCCGTTGAGCAGCGACTTGATGCTCGAAGCCATGGGGATGTAGCGGTTGATGAGGCCGAGCAGGATGCCGACGATCAGGAGGCGGATTACGACGGCAAGGAGTACAGGGTCAATCGTCATGGTGTGCGTTTCCTCGAGTGTTGATGGGCCTGAAGGTTAGGACGCGGGGATGGTGGTGGCGGTTGGCTGGAGTGTGCTTCCCCACCTCAATCGTTACGGTCGGTTGAGATGGGGCACCCGGACATTTATGGGCCGGTGAAGCGGTGGATGGTGCAGAACTCGTCGCCGGTGGAGCCGTATTCTTTTTGCTCGGCGATCTCGGCGAGGTCGGCGAGATGGTCTTCGGGACTCATCGGAACCATGCCGTTGAAGAGGCGTGTGAAGGCTGGGTTGCGGTCGAGGACTGAGGCGTGTTCGGCGTTGACGTAGAGCAGGTCGAAGGAACCGGGACGGTCGGCGTAGTGCTGCTCGACGCGGGCGAGGAAGCGGCGCAGGACGGGGGCCTCGAAGGGGTGGAACATGAAGGCGAGGGTTGGGGTGGAGGGGAGCGGGGCTTCGAGCGCGTCGGCTTCAAGCAGGGTGATGGGGGCCAGGGGACTGGCATTGGGGGAGGCTTCGAAGAGGCGGATGTTGGCGCGGGCGATGGCTGCCAGCAAAGGGTTCATCTCGATGCCCACGGCCTCGCGGAAGGGGTGCAGGGCAGCGGAGAGCAACGCGCGGCCCTTGCCGGCGCCGACATCGAGGAACGTGTAGCGGTCGATCTCGTACGGCGGGTTGGATTGGAGCCACAGGGCGACCATCCCGTCGAGGATGGAGCCGGCGATGGCGTAGTAGGCGGTGATGTGCGCGTCGTTGGGGTGGCCTGTAACGAGCGTTGCGCCGGGGATCAGGCCGCCGGTGTCAGTTCCGTGGAGGCGGTCGAAAGGATGGATGGGCGCGGGTTTCGGCTCGTGCCTGGGGACGAGCCGGATGCGCGGCTTGCGGGTGGCCATTCGTCGAGTGTACTTCCCACCCTAGCTTCGCGAGGGTGGGGCGCCCAGATTGTTGAGGATGGGAAAGTCGAGTTGAAGGAGCTGGCGGCCGGCGGGGGTCAGGCGCGCTGCGGTCCACGGCGGGGTGTCGGCGAAGCGAACGCTGGTGCGCGAAATTTGCTCGAACTGGGCGAGGCAGTTGGCGATCTGCATGGCGAGGATGGGTTGGACGTCATTATCGTCGGAGGCGGAGAGTAGCGTGAGGGCGACGCTGTGTCTGGCGGGAACGCCTGGGATTCCAGAGCCGGGGGCGTCGGGATCGGGGGTGATGGCGATGGATTCGAGGAGGCCGAGGTCGACGATGTTGACGGGCTGCCGATGGCCGGGAGCAACGGCGTAGCAGGCGCGGAGGGCAGCGCGGATGTCGGCTTCGGTGAGCATTGCTGAATCCAGTGTATGGGCTTAATGTTGGCGTATGAAGATTCTTGGCAATGCGGACAGGGGTTGCAGGCGCGGGCCAGCAGAGTGGTTTACGGGCGAGGTGTGGATCGACACGGTGCTGGATACGGCGTGGCTGGGCGGCGGCGCTCGGGTGCAGGCCGCACAGGTGACGTTTACGCCCGGAGCACGAACGCACTGGCACACGCATCCGCTGGGCCAAACGCTGTATGTGCTGAGCGGGCTGGGTTGGGTACAACTAGAGGGTGAGGCAAAGCGAGCGATTCGGCCGGGCGATGTGGTGGCGCTCGCTCCGGGGGAGAATCATTGGCACGGTGCGGAGGCGGGCCACATGATGTGTCACCTGGCGATGCAGGAAGCCGACGCGACGGGGTCGCCGGTGACCTGGGGTGCGGCGGTTACGGATGAGGAGTATGGCGGCTAAATACAGCCGCCGTCGATGACGTAGCTTTGGTTGGTAATGGCGGCGCTGTCGTCGGCGGCGAGGAAGAGGACGAGCCGGGCGACCTCTTCGGGCGCGATGATGCGCTTGATGGCCTGGCGGGCGAGGATCGCGGATCTGTATTCGGGGGTGAGCCAAAGACGTTTCTGGCGCTCGGTTTCGATGGCTCCGGGCAGGACGGCGTTGACGCGAATGTTGTGTGGGCCAAGCTCGTGAGCGAGGGTGCGGGTAAGGCCCACGATGGCCGCCTTGGCGGTGACGTAGACGGGCAGGCCCGTCGATGGGATGACAAAGCTGATGGAGCTCATGTTGATGATGGAGCCGCGGCCCGCTTGCTGCATGGAGGGGATGACGGCTTGCGCCATGAAGAACTGGGATTTGAGGTTGATGGCGATCAGGTTGTCCCAGGATTCGGAGGTTACCTCGGCGATAGTGTGGCGGGTGTCGTTGGCGGCGTTGTTGACGAGGATGTCGACGGGGCCGATTTTGCCGACTGCGGCCTGGATGGCGGCAACGTCGGTGAGATCGCAGCGAATGTAGGTGGGCGCAGGAAGGCCTGTCGCGGAAATTTTTTCTACGAGGGCCTGGGCGGCTTCGTCCTGGATGTCGAGGAAGGTGACCCGGGCGTGTTGCTGAGCGAAGGCGAGGACGATAGTTTCACCGATGCCAGATGCGCCGCCGGTGACGACGGCCACACGATCACGCAGGCTGGGATAGACGGCGAAGGTGTTTTGGGTACCCATGGAAGATCATCTTAGCAACCCTGCGCGGAAAAGGTCAGCGCGACGAAACTACACTTTGGCTTGGTGCGCGCTCGACTGTCGCTTGATCTCTCTTGGCCGCAAATTCTTTCTTGAGAATCTCGACTCGCCGGGTCAGTTCTTTGTTCTCGGGTCTGCCGTTCGAGATAGATGTCGACATAAGATTTAGTTCTTCTCGTTCGATTTACTGGCAGGGATCTGACCAGTGACCGCAATGCGGATGATCTCGCTTTGGTGCCATTCTACTCTTCCTGATGCGACACGCAGATCGATTCGCAGCCAGACAATCCTGCTTGTATTGATTGCCAAAATTGTGCAAACGCGATCACTGACGGTTTCACCCGGTTCGATGTAGCCGTCCTGCGTGAAGATAGGCCAGACATCGACATCCTGCTCTGAAAGGTCTTGCGAGATTGCCGTGAGTTGGTCTCACCCAGATTCTTCAGCTTCGCCCGCACTTCGATGTAGGTTCCGTTGCGTTCAAATGTGCTGCCCGTCAGCTGCAACTCCATCTTCTGTTCGTAAGGCCGGCTCTTCCGGTAATTCCAGTAGGTCCAGATGCCGCCCAGCATCACCGCAATCAGCTTGATGGCTTTGTCCGCGATGTCGAGTGCGACGGAGAGCTCGGTAGGTTTGCCGTCCAACACTGCGGACTCCGATCAGTTGGTGCGGGTGGTGAGGTAGGTGGCGAGGGCCTTGAGGGGGGCGGCGGATTCGCCAAAGGGAGCCAACGCGGCGAAGGCGTCGGCGACCAGCTGGCTGGCGGCGTGGATGGATTCGTCGATGCCGAAGACGGCGGGCCAGGTGGCTTTGTCGGCGGCGGTATCCTTGCCGGCGGTCTTGCCGAGCTGGGCGGAATCCTGTGTCATGTCGAGGACGTCGTCGACGATCTGGAAGGCGAGGCCGGCATTTTCGCCGAAGGTGCGGAGGCGTGCGACCGACTCTGGCGAGGCCCCAGCCAGCAGTCCACCCGCGACGACCGACACGGTGATGAGGGCGCCGGTCTTGGCGCGGTGGATTCGTTCGACGAGCTCGGCGGTGGGCTTCTGGCCTTCGCCCTCAATGTCCATGACCTGACCGCCGATCATGCCGGGGGGCAGGCCGCCGGGCTGGTCTGCGCCGACGCCGGTGGAGATGGCGGAAGCGACGGCTTGCAGGATCCCTACCGTTGCGGCGGGCGGGATGGCGAGATTGCCGATGGTCTGGAAGGCGAGGGTCTGGAGGGCGTCTCCGGCGAGGATGGCGGTGGCTTCCCCGAAAGCGACGTGGCAGGTGGGCTGGCCGCGGCGCAGGTCGTCGTTGTCCAGGGCCGGGAGGTCGTCGTGGATGAGGGAATACGTATGGATCATCTCGAGAGCCGCGCCGAGTTCGGCGGCGGCGTGGTCGAGCGAGTGGTTGCCGGCGATCATGCGGGCGGCCTCGATGGCCAGGATGGGGCGGAGCCGCTTGCCGCCTGCGAAGGTGCTGTGGCGCATGGCGCGGTGGATGGAGTGGGGCGGGGTATCCGGCGAGGGAAGCAGGCGCTCGAGAGCCTGATCGGTGAGGGTGGCGCCGGATTTGAGCAGAGCTTGGACGTCGAATGACATTGTTACTGGATGATAGTCGATGACGGGGATCGGCAGCGGATTGGTGGGCGGTGGAAGGGCGCGAAACAATGTCTTGAATGTGAGACGGGATTGGCGTTGAATGAAACCATTCCCGGCTATTCGGAATGGGGTTGAAACACCGTCCACCCAGGCTATCAGCGTGGAGGCGGCGACGTGACTATCAGAGCAGGAATCGTTGAAAGGGAGCGCGGTGCGGCTCTCCGAGTGGAGACTTCATGAAGCGAATGACCCCGGCGGGATGGCCGGGTGGACCCCGGTTTTTGGCGATCTTGGTGCTACTTGCGACTGCGCGGATGTGGGGGCAGGCAACGCTGGTTGCCGATACGCATTTGAACGCGGCGCTGCCTGCGGTGAACAGTGGCGCGATCTCCAATCTGAACGTGGGCGGCGGGTATACGGGGTTGCTGCAGTTCGACCTGGGGTTGCTGCCGGCGGGGACGACACCGTCGCAGATATCGCGTGCCGTGTTGCGGGTTTATGTAAACCGGATGGATACGGCGGGGCTGGTGAGCGTATCGCCGGTGAAGACGGCATGGGCAGAATATGGCGTCACCTATGCGACGATCCCCGCTGTTGGCTCGGTGGCGCAGGTGTTTTCGGTCAGCGGGGCAGGGACGTTTGTGGCGGTGGACGTGACGGCGCTGGTTCAGGGGTGGGTTGCGGCTCCGGCAAGTAACTTTGGGGTGGCGCTGACGGCAGGGACGGCGGTCCTGCAACTGGATAGCAAGGAAAACGATTTGACGGGCCATGCGGCTGCGCTGGACTTGACGCTGGTGTCGCAGGGACAGGCAGGACCGGCTGGTGTAGCCGGTGCGGCTGGTGTAGCTGGGGCGACTGGAGCGATCGGCCCGGCGGGCGCAGTCGGCGCTACCGGCCCTGCTGGAGCGAAGGGGGCAACTGGACCGCAGGGCTTGGCTGGTCCACAGGGCGCGACTGGCCCACAGGGAGTTGCGGGGCCGTCTGGTCCTGCCGGGGCCGCAGGGCCTGCGGGGGCGCAGGGAGCGGCCGGGGTTGCGGGGCCGCAGGGGCTGCAGGGATTGCCGGGACTGGGGTTCGAGGGGCCGTATGCCTCGACCTTGAATTATGGTCTGGACGACGTGGTGAGTTGGCAGGGGTCGAGCTATATCTCGCTAATCGCGTCGAACCATGGGAATACGCCGGGGCAGGTTCCGGGCGCGTGGGCGCTGCTGGCAGCGGCTGGGGTGGGCACGGTCGGGCCGAGTGGCGCAGTCGGGCCGGTGGGGCCCCAGGGATTGACAGGGCCTCCGGGGCGGGTTGGGGCGGCGGGACCCCAGGGGGTTCCGGGTGCGACCGGCTCGGCGGGCTTGCCGGGGCTGGTGTACCAAGGGGCGTATGCCTCGACGACCAACTATGCGCTGGGTGACGTGGTGCTTTGGCAAGGGTCTAGCTATGCGTCTCTCATTGGGGCGAACCGCGGGAACACGCCGAGCTTCAGCCCGCAGCAGTGGGGAGTGCTGACCGCGCAAGGGCCAGCCGGGGCGATTGGCGCAACCGGGGCGCAGGGTCCTCAGGGAGTGGCCGGGCAGCCGGGACCGTTGGGTTCGCCGGGACCGCAAGGGCTGCAGGGACCGCAGGGGGTCGATGGAATCACGGGGGTGCAAGGGTTGACCGGCACTACCGGAGCGCAGGGGCCCTTGGGTGCGACGGGGCTGCAAGGGGTGCCAGGGCCTGTCGGTTTGTCATTTCAGGGGGTGTATTCCTCCACGACCAACTACGCCTTGGCGGATGGCGTGTCGTGGCAGGGAGCGGGGTATGTTTCCCTCGTGGCAGGAAACCACGGGAATACGCCGGATCAGAGTCCCGCGCAGTGGGCATTGTTTGCCGCGGCGGGATCTCCGGGTGCGACGGGGCCGATTGGGCCAATTGGGAATGCGGGGTTGACGGGTCCAGCGGGTCCGACTGGAGCTACAGGGGCTGCAGGCCCTCAGGGGGTGGTCGGCCCGCAGGGGCCGGCAGTGCTCACGTACACCGGGAATTACGTTTCGAACACGAATTACGCGGTGGCGGATGCGGTGAGCTTTGGCGGGTCTACGTATGTGTCGCTTCTGACGCCAAACCATGGGAATTCGCCGGGACTAAGCCCGACCTTCTGGGCGGTGCTAGCCGCTCAAGGGGCGACGGGGTTGGCGGGGCCGCGGGGATTACCCGGAGCGGCAGGGGCTGCGGGTCCGGCGGGCGCTGTGGGTGCTGCCGGACCGCAGGGGCCACCGGTAGTCTTTGCTGGCGGATGGTTGATCGGTACCGCCTATGCGGTGGGTGACTCGGTGAGCTACGGCGGTGGGAGCTACATTGCGACGGTCGCGAATGTGGGGCGCGAGCCGGATATCTCGCCGAGTTCCTGGGGGATTCTGGCGCTGGCCGGAGCGCAGGGAGTGCAGGGGCCGGCGGGAGCTACGGGGTTTCAAGGTCCCACGGGCTTTCCCGGGCCTACGGGTGCGACGGGCGCGACCGGAGCCGTCGGGGCAACGGGTCCGCCGGGTTTGACGGGTCCAACAGGGCCGGCTGGACCGACGGGCGCTGCGGGGCCAACCGGAGTGACGGGTCCGGCTGGGCTGGTGTATCGCGGGACGTATGATTCGACCGCGAATTACGGGCTGAATGATGCTGTGACGTTTCAGGGGGCGAGCTATATTTCGCTGGTTGCGGGCAATGCGGCGAATACTCCGGGAACGTCGCCGGGGCAGTGGAGCCTGCTGGCCGCGCAGGGTGCGGCTGGTGCGCGAGGGCCTGCGGGGACCGATGGGGTAGACGGGGCTCCGGGCGCGATTGGGCCGCGGGGAGCGGCGGGGGTGGCTGGCGCGGCGGGTCAGGCAGGGGCGGATGGTTCGCCGGGGCTGGTGTACCAGGGCAGCTACAGTTCAGGGACGAATTATGCGCCGAACGATGCGGTGGTTTATGGCGGCGCGAGTTACATCTCGCTGATGGCGGGGAATCATGGCAATACGCCTGGGAGTTCGCCGATGGCGTGGGGTGTGCTGGCTGCCCAGGGAGCGGCCGGGGCGGCCGGACCGGTGGGCGCGATTGGCCCGGCAGGCGCGACCGGACCGCAGGGCGTCCCCGGAGCTGCGGGAGCACAGGGCGCCACCGGAGCGGCGGGGATGAACTTTCGCGGGGCGTGGACGGCTGGGTCAGGCTATGCGGTCAGCGATGCGGTGACCTATGGCGGCGCAACCTACCTGGCACAGGCTCCAAACCACGGGGTTGTTCCGGATAGTGATCCTTCGAATTGGGCGTTGCTGGCTGCGGCCGGCGGTCCCGGACCTACGGGTGCGGCGGGTACTGGCGCTACCGTGCAGGTTGGCACGGTGACGACCGGGACGGCGGGTTCGAGCGCGACGGTGACCAATAG
This sequence comes from Rhodanobacteraceae bacterium, assembly GCA_025350865.1. GTDB lineage: Bacteria > Acidobacteriota > Terriglobia > Terriglobales > Acidobacteriaceae > Edaphobacter. Next base: position 37,827 of record JANXWZ010000213.1, read on the forward strand.
CGGGACGTCTTCGGCGGCGGTGCTGAACTTTACAATTCCACAGGGGACGGCTGGCTCAGGCGGTGGTTCGGGTGGTGGGTCGGGCGGCGGCACAAGCGGAGTTCCATTCCAGACCATGTACCATGCGGTCTCTTATCTGGCGGTGTACTACTCGTTGAACAATACGAATCAAGCGGCGACGGAGACTCCTTCGGTGCTGTCGTGGGTTCCCAACGGCTGCACTGCGACCACACTGACGGCGTTCTCGCAGCAGGCGGCGACCATCACGGTGACACTTCGGGCGGGAACGCCGGGAGCGATGGCGGATACCGCGTTGAGCTGCTCGGTTGCGACGGGGCAGAGTTGTACGGCGACTGGAACCGTGCCGGTTGCGGCGGGGTCATTTCTGGATCTGGGGGTGTATCACCCGGATTCCAATCCGAGCGGGGTCTGGGTGGCTGTCAGCTGCAATTGAGCTCGACCCTCGCAGCGGGAGGGGATTTGTTACGGTGAGGGGGCGCTCTCGATGCAGCCAGCGTTCGGAGAGGCACGATCTACGAGCTGTCGGCTATGAGCTATCAGCTGACAGCTAAGACAAGAGCGGGGATAAGTACATGACGATGCTGAAGGTTATTTGTGTGGCTGTACTGGTGTGCGGAACGGCGTGCGGGCAGGCTCCAGCCGCGCTGAAGGCGAATGAGGCCATGGCCTCAAGCGCGATGAAGAGGTGGCCGACGGGGGCGATCAGGACGACCAATGCGCCGGGGCACTGGGGCTACGAGGAAGGCGTTCTGCTGGACGGAATCGCCGCAGAATGGCATCGCACCGGAGATCGTGCCCAGTTTGATTACATAAAGACGGCGATCGACAAATATGTAACCAAAGATGGCGCAATCCAAATGGATGCGTTGGGCAGAGCCTTTACGACGGACGAACATCAACTCGACAACATCGAGTTAGGACGTACGATATTGCTGGTCTTTCGCGAGACCAAGGATGAGCGGTACGCGAAGGCGGCGAAGTTCCTGATCGGCCAGTTGGCAGTGCAACCGCGTGCGGAAAATGGCGGGTATTGGCATAAGACAATCTATCCGAACCAGATGTGGCTGGATGGCGCGTTTATGGCCGAGCCGTTCCGGGCGGAGCATGCCGTCGCCTTCCATCAGCCGGGCGACTTCGATGACATCGCGAAGCAGTTTCTGTTGATGTACGACCACATGCGCGACCCGGCAACGGGTCTGCTAAAGCATGGGTGGGACGTCTCGAAGCAGATGCCGTGGGCGGACAAGGAGACGGGGTTGAGCCCGGAGATCTGGGCTCGGGCGCTGGGCTGGTACTGCGTGGCGCTGGTTGATGTGTTGGATTCGATTCCGCAGGGGAATCCGAACCGGGCGAAGTTGATCGGAGTCCTGAAACATCTGATGCCAGCCGTAGAGAAATACCAGGATCCCGCGACGGGGCTGTGGTGGCAGGTGATGGATAAGGGTGGGATGAAGGGGAATTACGCCGAGGCATCGGCCAGCGCGATGTTCACCTATACGTTGGCGAAGGGGGCGCGGAAGGCATACCTGCCTAAGGATGCGGCGGCGAGCGCACGCAAGGGCTGGGCCGGGATCCAGAGCAAGTTTGTGACGGCGAACCCGGATGGCACGGTGACTTTGACGGGTACCGTGAAGGTTGGGGGTTTGGGCGGAAAGCCCTACCGGTCAGGCAAATACGACTACTACATCGGGGAAAAGGTGGGTGACAACGATGCAAAGGGCATCGGAGCCTACCTGATGGCTGGTTCGGAGATGGCACAGATCCGGTAGCCGACGGGTATTGATGAGGCGGCGCTGCTAGTGGGTTCGGCGCGCCTGATCCTGTTCAAGTTCTCCGCGGACGTCGGAGAGGGTGAGCAGTCTGCCGTCAATGAGGAATTCAAAGTCGCCAGCGTTTTCAGGAACGCGGATGACTGAATCAATCTGATGGCCTTGACTCCGGAGCTGTTGGACAAGCAAGTCTATGTCGAGCATTGACGGCAACCCCTGTGCACCGTTGGAGACGAAGCAGGGTTGCCTAAGTTGCTTTAGAGCCTGTGGAAAACTGAAAGAGGACGACTAGTGAGCCTACCGAATCGGGAAGAGCGATTCGCGGAGCTCGGCTGCAAGGGTCGCAAGCCTGTGGGGATCGGCTGCGGGTGCTTTGAGGTGTTGCTCCATCTCGCGCGCCTTCAAGGTTCCTTCGTGGAAGCCGAACATGCCGAGTGAGCCGGCGAATTTATGCGCGATGTCGACGGCCTGTTGTTGGAGGTCGGGGGTGAGGGTTCCTGAAGCAGAGGCGGCTGCGGCATGTTCGAGCAGGGCCAAGCGCTCCAGAACCTGGGGCTGGTTGCGCAGCCAGAGGGTGGCGATTAGCTGCTTCGTGGTGGATTGGGCTTGCTCTAGCATCAACGGGATACTCCAAAGATAGTAGACTTTTCAGAGTTGTTGGCGAAAACATTATTCAGGAGTCGGCATTGAAACGATATTCGTGGTCGCGTAGCGTTGTGGCGGCGGGGTTTGTGGCGTCTCTGGCGGTCGGGTCCGCCCAGGGGCAGGCGGTGGATGCCAGCGTGTGTGACGTGGTGAATCATCCCTTGAAGTTCGAAGGGAAGACCGTGCGCATCAAGGGGCTGGTGGAGTCGAACTTCGACTCATTCATCCTGCGCGGGGATACCTGTTCGAGTTCGCTATGGCTTAGCTATCCGGCGGGGACGAAGGCGAAGTCGGGACCGGCGGCGGTGATTTCGCTGCAACTGGCGGCCAATGCGACGAGCACTTCCGGCAAGCCGCGACCGGCGCTGACGCTCGAGAAGAATCAGGACTTTGCCACCTTCGACATGTTACTTTCGACGCGTCCCAAGACCGCCGGTATGTGCCTGGGTTGCGTGAAGAATGACGTGATGGCGACGCTTGAAGGACGCATCGACGGGACCGAAAACCCAGGACTGGCGCGGGATAAGGACGGCAAGATCACGGGGCTGGACGGCTTCGGGAACATGAATCAGTACGCTGCGCGGATGGTGATTACGAGGGTGTCGGAGGTAACGGCGAAGGAGATTGACTATACCAAGACGCCGAGCGTGAAGGACGACAACCCCGGCGGCAACGGCAAGGACTATATGGCGCTGACCAAGAAGGCGGAGGAGGCTTTTCCGAAGGGGAGCGAGGCGCCGGCGCAGATTCAGCAGGCAATCGACGCCTACGGGGTTGCGGGACAGGACAACGGGGTGACTGTGGCGTTTGGCGATACGGCGAATGTGCCGGACGGCGACGGGACGAAGTCGGCCAAGAGCTCTCCGGATGGGCTGCTGCTGACGGTGCGCTTCGACAGCGAAAAGCTGAAGGGCGACTCGCTGAGCCGGGCGGCAGCGCATGAGGGAACGGTCATCGTTGCGCTGCGCGACAAGCAGGTGCAAGGTGCCCAGGCGATTGAGATGAAGGCGTGGAATACAACGCTGACGGTGGCGATCGGTGCGCGCCAGAAGACGCTGACGCTGCCCGGCGGAGTGGTGCTTTGGAGCGAGAGCTGGACGCCGGCAGAGAAGAACGCGAATGCAGGTTCGGCGCTGTCGAACTACCTCGATGATCGGGACGAATCCCCCCGATAGGGGACGTTGCAGAGGGGCGGCTGGTGTCTAGAATTTGGGGTAACGTTACCTGAAATCCTAGACATCGGCCGCTTTTTGCGCGCTGAGTCCCGAACGTTGGGAGGCAGAGTTGGTCCAGGTGGGAACAGTCGGTGTGGTCAGTTGTCATGGCCGGTTTTTGCAGTCGTACGACGACGGCGAGATGCACGCGAGCAAGCAGGAACGAGGCGACGCCGAGACGTGGATTTTGTGGCAGATCGACTGGAATCGGCGGGAATATGCCCTGCAGAACAAGAAGACCGGCCTCTATCTCTCCAAGCGCGATGTGAAGTGCGTCGTGGCGAGCAGGGCTGAGCCTGGGCTAACCGAGAAGTGGACCTTGATCAACGGCGATCAGCACCATGTCCGGGGGCGAGTCGCGTTTCGCGCCTACGACGGGACGATCATGGGGTCGCACGCTCCCGGAATATCCACTGGGTGCGGCGGGGAGATCATGGCGGCGGATCGGCCCGACCCTTCGGTTGGAGCCAGGGACGAACGGTGGCCGGGATGGTTCTCGTTGACGACGGTGGGGCGGGTGGTGCTGGTGGAGGATGGGATTACCTAGGCGCAGTGGTGAGGCGGTCATGAAGAAAAATGCCCATCCCCGAGGTTGTTGGGGATGGGCATTCTTGTTGGAACGGGTACGAATCTTGTGACGGTACTCACGGTGTCGGGGTCCTTCGACTGCGTTTCGCACGATGAGACCGTGCTCCACTTCGCTCAGGATGACCGGCGTTCCGTTAGGAAAGGCCGAAGCAATAGACCTTACCGTCGTATGTGCTGAGGTAGACCTTTCCGTTTGCGACCGTGACGGAGGTGAAGTGATTGAAGCTCGTCATGGTGTCGCCGCTGGACCAGAGTTCCTTGCCGGTCTCGGCGTCGAGGACGTAGAGCGTGGCGTGTTTGGCGGTGAGGACGCGGTTGGTGGAGTCGAAGTTCAGGCCGATATCGGGCCAGACCTGCGATGTGTCGTCTCCGCTGCCCCAGGTGAAGACCATTCCGTTGGCGATGATCGGCGGTTCTCCGCGGAACATGTCTCGGGAAACCCAGATGGGATCGAAGGCCGGTTTGCCACCTTTTTCCACCAGCTTGAAGGCCGCAACGCCACCCTCTTTGGTGTCGGGTGTGTTGGTGATGGGGAATTTCATCTGGGAGTGTTTCGGTCCCCAGAACGGCACGAGGACCCAACGTGTTCCGTCTTTGGCCTCCCAGGACGAGACGGCTCCCCAGCTGCCTGCGCTGGCGAAGTCCACGGCTTCATTGCAGATCAGGGGAGTCTTGAAGGCTGGCTCCATGTGGTCCGGTCCACCGGGATGCTTCGGGTCGAGCAGGTAGAGACGGCACTCCTTGCCGGAGGCGGCCATCCATTCCTTACCCTTCCAGGTGAACGATGTGGGGGTGTTGTTGGGGTCGAGGTCGCGGCGGCGCAGCCAGTCCCAGTTGGGCGGCGTGAACCAGTTCTTGACTTTCCAGGAACCGTCGGTCTTGGCAAAGCCCACGACGCTGTTGCCGATGATCAGGTTGTCCGGGTTGCTGAGATCGACGAGGCCGTCGCCGGTGGTGGTCCATACGGTTCCGTCGGAGGTGATCACCGGCCCGCGCCGGCCCCAGAGGCCGCCGCCGCCACCGAAGCCGCTGGAGGTTGTGATCTTGCCGTAGTCGGGCCCCGAGATGTAGGTGGAAAAGATGCCGCCCCCACCCGCAATGATGATCTGGTCCTTGTACAGCTGCAGGGCGAACTTGCTGGTTGTGCCCATCTTGATCGCGGGTTTGAGGTCTTCGCCCGTGACGTCGCTCATGATGTGCAGGTTGCCGCCACCGTCGACGACGTAGATGGGTCGAACGCCTGAGGCGTCGGGTTCACCGATCGCCGGGACGTCGGTGCTGCCCTTGGGGTTGAGGAAGTTGTAATGCTTGGTATCGCTGGGCTGCACCTGCTGGGGACGAGGGGTGCCGTCCGGCAGAAGAGCCGCGGGCGGAGTGGGGACAGTGTAAGTCCACTTCTTCTGCCACGCGATCTTGTGCGTGTTGCTGTCGATCGCGTACATGGTGTCGCCGACGCCGAGGATGTAGACCATCTCGGTAGAGCCGCCGGGCATGGGGACATTCTGAACGACAAGGGGGTCCATCAGGGTGTGGAGGGCCTGTGGGTAGACGTCCGTCTGGACGGTCCAGAGGAGCTTCATGCCCTTGACATTCTGCGTGGTCAGCTTGGACTCGTCCTTATTCCAGCCGCTGCGTTCGACATCGCCGCCGGACATGAGCCAGTTGCCCGCCTGGGCGGTTGCCATGCCGCAGCTCAACACGACCCCGGACAGAGCGATCAGACTTTTCATTGTGCGATTTGCAGACATTGTTAGCGCTCCTCGGGAATGCCGAACTGATAAAGAGTGTTGTCGTGGGTGGTCAGGTAGACGTGTCCGTTGCCCGCTGTCAGGCCGCCGGTGGCGAACGTGGTTGCCGCTTTTCCGCTGGTGAAGACCTGCGCGCCGGTGGATCCGTCGAGGAGATAGAGGGTTGCCGGCTTCGCCATTTTCTCGATCTCTGCGACAGTGTACGGCGTCCCATCCTTCTTCGCGACGCGAGATGACAGGCCTGTTGATACGGTCGCAACCAGGCCGCCTATCGTGATCGGACCGGACGGGGAGAGGATGTCGGCGGAGCTCCAGGCCGGGACCAGAGCGGGGGTCGAGCCGGTGGAATCGACCGTGAAGGCTACGATGCCGCCTCTGGTGGCGGCTCCGTTCGCGCCGGGAAACTTCATCGTCACTGGGCCGTGGACCGAGGCATAGACCCAGCGCATGTTGCCGTGCGCGGCATCGACCCAGGTGGCGAAGTGATCCCAGATACCGTTGCCGCCAAAGTCGCTGTCTGGCGCGACGACAGGTGCGGTGGCGAAAGCCGGAGTGTGGTGATCGGCTCCGCCCAGCGACGTGCTGTTGAGTAGGTAGAGGCGGCCGTTGCGATCGCCCGAGATGACGTAGTCTTTGCCTTTCAAGGCGAAGATGGCGGGTGTGGCACCTGCGACTGCTACGTCCGCTTTGGTGGGAGGCGCCGGTTGCGAAGGCGTGAAGTAATCTTTGACCGTCAAGGTCTTGGCATCCAGGTTCAGGACCGTATCCTTATACGCTCCCGCAACCTCGCCCTTGCCCGAGGCAACCGTGCCGAAGAGGGCATCGCCCTTGGTGTTCACAGCTACGCCACCCGCACCTGCAAAGCCCGACCCATTGGTCAGGAAAGAGGCTGGCTTGGACCACTGGGCTGGTTTGTCATAGCCCTTTCCCGGGACCTGGAACATGGTCGGGTAGGTGAAGTCGACCGCGTAGAGGCCGTTCGGAGTGCCATTGCAGCCATCCACTGTGGAAACGTACATGGAGTTGGTGCTGCTGATATTCAGGCCGGTGGTTTTGCTGCCGGTGGGAACCAGCTTCACGGCGGGTATGGTCGTGTTGTCGCCGTCCTGCTGGCGCATGGCGTGGAGGTAGCCGTCGCTGTTTAGCGCCCACAGCAGGGCGATTGACCCCCGTCCGCCGCCAAAGCGTGCTGGTGCGCTGCCGCCAGGCATCACCAGCGGAGTGGAAAGTCCGCCTGAGCAGAGCGCCGAAGTGGATACGGGAACCTTTTCCTTCAGGTCCAGGTGGGTCTTCTTGAACTCGTAGTTCAAGTCAGCGTCGGTGATGACGATGTCGCCCGAGCTGGTGCCCGTGTAGAGGAACTCGTGGAACCCGGTGTAGCCGATGATCTGGCCAAGATCGAGCGGTGCAGTCAGCGCGTTCAGGCCCACGGCCTTGTTCGTGAATGTGTGTTTGTAGAGCAGCTGAATCTTCTTTGCATTCGCTGCGGTCAGTTTGACTTCACCCTGAGCCCAACCGTCCCTTTGCGGATTGCCCGCGACGGTGGGCCAGTTTGCCGCCCAGAGAGTCACACCGGAAACGGTCGCAGCGCAGAGCGCCCACAACGCTTTATTTTTCATGAAAACCTCGAACGTATCGATTCGGAAAGGTACACGGCGGTATTTGATTGAGACGTCTCATGCCTTCACCCCGAACTTCCCTCCAAACGGCGCGGAAAGAGGGCTCAGTGCGATTTGCGTAAGAGTACTCACCCCGCACTGTGTTCGTCAACATGCCGACAAAAGACTCCCGGGAGCGACTCGTGCCGGGGCTATTGCAGGAGGGCGAGAATCCAATGCAGAGTACCGCGTCCGTCGACCATGAGATTGATTTCCTTGGGGCGGCAGTAGTGCGTATGCGGGCTCAGGCACTGCCATTCGTACGAATTTTGACCAGGTATGCCGCAGCCACAAAGGCAACTACGGAGATTCTGGCTTTGCCAGAATGACGACCGGGGTTGGTTTATTGCATGCAATCTGCTGGTTAGTCCTGCCAGCCCAGCACTTCGGAGATCTGGGCGGCGAGGGTCAGCGGATCAAAGGGCTTGAAGAGTACTGCGGCTACGCCGAGTCCGGCGAAGCGGCGCTGGTCCACTCCCTGAACCTTGGCGGTCAGCAGAACGACCGGGATTCCGGCGATCGCGGGAATCTGCTGCATCTGTTTAAAGGTTGTGGGGCCGTCCATCTCGGGCATCATGACGTCCATCAGGATGGCTTCGGGCTTCTGCTCCAGCGCCACGTCGATACCGTCGCGTCCGCAGGAGGCCGTGTATACGGTCCAGTCGGCCGTAGCTTCCAGGGAGAGCGCGGCTACCTCGCGTATGTCGTCTTCGTCGTCGATGATAAGGATGCGATGCACAGTCACATGGTACAGGGGTTGGCTTGCGGCGGCTCTACGTCAAAGTAAGTATTTCGGTTTGACGTAGCTTCTGCACGATATTCAGCACCAACTCTTCAACCTCATGCGGCTGGACCTTCGCCTTGGTGAGGAACTGGGTTGGGCCAAGGCGCAACTGCGCCATCTCGCTGTCGGAAACTTCGCGGCCGGAGTAGACCACAAGGGGCAGGGAGCGCAGGTCGGGCTGCTGGCGGAGCCAGTCCACCAACGAGAAGCCGTCGCCGTCGGGCAGCGTGAGGTCGAGGATAAGCAGGTTGGGGCGTGCGACCATGCAATGATCGATCGCGGCCTGGCGCGTCGCGGCGTGGTTGATGCGGACGTTGGCGTCTTCAAATCCGGCGATCACGACGGAGGTCAGGTCAAGGTCGTCTTCGACCAGCAAGACGTAGGCCGGCACCTCGCCGGTATGCAGAACGCGCGAAAGCTCAGCCAGTAGGAGGTGCTCGTTGAACGGCTTCTGTACCCAACCCTGGGCGGCGGCCATGATGCTTGGGCCGTTGGGTGGAACGTCTTTGGTGGGCGGGTTCGACGGTGACAGCACGGAGAGGATCACGACGGGAATGGCGGCGGTAGCGGGGGAGTTCTTGAGCCGCTGAAGGGTCTGCCAACCGTTGAGTCCCGGCATGTAGAGGTCGAGCAGGATAGCCTCGACGTGGTTTTTGACAGCGAGTTCGATGGCATGTTCGCCATTCTCGGCTTCGAGGATGGTGTAGCCATGTTGGCGGAGGTTTTCGCTGACAACGGTGCGGATGCCTGCGTCGTTGTCACAAACGATGACGGTGGCATTGGCGGGTGTATTCAGCATGGTGGCACGGCGTTCGCCGCTGACGGTGAGTGGGTCCTGCGAGCGGGCGCTGCGGGGGAACGACACGTACAGGGCAGCGCCCGGTCCGCGATGATGCTGCGTGTTCGATTCCGCCCAGATGGTGCCGTTGTGCTGCTGCACGATGGTGCGGCAGATGGCGAGGCCGAGGCCCGTTCCACCCTTCTGGCGGGCATCCGAGGCTTCCACCTGCTGGAATCGGTCGAAGATGGTGTCCAGCTTGTCGATTGGTATGCCGCGCCCTTGATCGGAGACGCAAAGCACGACCGCATCGGCGTTGGCTTCGATGCGGAGCTCCACGGTGCTTTGCGTGGGCGAAAACTTGACAGCGTTCGAGAGGAGGTTGGTGAGGACCTGCAGGATGCGGTCGGAATCGCCGTCGAAGTACACAACGTCAGGGGAGACCGTCATCACCAATTCGAGGTTGACATGAGCGGCCTCGGCCATCGAGGTCATCGTCTCAATCGATTGCAAGGCCAGGTCGCGGAGGGAGCATCGTCGGATCTGCAGCGGAGCGCGGCCGGACTCCATACGTTCCAGGTCGAGAATGTCGTTGATGAGGCGGATCAGGCGATCGGTGTTGGTGACAGCGATGCGAAGGAGATTCTGGGCCTTGGTGTCCATCGCGCCCATCAGGCCGGCCGAGAGCAGGCCGAGCGCACCGCGGATGCTGGTGAGCGGGGTGCGGAGCTCATGCGAGACGGTAGAGATGAACTCATCCTTGATCTGGTCCAACTCGGATCGCTGGACGAGCAAGGAATCCTTGGTGCGCTGCTCCTCGGTTGCGCTGTCGAGCTTGGCGCGCAGCTCGCGAATGGTATTGCGCGCATGCACCAGTACCGCTGCGAGGACGGCGGAAATGACGACGAACAGGCCAGCTATGAAAGGAAATGCCATGATTTCAGTGAGCTTGATAGTCACGCAGCAGCTAGCCAAATGGTTTGACAAGAAATGCGGATGCTATTGGCTGCGAAGTCAACGGCGGTCTCTGAAGTAACCGTCTTGTCGTTGAGCCCTGGGTTCACGGCAAAGGGAGAGGGATGAAAAACGTCCCCTGTTATCCACAGGGGACGCCTGCATTTGAGGTTATGCGGTTACTGCTACGCGGTCAAGTACCCCGGCAAAGTTCTTACCGGTTCTGGCGGAGTAACCCTTTTTATGGAATGCGTAACCGGCGATCAGCGGCAAAGCGAGTGTTGCCTCAGAGAAAACCATCTGCTCGTAAGTCAGGTCGACCTTGCCCCAGGAGCTTGCTTCCTTGAGTGTGGAACCCGACAGAGCGCCGTCGCGGGCGTCGGCGACCGTGATCTGAATGGCGTACTTGTGCATGGAGGCCTCGACGCCTAGGATGTCCGCGGCGACGACGATATCCTGCGCGAAGTTCTTGGGGACGCCGCCGCCGATCATCAACAGGCCGGTGGTTGGGTTCTCGATCTTGATTTTCGTGATCTCGTAGAAGTCCTTGGCGGAGTCGATGGAAACCACCGGCTTGCCCTGGCGGGCATGCTGGTGAGCGACGAGGCCGAAGCCGGCGGAGCAGTCGGAGAAGGCCGGGCAGAAGATCGGCACACCAAGTTCATAGGCCGCGAGGACGATGGAATCGTTGCAACCATGCGCGGGCGTGCGGTTGTTGTCGGAGAGATACTTGCCCATGGCCTGGATGAACTCGCGGCTGGAGTAGGCGCGCGGTTCGAGCGAGTCGGTGATCTTCATGGTGGTGTCGTCGCAGATGCGGAGCTCTTCCTCGTCGATGAAGGTGTCGTAGATGCGGTCGATCATGAGCTCGCGGAGGTCGGCGTCGCCGGCACCGTACTTGTACTCGTCTCCGGCGATGTAGTGCTTGTAGCCGAGGGCTTCGAAGAAGTCCTGGTCGACGATGTTGGCGCCGGTGGAGACGATGGCGTCGACCATGTTGTTGCGGATGAGGTCAACAAAGATCTTCTGCAGGCCGGCTGAAATGAGCGACCCGGCGAGGCACAGGATGACGCCGCATTCGGTGTCGCGGAGCATCATGTCGTAGATGGAAGCGGCGCGTGCAGTGTCGCGAGCACTGTAGGCCATAGAGGCCATGGCTTCGACGAGCGGGACTACATTGTGCTGCGTGATGTCGATGTGCTGAATGGGAGCTTGGAGGAGTTCGGATTTGGTTGGCATGGCACCTTTCAAGATAGCGCGGGTGGGCGCAGGTTTGCGTAAATTTTGTGGTGTGGGACTGTGGTATTGGTGCTGGTGGACTTCCGCGCCTCGTGCCGGGTGGTGCGGGATCGGCCCCGGAAGCGGAGATCGGGGTGATCCTTGACTCGCTGTTTAAGAATACCAGAATGGTGCAATCGTTATCCGCCTAGGTCAGAAGGTCTCGACCGCAAATCCAGAGGAATTTGTCCAAATCTCGCCATCCAAACCGTGTCAGCTTGAAAGAGGTTTTGAAGGCGCCCATCACACGCAGAAACTCGACATAGTCCTCAAGCTCGAAACGTTTGAAGCTCGCGAACTGATGTTGCTTTGAGTACTGCCACAAAGCTTCGCTGACATAACGGTCGTAAATCGGATCAGCGCTCGGATTTTGAAAGTGACAAAATTTAGTTGCAAAGGAGTAATTGCGGCGAATTTTAGAAGCATTTGTGACCCGAGATATTTGATCGACGATCTCGGCTTGCCCAGATAGAAGGCATTGGTCCAAATTACGTATGCCCTCGCAAATGTGGTGGGCGACCGGATAGATGTCCCATATCTGAGTTTTGTAAAGGGCATTTAGGGCCGAAACCTTGAGGAGAACCTCTGGAAATGTTCTATTGGTCGGAAAGGCTTCGAAGAGAGATTGAACCGCCGTGTGAGTGTAGTCATCTGCCAGATCAAAGCTCTCGCAGCTCCGACGGATGAGGTCAGGGGTCGGAATTGGCAGCGTGATTTTGGTCATTGATAAGTTCAAGCCCATTCCAGCTTCTTGAGCTTGAACCGATCCGCTGGAATCTGAGCGAGGTCATACTGGGCTTGTTGGACGACCCATCCATGGGCGCTGCCGCCGAAGACCTGTGAGATTCTCACCGCCATTTCAGGGGAAATACCGCGCTTTCCGTTTACGAGTTGCGACAAACTGGTTCGCGTCACACCAAGGGCGGCGGCCGCGTCGGTGATTGTGAGCCCCAGCGGCTCAATACACTCGGTCAGCACGATGCTTCCGGGATGGGGCGGGTTCTTCATTGGCATGGTTGAATCTCCTCTTAGTGGTAATCCAGATAGTCGACGTCAAAGGCATCGGGCTCGTTGAATCGGAAGATGATGCGCCAGTTGGCACGAACTGTTACCGCCCACCAACCTTCAAGCTCGCCCGATAGAGCGTGTAAACGAAATGCCGGGAGGTCAACGTGATCCAGCGTTACAGCCGCATCAAGTACAGCTAGAATTGTGCGCAGCTTCAGGACATGCTCTGGGTTGATGCCGCGCTTGTCATCGTCTTCGAACAACCGTTTCAGACCTTTCTGGCGAAACGAACGAATCATGAACAACCGTATTGCGTTACGTAACGCAGGTCAAGTTCGCAAGGTCAAAATCCTTTCCTCACCTCAATCGTGGTGAGACGGTGATTGAGGTGGGGCACCCGGCGGATGGGTTAGGCGGTGAGGGGTGCGGCGGCCGGTTGTGTGGGGGATTTCCTGCGGAGCAGTGCGGCGGAGATCAGTGTCATCAGGAGGCCGACGGGAAAAGGCTCGATGAAGGTCATGGCGGCATTGAAGAACGGGTTCTGGTAGAGCTGCATGAAGTGGTTCTGCTGGTCGATCTGCGTCTGTATCTGGGCGGCGGAGGCTCCGCTGGATTTTATCTTTGCGATGACCTGCGCGTTGTAGTTATCCATAAAGTGAGGCAGGAAGTTGAAGTACACGATCTCCCAGGTGACGACGTAGAACAGGCAGGAGATAACCGTAATGGCGATGCCGATGGTGAAGCCTTTGCCGAAGGTAATCTGGCCCTCACCGGTGGTGTCGCGGTAGGAGCGAATACCGAAGTAGATGAGCAGGAAGGACAGCACCATGCCGGTGTAGCCGATCAGCGCGCCCTTGTTGCCGTGGCCGAGGTTGTCGATGAACGGGACCGTCGACAGCATGAAGATCGACGAGAGGACGCCTGAGATGATGCCGAAGGTGAGGATGGTCTTTTTCACTGTTTTGCTCCTGGGACGGGATGAGGATGGAGCGACATTACCTTGCAGGACGGGGGCGATGTCGTCATGCTTTCGGATGATTTTGTCGATTTCGGGCAAAATCATACGATTTGGTGAGCGATTCAGGGTAGCAGGCCGAGTTCCTTGCCCATCTGGACAGCCTGGGTCCGGCGGCGGGCGCCGACTTTGTCGAAGGCGCGGGCGCAGTGGGTCTTGACGGTGTTCTCGCTGACGAAGAGCTTTTCCGCGATCTCCCGGTTCGTCAGGCCCTGAGCTACGAGTTGGAGAATCTCCATCTCGCGGCGGGTGATGCCGAGCGAGTCCCGTTTGCTGTCATCAAGCACGAAAAGGGTGCGGACCTCCTGCACGACGATGGTCGGTACCGGCGTTGAGGCGGGGCGCGTCAGTTTGAGGCCAAGCCCGATTCCCAAGACTGAGAACGTGATGGCGGTGAGCAGGCCATAGATCTCCATCGAGTGGTCGATCACGAGGAACCGGTACTCGGTCCACTTGAGCACGGCGATGAGGATGCCGCCGATCAGCCCGAGAATGGGGATCTGTCGCTTCATAGGTGCGGGTGTTGCGCTGAGGATGATAGTAACTGACGCGAATTAACTTGACAGCGATGCAAGCGTGGGCGAAATAAAATTCAACGAAATCTGAACGGAGATATCGATGGAGTCGTTCCATAATATTCCGCACTTTAATGTCTGGGCCATTCTGGTGTCGGGCCTGATCCTATGGTTTCTGGGTGCGACCTGGTACTCTCCCGCGCTGTTCGCCAAGCCTTGGATGGCCGCGCTGAATATCGTGCCGAGTCACGAGAAGAAGGGTATGATCGCCTCGCTGGTCGGGGACATTCTGCTGTCGTTCGTACTGCTCCACTTTGTCCTTTGGTAGGGTGCGTCCAGCTTTGGCGGCGGAGCGTTTGTTGGGTTCATCAGCTGGCTCGGTTTCTTCGCCGCAACACAGTTGCCGCAGGGGATTTATGAGGGGCGTCCGGCGAAGCTGTTCCTGATCAACGCCGGGTATTGGTTGGTGGGATTGTTAATTGTGGGTGGGATGCTGGCGGTCTGGAGATAGGAAGTCGACCCGCACCGGTCATTTAAGGAAGGTTTGAACCTCTTTGTCGAACACGGCGGGCTGATCGAACATGATGAAGTGGCGGCTGTTTTCGATCCGGTGGATGGTGAGGTTGGGCATGGTGCTGTAGGCACCGGAGTATACGGAGTCGATCTTGCTTGTATCGGGGCCAACGGCGGTGGCGTCGAAGGGGTAGAGCAGGGTGGCCGGTGTCTTGATGGAGGCCAGAGCGGGGCGGAGATCGGTGACCAGGTCCTCAAACATGGCGTTGGTCATGACGGCGCGGTCGGAGTTGCGGGAGTTGGCAGCGACAAGCTTCTGGGCTGCAGGGTCGTTGACCAGGTAGGTCGCAGTTTGCGCAGCCTGCGCGGCGTAAGCCTCGTCGGAGATGCTCATCATCTGGGTGCGCATGGCCTCAGCCTGCGGGGTTACGGCAGCGACGGTCGCGTGTGCGTCGAAGACCAACGCGTAGAAAGGGAGCGTGTCGACGATCATCAGTTTCTGCAGGTCCTCCGGGTTAGCCTGCGCGAGCATCAGCCCGAGCAAGCCGCCCAGGGAGTGGCCGATGACCGCGGGATGCAGGTGGTTTGCGGTGAGGTATTGGTGAAGCTCGGCGACGACCGGCGCGAGGAAAGGTCCGCTGGCGTTGGTACCGGCAGCCTGTCCGGCGAAGCCGTTGATCTGCAGACGATAGAGGCGATATTTCGGGGCGAGGATTTTTGCCTCCGCGTCGAATACCTCGCGGCCGCTGGGGAGGCCCGGAAGAAGCAACACGGCAGGAGCGTCAGCGGGGCCTTCCGTCACCACCGTAAAGCGGGTCGGAGTGAAAGCTTTCGTTTGCGAGTGGGACGGCGTGGTGATCAGTAGCAAGACGCCGCCGAGTGTGAGGGCGAGCGAGAAGAGGTTAGTGAGCAGGTTGCGCATGTGGAATCTCCTTGGTTCGGAAGCGTGTTGGGGCGCCACTCCTCAACAATGCGGGAGTGGGCGGCGAAAAGCATGTGTGTGGAGTCAGCGAAGTGGGGTGACGATTGTCATGGGACTGGCTCAGGAGTCGGTGAAGATGGACTCGATTGGCAGGGCAAAGAGGCGGGCGATGCGGAAGGCGAGCGGCAACGACGGATCATATTTGCCGGTCTCAATGGCGTTGATGGACTGGCGCGAGACCTCAAGTTGATCGGCCAGGTGCTGCTGCGACCAGTTGCGTTCGGCGCGAAGAAGGCGGAGTCGGTTATTCATCGCGACCCATCCTGTAGCGCATGCGCAGCGGAACGTTCGCTAACCCGAAGAAGAACCAGTAGACGACGTATAGATAGAAGGCGGGCAGCGGGGTAACCTTCGACAGCATCTCCAGCAGTCCCCATGTTGAGGCGGTGACAAGGGTCAGAGCTGTAGCCCAAAGTAGCCCCTGCACCAGCAGTTCGCGTTGAAATTCGTCCGTTTCCTCCTTGAGGTAAAGTCCCACCACAGCGACTGTCGCGGCGGTGGCCAGAGCGGGGAAGATAGTCAGAATGATCGCGACAAGCTGCGACGGATGGCTATGATTCACGGCGTAGACAGCGGGTAGCAGGGTAACAACGTAAGCGCATGAGGAGAAAAGCATACGACGGTTATAACGGCGGACTGCAGGACTTTTGGGTTGGCAATACATGGTGGTTTCCTTTCGGGGAATTTATGCGGCAGTGCGCCGCTTGCTGCAGACGAAGTATGCCGCGAGGGCGAAGGCCAGGACGAGGCAAAGTGCGATCACTGCTCCCAAAGTCCAGGGCTGTCCGGGCCGTGCACTGGATTTGGAGAGGAAGAGCCACGGCATGGAGCAATAGATAGCGATCATTGCGCCGTTGTTATTGCGACGTTTGCAGAGATGAATCATGATTGGTCTCCTTTACTGAATGACAAGCTAACCTTACGACAAGTATCCTTGTCATGTCAAGGGTGCTTGACCATTTATTTTTGGCACGAGTGCCCTATTCGCGGGCTGCGACCACTTCGTGGGGTTTCGGACGCTTCGCGTGTTTTAGGCTTGTTGCATGAATGTCAATTTCGCCGAGAGGGCGCATAACCATAACTGGAAGCTCGACCCCATTGTGCGGTCGCTGCTCGATACCGACTTTTACAAGCTGCTGATGCTGCAGTTCATCTGGAAAAACTTTCCGCAAGTCCACGTGACCAGCGAGGTGACCAATCGCACCGTGAAGATGCGGCTGGCGGAGCGCGTGGGTGCACCGGCGCTGATTGAACAGATGGAGCATGTGCGGCAGCTCAGGTTTCGGCGCAGCGAGCTGGTTTGGCTAGCCGGAAATACGTTTTATGGGACTCGAACGATCTTCTCGCCGGAGTTTCTGGAGTGGCTGGAGAACGACTTCAAGCTGAGTGAGTATGAGGTATCGGAACACGACGGGCAGCTGGTGCTGCGGTTCAGCGGCAAGTGGGCCGATGTGACGATGTGGGAGGTCTACGCGCTGGCGATCGTATCCGAGCTGAAGACTCGGACGGCGCTGGCGGAGTTGACGGAGCTGGAGCTGGATGTGCTGTATGCGCGGGCCAAGACGCGGCTCTGGGACAAGATCAAGATGTTGACCGAGCCGGGGTTGGAGCGGTTGCAGATTTCAGACTTCGGGACGCGGCGGCGGCACAGCTTTCTGTGGCAGGAGTACTGCGTGCAGGCGATGCAGATTTCGCTGGGGGAGTCGAAGTTTACCGGGACATCGAACACGGCGCTGGCTTATAAACACGACTTGGAAGCGATCGGGACGAATGCGCATGAGCTGCCGATGGCGATGGCGGCGCTTGCCTCTCGGGGGAGCGATGAGGAGCTTCGCGAATCGCAATACAAGGTGCTGGAGCTTTGGCAGCAGAGCTACGGCGGGGCGCTGAAGATCATGCTGCCGGATACGTTTGGGACGACGCAGTTTCTGGAGGGCGCACCGGAGTGGGTGGCGGACTGGACGGGGCAGCGCATCGATTCGAAAGACCCGGTGATTGCGGGCGATGAGTACATTGCCTGGGTTGCGGCGGGAGGTCGAGACCCGCGCAGAAAGCGTTTGATTGCGAGCGATGGGCTGGATGTGGAGGAGATCGTCCGGCTGCACCTTTACTTCGCGGACCGGATCCGGTTCAGCGCAGGCTGGGGGACTCTGCTGACGAACGATTTCCGCGGCTGCCATCCGCGCGGCGAGGATACGCTGGGGCCGCTGAGTCTGGTTTGCAAGCTGACCAGCGTGGAGGGGATACCGACGGTAAAGCTGAGCGACAATCCGCGCAAGTCGATGGGGCCGGCGGAGTTGGTGGAGCGGTATCGGCGAGTGTTTGGGACGGTGGCTGTGGGGGCGGTGGAAGTGTTGGTTTAGGGATGCGAGGATGTCGCACCCCACCTCAATTGCGGTGAGGCTGCGATTGAGATGGGGCACCCCCAGGGGGTGGATATACTGTCGGTATGCGGATACAGGGAGTAGTGCGGGTGGTGGTTGCGGTGGCGTTGGTGCCGATGGTCCTGGTCGAGCGGAGCGTTGCGTGGGGCAGTGATGGGCACAAGATGATCAACCGGCTGGCGGCGGCTGCGCTGCCCAGCGATGTGCCGGAGTTTCTGCGGTCGCAATCCGCGCTGGATGCGATGGAGTATTACGGGCCGGAGCCGGATCGCTGGAAGGGGCAGCTGGAGCCGGAGTTGAGCCAGGCGGGGTCGCCGGAGCACTTTATGGATATGGAGTGGGCGGACATGATTGGCGTGCCTCTGCCGCGGCGCCGATACGACTTTGTAAGGGCTTTGGCTTTCGCGCAAAAATCGCATGTGGAGATTCCGCTGACGCCGGAAAAGGTTGGGCTGCAGCCGTATGTGACGGATGAGTACTACGAGCGGATCAAGGCGGCGATGCGCGAGTATCGAGGGCTGGTGGCGGCGCACAAAGATGTGAAGCCGGTGGAGGCTGAGATCGTGTTCTTGTGCGGGATTATGGGGCACTTCGTGGCGGATGGCTCGCAGCCCCTGCATGCCACCATCCAGTACAACGGCTGGACGGGCGAGAACCCCAAAGGCTATACGACGGAACACAGGATTCATGCGCAATTCGAGTCTGACTTTGTTACCGCCAATGTGAACCCGGCGAAAGATATTGCTCCGTTGATTGCGAAGCAGCCGGTGGTGCTGGCCGATGTTTTTGAAGATTATGTGAAATATCTGCGCCACTCGGAATCATTGGTGGACCAGACATACGAGTTTGAGAAGGCCGGTGGCTTCAAAGGTGCGGGGTCGGTGGAGTCCAGGGCTTTTGTGGATGAGCGCCTGGCGGCTGGCGCTACGGAGCTGCGGGACATTATTTATACGGCCTGGGTGCGCAGCGGCGATCCGGTACCGCAGTATCGGAACGGCGCACGGACGACGACGACGCCTCCCGGCATGTAACCGTGCGGGAGTCAGGCGGGGTGTTGGTGCAGCTTCAGCAACAGGCGTCGCAGGATCGGGTGTAGCGCGGCGGCGAGCAGCGGGGTGAGGATGGTTGCGACCAGTAGCCAAACCACGAGACCGTGCCACTGCCAGGTCCAGAGCATTTGGGCGGTCGACCAGGGATGCTGGCGCATCAGGTGGATCAGGTCGTTCGGTTCGAGTGGTGGTGGCCCTGTGCGGAAGAGGATTTGACCTGCCCGCAGCCACGCGGCCAGCAGCGCAAGCTGGATCGGAAAGCTGAGGTGGTTGGCGATCTGCGACGCGACCAGGTTGAGCCGAAAGCAAAAGGCAACCGCAAGGCAAAGCAGTGTCGTCGAACCAATGATTGGGTTGATGCCGATGGCAACACCTACGGCGAGCGACCAGGCAAGCTGGCGGGGCGTCGCACCGACCCGCAGGAGATGGATGAGCGGAGCAATCACCCTCGTTTGAAACAAGCCGCGGCGTGGCTTTGTTGGGGCGATCTTACTTTCCGCCGCGATAGGTGGGGAGGTCACTTCGGGTTTGGATGCTTCGACGAGGGCCACAGATGTAAGAATAGTGTTGTCTGGCGGTCGGGAAGACGCTGTCCGAAATATTCACGCAGGTTCGGGAATGAGGGGGTATCGCGGGTGGCGGTGATTCGGTCTGTGGTTCGGAGTGCTCTGGCAGCGGCGTATTTTGTGGGATTTGCGGTGCTACTGGCGTGGAAGAGGCCTAAGACTCGATGCGAACGGGCTGAGATGCTCAGTGCGTTCTGCCGTGCGCTACAGCGGACGTTCAAGATCGAATTCACGGTGGAAGGGCACTTTCCCAAGCGTGGAGTTCTGATCTCGAACCATACCGGCTATCTGGATATTCTGGCGTATGCGGCGATGAATCCGGTGGTGTATTGCGCCAAGGGTGAGATGGAGAACTGGCCCCTGATCGGGTGGATTACGACGATGGTCGGGACGGTGTTTGTTGATCGCGGGGCGGGTGGCTCGGCGGAGCGGGCGGTGAAGGGGATGCATGCGGCGGCAAAGGCGGGGATTCCCGTAGTGTTCTTCCCGGAGGGTACGACCAGCAATGGGCAGCAGGTGCTCGAGTTCAAGACTGGGCTGCTGGCCAAGTCGCTGGAGGCGCAGCAACCGATTACGGTGGCGTTCATCTCGTACACGCTGGAAAAGGACAACGGCCCTGGAATCACGGTGACTGATGATGTCGCATTTTGGGGGGTGGATGCGTCAATGCTGAAGCATATCTTCAAGATGGTGAGTTTGTCCGGAGTACATGGGCATGTGCGGATTGCCGACGCACCGATCCGGTTCTCGGGTGAAGATATCGACCGGAAGCAGGCGGCGGCTGAGGCGCGTGAGGCGATGCTCGCGCTTGCACCACCAGCAGTGCAGGCGGCGAGCGAAGATGTGCGGGAATTGTCGGCATCATTGCACTAAAAATGATTCAACAAATGTTCACCGTCTAGAGACGGCTCGTTATCGAAACGACAACATACTCAGCTTGTAACCAAGCCTAAGTGTGGAGTGAATCGATGCCTGCTGCCGGTGGAATTGGTGCATCCGTTGAGGTGTTGCTCGAAGTGCGGGCAGACGTTTGTCAGTTTCCAACCAAACGCAATGTCTGGCTAGAGGGTGGGCCGTATGTGGTGCGGCTTGCTGAGACAAAGCAGGAGCGGACGGCGGCATTTCGGCTGCGGTTCTTGGTATTCAACCTGGAACTGAACGAAGGCTTGGAATCGGCGTACGAGGATGGGTATGACATCGATCGCTATGACGCAGTATGCGATCACCTGATCGTGGAGCATCGCGACACCGGTGCAGTGGTGGGGACATACCGGCTGCAGATGGGCGACATCGCCAAGAAGAATTTCGGATATTACGGGGAACAGGAGTTTGACTTTTCGCCGTTCGAAAGCCTGCGTTCGCAGATCGTCGAACTGGGGCGAGCCTGCATCCACCGCGACCATCGCTCGACCGAGGTGCTGAACCTGCTGTGGAAGGGGATTGCGCGGTACGTGATCGGCAACGGCGGACGATACATGATCGGGTGTTGCTCGCTGCCGTCGCTTGATAACGCGGCGGGCCATACGGTGTACAAGTCGCTGAAGAACTATTTGGTGGAGCCTTCGTTGATGACAGTTCCGACGGAACGCTACCGAATGGCGCATGCGCTGGAAGCCGAGACGAAGAAGGTCGACCCACCGAAGCTGCTGCGTGCTTACCTGACGATCGGGGCGAAGATTTGCTCCGAGCCGGCGATCGACTGGGAGTTCAAAACGATCGACTTTCTAACGCTGCTCGACCTGCAGACGCTGCATCCTCGAGTGGCGGCACGGTTTCTTGAGGGTTGCTGACCACCGTGAGAATCTTGCGGGCGATGCTGAGGACGTTCCTTGTGATTCCGCTGCTGTTGGCCGCGGTGGTCGACGGTCAGGTGCGCCTGTGGCTAGGCCTGATGACGCCGGGGCCAGACGGAGCAGTGTGGGGGCATCACTGGTGTCGAAGACTCGTGTGGGCGCTGGGGATTGAATGCCAAATGGAAGGGCCTCTGCCGGATGCGGGTGATGGGATGTTGGCGGTGGTTTCAAACCACCTCAGCTACCTGGATGTGCTGCTGTATTCGGCGGCTCGGCCGTTCATCATGGTGTCGAAGACCGAGGTGCGAAGCTGGCCGGTGATCGGCTGGATTACCGCGCAGGCGGGCACGATCTACGTGCAGCGGCGCGACGTGAAGGGCGGCCAAACGCAGACGCACGCCGATGTGAACGCGATGATGGCGAACGCCTACCGCAGCGGCCTGCCGGTGGTGTTTTTTCCGGAGGGAACGACCACGGATGGGAACGAGATTCTGGAGTTCAGGCGAGGCCTCTACAACTCGGTGGTGCATGACCGTGTGCCCGTGAAGGTGGCTGCGATTGCATATGAATTTACGAAGCTGAACCCGCGAGCGACCGTGGGCGAGCATGTCTGTTTTGTGGGCGACGCAGACTTCGGCCCGCACCTGTTGGGACTGCTGGGGTTACGTGGCCTAACGGCGAAGGTGCGATTCGGCGAGGAGACTGTTGCGGGTCAGGATCGATTCCAGTTGGCCCGGAATTCCCGGTCGATGATGGTAGAGCTTTACAACGGGTTAGGAGCAATGTCAGTTGCCGGGCAGCAGGCGGCGACGGTGGAGGGTGCTGAGGATGTGTTCGATCGACCAGTCGATGGACTCGGTGCCATTTACGGTGACGGCGGCGCGAGCCGCTGACGGCAGCACGTACTCGACTGCCATGGGGTGAGCCGTAGCCCAGAACTGCTCGCGTACACTCTCTTCGGTGCGGCCACGCTCGCGCATGTCGCGGGCGATGCGGCGGAGCAGGCAGACCTCGTGCGGTGCTTCGACGTAGATCGACATGGTGTAGAGCGGGAGCAGCTCGGGGTAGTGGAGGGCGAGGATGCCTTCGACGATCACGACGCTGTTGGGGGTGACGGTGTCGAAGCGGTCCGTGCGCGAGTGGGTTGTGAAGTCGTAGATGGGGCGCTGGATGGGTTCGCCGTCGGCGAGTTTGCGGACGTGGTCGATGATGAGCTCGGACTCGAGCGAGTCGGGGTGGTCGAAGTTGAGCTTGTGGCGGGTGTCGAGCGGGAACTGCGAGAGGTCGCGGTAGTAGAGGTCGAGGGGGAAGAGCGTGGCGTTGAGTTGGGTGGCGAGCTCGGCGGCGAGGGTTGTTTTGCCGGAGCCGGAACAGCCGGCTATGGCGAGGACTACGGGTTTGGTGGCGGGTGATGGGTGCAAAAGCAGATTCCTCCGCTGCGCCGCGGAATGACAAACAAGGTTAGAGGTTTGGGAGGATCGCGGTGATCAGAGCGGTAAAGCGGGACTCCACCTGGCGGCCAATCTCCATCACTTCTTCGTGGTTGATGATTTCAGCGGAGACCCCGGCGGCGGAGTTGGTAACCAGCGAGAGGCCCAGAACTTCCAGTCCCATGTGGCGAGCGACGATGACCTCATGGACGGTGGACATGCCGACGAGTGTGGCACCAAGCGTGGCAAAGGCGCGGATCTCGGCGGGGGTCTCGAACGAGGGGCCGAGGACAGCGAGGTAGACGCCTTCGGGGAGGCTGAAGCCGAGGGATTCGGCGGCCTTGTGGGCTGCCGCGCGAAGGTCGGCCGAGTAGGCGGTGGACATATCGAAGAAGCGCAGCCCGGAGGTCGGGGTGCGGGCGAAGCGCGGCTCGTTGGGGCCGAGTGCGGCGTTGGTGCCTGTCAGGTTGATGTGGTCTGAAATCGCCACAAGAGTGCCGGGCCGGTAGGCGGGGTCGATGCCGCCGGCGGCGTTGGTGACGATCAGCGTGTTGCAGCCAAGGAGAGCGAGGACGCGGGTCGGGAAGGTGACCTGGTTCATCGCGTAGCCCTCGTAGGCGTGGACGCGGCCCTGCATCACTGCCACCGGCACACCGGCGATCGTGCCAAGAATGAGATTGCCGGAGTGGCCTTCGACGGTGGATTGCGGGAAGTTGGGGATGGCCGAGTAGGGGATCGTGGTGGCGTCCACCACCTGCGTGCCAAAGGCACCAAGGCCGGAACCAAGAATAATGCCGACTCGGGGGACGAGCGGGGTCTGCGTGCCGATGTATGCGGCTGCGGCGGAGGCTTGCGAGAAGATGTCGGGGGCGGTCATGGTGGTCCCATCATACCGCCGCGCCCCTTCCCGCTGCGATGCTTGGTTTGCGTTACTCGTTCACGGCGCGGATCGTCCAGAAGTCGGTCGCGAGCTGCGTGTTGGTTAGGTACTCATAGGGCATGGTGCAATAGCCCTTCATCCCCCAGGTGGTATTCCACGAGTTGCGCACGATGAAGACGCGCTTCTTGTTGTCGTAACCGACGATGAGCATGCAGTGTCCGCCCAGGACGGACTCGCCGGTGGGATTCGGCATGGGAACGACGCCAGTCTTCGCAACGCTGGCTGACTCGAACGAGGCGTAGACGGTGAAGCCGAAGACGATCGGGAATCCTTCTGCCAGGCAGCCCTGTAGCTGGGTAAGCGTCTGCGGGACCTTGGCGTAGGTAGAGACGAGATCCAGCTTGGCGTCGGAGTAGGCGGTGGGTGGCGGCTGCACGGCGAACTGGGTGGTGACGTAAGGCCAGTCAGTCTCAGGTGGTGCGCCGATGGTGGCGACGGCCTTGATGCCGTCGCGGACCTGGGCTCCGGAATCGGAGGAGGCCGTGCCTTCGATGACGCGCTCGCTGTAATAAATGAAGAGGCGGGATGGGATGAAAGCTTTTTTCCCGAGCTTCATCTGGGCGAACTGGACGGCGGCTCCGACGCCGTTGGCGGTGCAGCTGCCGAGGTCACCCTGGTCGTATACGGGCGGGCAGTTGGG
>JANXWZ010000223.1 GCA_025350865.1 Rhodanobacteraceae bacterium
CGTAACGCATCTCCGCGCTCGCGGTTTCCATGCGCGCCCGAAGTTCGTCCGCCAAATCGCGATGGCGGCCGTCCAAGAACCAGCGCACCCGACGAACCGCGTCGGCGTAAGCGGCGTCAGTAGTCAAGCCTTGTACGCACGGCCCCAGGCAGCGATGAATGTGAAATTCCAGGCACGGATGCGTGTGGAACCGCGTGAGATCCACCTTGCACGACGGCACCTTGAAGTGCCGATGGATGAAATGCACCAGCCGGTGCGCCAGGTTGCCCGGAAAATACGGCCCAAAGTAAGCCCCGCCATCCTTGCGCAGACGCCGAGTCACAAACACCTTCGGATGACGGTCGCCCATCGTCAGCTTGATGTAGGGGTAGGTCTTATCGTCGCGCAGCAGGATGTTGAAGCGCGGTTTGCGCTGCTTGATCAGGTTGTTCTCAAGCGCCAGAGCCTCGCGCTCATTCGCAACGGTGATGTACTCCAGATCGACCGCCTCGCGCATCAGCGAGCCGGTCTTCCGGTTCATCTGGCTGGCTTCCAAAAAGTACGACCGCACCCGCGCCCGCAGGTTCTTCGCCTTGCCGACGTAGATCACCTCACCCTCGGCGTTCTTGTACAGATAACATCCAGCCGAGGTAGGCAAAGTCCGAATTTTCGCCAGCAGATCCATAGAGGCCCAAACCTTATGATATCGGGTCGGCGCAATTGGATTCGCTGGGCGGGCATTCGGGATTAGCGTGGGGCTTTCGCGATGTGGCCCTTTGGGATTAGCGTGGGGCTTCAGCCCCACGAACCTTCGCCGCCGACCAAGGGGCTTTAGCCCCGGGTCCTCTCATCAACCTGCAAAATGCCGAGGTATTGGATCAACCATCTCGTTCCGACCCATCGACGAATACGGAAACATCCCCGCCTCGCTCACAAGATACTCCTCAACCGGATTCTGATGGATATACCGCACGCGGCCCGTAAATCCGTCCGCGTCCAAAATGCGCCGGCTGTCGTAGCTCCGCTCCCAAACGTCCATTTTGCTCTTCAAGCGAAAGGAGAAGCCGCCTTTGATGTACTGCATCGCCTTTTCGAGGGACACATCGGCTGACGGAGTAAGCAGCAGATGAACGTGTTCCGGCATAACGACGAAAGCATGAATCTCCATGCGCTTCTTGCTCCGCTGTTCTTGGAGATGATCGAGGAGGAGAAGAGCATTGCTCTCCACTTGAAAGAGCCTTCTGCGAGAAGCCGTCGCCGTCGTGATGAAGTAGGTACGAATCTCCTGCGGGGCGAGCGGCATGGAAGCCAGAGTACAACGGCCCGGGGCTAAAGCCCATTTATTTCTACGCCTGTGGTCGTGGGGCTGAAGCCCCACGCTAATCCCAGGTCTTGCCGCTCCCCAGTCATGGTTCAGACTGACCTGCCACATAGCCCGGACCTTGGCTGACTACACTTATTGCACCGACACTTTCGCATCATTTGGTGAAGGGTAGGCTGCGACCTGAAGGTCGTCACGGTAAGAGATATTCGCTAAACGGCGGCACTTTTGAACGGTAACCGCGATATCATGATCACGCAGGATCGCCACAAGTTCCCACATTCGGGCGATGTTCTCTTCGGCACGACTTCTGAACCAAAAGATTGCGCGTGATGCCGCGAACTTCTTCGGTGGGATAGGGAGGTGGGCTTTATACCAGTCCAGTATCTCCCTGAGATGTTTCCATTCAGCCGCAGTCAGGTCTCCGGAATCGAGAAGCCTGTATGCGCACGTGAAAACTCCTTGCGGTTTCTTTGAGTCTTCGTCAATCTTCAGCGTCGTAAATCGAAGGTACATTCAGCACCCGGAACTCGCTTATAGCTCTAATACTTCACCTTCTTGTAAACCAGCCCCAGCATCCCCGCCGTCAAAATCACCCAGGCAAACTGATACCAGTAAAAGAACGGAAACCCGAACAGCTCCGGCGTAGCCCGCGCGTAAACCTGCGGAAAACAAAGCCCAAGATACGGCAGCACCAGCAGCAGTTTCCAGCCAGTGCGAGTCTTGTTCGAAGGTGTCGTCTGCTCGCTCACCAGCCCAGCATACATTGTCTCTCAGCTAATCTAAACCCATGTCCGAACCAACCTGCACAGCTGCCCTCTCCGAATCCATCGCCATCATGGCCCGTCTCCGCGCCCCTAACGGCTGCCCCTGGGACCGCGAGCAGACCTTCGACTCCATCAAGCGCCACACCCTCGAAGAAACCTACGAGGTCTTCGACGCAATCGAGCGCCGCGCCTGGCCAGACCTTAAGGATGAGCTCGGAGATCTACTGTTGCAAGTCCTTTTCTACGCTCAAATGGCCTCCGAGGCTGGATATTTCGACCTCACCGGCGTAGCCGAAAACCTGAACGCTAAACTCATCCGTCGCCATCCACACATCTTCGCGGACACGATCGCAACCGACTCCGCAACCGTTCTCCGCAACTGGGAGCAGATTAAGCTCGAAGAAAAAAGGTCCAGCCCAGCAACCTCCTCCATCCTCGATGAAATACCCCG
>JANXWZ010000243.1 GCA_025350865.1 Rhodanobacteraceae bacterium
ATCCTCGCCCCCAGCCACCAGGCCAGCCCGGACCCCGCAAAATACCCCACCGTCCCCGTCACCGCCGCCAGCAACCCGCTCTCGGCATAGAACAGCGTCGCAATCGCCCCCCTGCTCGCGCCCAGCGACCGCATCAACCCAATCTCGCCGCGCCGTTCCAGCACCGCAGTCGCCATCGCAGCTGAGACAGCAAACCCCGCCGCCAGCAGCGCCGCCCCGCTGATCAGCCACATCAACCCGCTGATCCGCTCCAGCACCGTCCCCTCGCTCTGCTCCACGCGCCGAACCTGCGTGGCATCCGCCCCCGGAATCGCCTCACGAATCTGATAGGCAATCGAGTTCGCATACGGCCTGCAATACCAGACATCCCGCTTCGCCGGAGACATCGTGTCGGGATTCTCTCGCGCAAATGAATCCTCCGGCTTGGTACGAGCGGAGATTTCGATGCGGGAGATTTCCGGATTCCACCCCATTGGAGCAAGCACGTTTATGATCGAAAGCGCTTGGGAACTGATCGGTGCATCCAGGGCATACAGAATGTTCTCGTCTGTCTCATCGCCTGATGCCACGATTCCAACTACCTTTCCTTCATGTTCAATGCGTAGCTGAATGGTGTCGCCGATGCGAATGTCAAATCTGCGGGCGAGTCCTGATCCGACAACGACCTCCTCGGTAAAGGAATTCGCTGTAACGGACGCAGCACTTTCAGCTGGCCAGCGTCCCTGAATTTTCCACCACGGGTGGAGGGCTGGCGCGCCCGTTCTCAGTGCTCCAAAAGGATGATCGAACCAGTAAGCGACAAGTTTGACCGGTGTGGAAGGTGGCATGCCGGTTGAATTATGGGAAGGAACCCACACTGCTTTGATTTTCTGGTGAGCATCATCGTGGAACATGTGTCCAGAAAGGCCAAACTCAGGGCTAACCCCCGTAATATTGTTAGCCCAGAAAATCCCCTTCAGCTTCTCTAAATCCGACTCCTTGAGAAATTCCCCACCCGTAGCCGGCTTCACATCCACCCCACCTACCTTCACCTCCAGCGCGGCGGCCTTCGGCGTGACCACAATATTCGCGCCATACACCGCCAGCTCGCGGTGTATCCGGTCCCCAATCGTAGTCGCCAGTGCGAGCATCGCAGTCACCGCGGTCGTGCCCAGCAGAATCGCGATCCCCGCCAGAATCTTCCGCCGCCGCTGCCGCGCGAAGCTCTCCCACACCAGCCGCGGAAACATCAGCGCACAAACCGCGGCGCAACCGCCTTCAAGTCCGTAGCCGCGATCACCACCTGCCCGTTCACCACGCTCGACTTCAGCGGAATCGGATTGCATCCGCCCACCTGGCCCATCGACGCCGCGTTTAGCGGACTGGCGCACATCTTGCACACGATCCCCTGCGCCCCCACGTAGAACCCCACCGGCCCGCAGATCGTACAAGCATCCGCCACTGAGACAATATTCCCGTCCGGCTTTCTGAACAACAGAAACCGCACCTCCGGCGAGTGCCCCGCGCCGTCATCCACATGCACGCCATACCGGTGCAGCTTCGATTCGCCCGTATCCGCCGTAATCTCCGCCACCGGCACGGTAACCTGCTCGCCCACCAGCGTCACCGGGTTCGTCGCACTAAGCGCCGTCGTGCTCTTGGCGTAGATAAACTCCGCCGTCGACAGAAAAATAAACAGGAAGCTCGCCGAAATCACCGCTGTCGTCCAGGTCTTTTCGCGCCGCGCACTCCACTGCAGCGTGCGCCTCTCAGCCGGGGTCGCATCGGCCGCAATCGCCGCCGGAACCCGCCGCCTTTGCTCCATAAGGATCATCAACGCCGCCAGCGCAAGCATCGTCACGAAGAAGAACAGATCGTTCCGCACGATTGGCCCGATGTACTGCATCTCCGCCGTCGACGAGGGAAGCACGCCATTCTCCGAGAGCTCGTGCAGCCCGCTCACCAGCAGTTGGAACGTGACGAAATACAGAATCACCGACGTCACCTTGAAGAACCGTTGCAGGTTAATCTTCAGGCTGCCCCGCACAAACATCACGCCGAACACCACCGACACCGCCACTCCCAGCGCCGTCCCCGTAAAGCTCAGCAGCTCAGTCGAATTCAGCGACACCGCCGACAGGATCAGCACCGTCTCCACGCCCTCGCGCAGCACCAGCAGAAACACCAGCGAAAACAGCCCAAACTGCGAAGTCCCGTCCGTCGCCTTGGCAATCTTG
>JANXWZ010000036.1 GCA_025350865.1 Rhodanobacteraceae bacterium
CCTGTTCGGCATGACCCTGCTGTATGGCCTGTTCAAAGAGCGCTCGGGCGTTAGCGGCGGTGGTCAGGTCGACGCCCGTTTCAGCTGCTGCGTTCTGCGCGTAGAGAAGGTCTTTGCACATCAGCTTCAGCAGGAAGTTGACGGTATAGTCCTGGCTCGTCATGCGCGCCGAAATCGCCCCCAGCAGCGGGCTTCCGGGGGCGCCTCCTTTCAACACACCGAGAGCCTTATCCCGGTCCAGGCCGCTACGCTCGATCCAGGTAAGACCCTCGGCAAGCGAGGCTACCTGCACACCGCAGATGAAGTTATTGATTAGTTTTAGCTTGGCACCGGAGCCGAGCGGACCAAGGTGGATAATTTCTTTTGCCATCGCTTGCAGCACCGGAGTCGCAGCCGCGAGTACCGCCTCTGAGCCACCCACGAGGAAGTTGAGTTGTCCGGCTGCGGCTTGCGTCCGGCTCCCGGTGACCGGAGCATCGAGCAGCTCCACGCCATGCGCCGCAGCAGCAGCACCAAGCTCCGCAATCCACGCCGGGCTCACCGTGCTTGAGTCGATCAGAATTGCACCCGGTTTCGATGCAGCCAGTGCGCCGTCGCTCCCAAGCCATGCCTCGCGCGACGCAGGATCATCGGCCAGCATTGCAATGATGATGTCAGCATCGCGCGCGGCGTCTGCGGGAGTCGCTGCGACAGCCGCTCCCAGCGCGGCGAGCGGCTCTGCCTTCGCTGCCGTGCGGTTGTACACCGTCAACGGAAACCCGGCCTTCAACAGATTTGTGGCCATGCCGCTGCCCATCGTTCCGAGGCCTAGAAGTGCTACAGAGGATTTGCTCATTCGATTTCTCTCCACCAGTTGATGCGGTTTAGCCAATGATCGTGAAGCGTTTCAATGAATCTTCGTTTACGGTAAGACCGAGCCCGGGAAGAGTGTCATCCAGATTGATGTAGCCGTTCGTCGGAGTCGGTTCGCCATCGAAGATGTACCAGAACAATTCGTTCCCCACCTCGACATCGACCTTTGGAAAGAACTCGGAGATCGGGCAATTCAGACTCGACATAGACACGTGATAGTTGTGCATCTGTCCGGCGTGCGGCACGACCGGGACCTGGAACGACTCCGCGAGCGCACAGATTTTACGTGCCTGCGAGATGCCGCCGACGCGGTTCGTATCGAACTGGATGTAGTCGAGCGCATCGGCCTCAAGCAGTTCGCGGAACCCAAAGATGGTGAACTCGTGTTCTCCTCCCGCGATGGGCACGCGACCGTAGCTCTTGAGCGTTGCATAACCGCGCGTATCGTCTGGGATCACGGCCTCTTCCAGCCAGCGCAGATGGAACGGCTCCAACAGCGGCAGCATGCGCTTCGCATAGTCCAGCGTCCAGCCCATGTAGGCGTCGGTCATCAGGTCGATGTCCTGGCCAATCACCTCGCGCACCGTGCGGACAAGTGCAAGATTCTTCTGCATGCCGGCGGCTCCATCAAGCGGACCCCAGCCGAAGCGCAGCTTCATCGCCTGATAGCCCTCGTCCTTGTACTTCTGCGCTTCGACGCGCAATTCATCCAGTGGCATCGAGTAAAGACGGCTTGCATAGACGGGAATCTTATCCTTGGTGCGCCCGCCGAGCAGACGATACACGGGCTGTTTCGCGTCCTTACCGAGGAGGTCCCACAAGGCGATGTCCACTGCGGAAATGGCAGTCATCGCGACGCCCTTGCGACCGAAGGCCATGGTGCGACGATACATCTGCTGCCACAGGAACTCAGTGTCCCACGGGTCTGCGCCGATAAGTAACGGAGTCAGATACGTATCGATAAGCGTCTTGGTCACCAGCGGAGACAGCGCGGCGTTGCCCAGTCCAACGAGACCGGTATCGGTAAAAATCTCAACCAGCACCCAGCCATGAAACGCGAAGTTTCCCATGGACGCTTCGCCAAAATTAACCAGGTCCATCGGATTGGTGCAGAAGTGTGGCGGCAGCGGGACGGTTTCGCCTTCCCATTGAACGACGCGGGTCCGGACTTCAGTGATCTTCATGCGGTGGCCTCTATGTGTGTGAGGGAATCGATGGGTAGGGGTTGAATCTTGCCAGCGAACAGAAAGATGGCAAAGAAGCCGACGAGGTGAAATGTTCCAACCAGCACGAACAGCGTGCTGTAAGTGAAGCCGTGGCCCAGCAAGTATCCAGCCACCACTCCAAAGATTGCGCCGCCAATGGCGCCGCCGAAACCAACCAGACCAGACACAGTTCCTACTGCCGAGAGCGGGAAAATGTCTGCGGGAATAGTCATGATGAGACCTGACCATGACTGCTGAAAGAAAAACGCAACGCTGAACAATACGATCGCAAGTTCAACCGGGACCAGCGGCACGAACATCACGACCGGCATGAATACCGCACTCAATCCAAGCGCGACCTTCCGTGCCACGTCGAGTGATTTTCCTTGTCGAAGCAGCCGCGATGAAAACCAGCCGCCGAGAAAGCTTCCCACGCCCGATGCCGCATACGGAATCCAGGCGTAATAGCTGACGTGCTTGATGTCGAAGCCGCGTGCGTCGTAGAGGTACTTGGGCAGCCAGAAGAGTAGGAAGTACCAGGCGGAGTCGCTCATGAACTTCGCGAACACCAGCACTTGTACTCTGCGCAACGATACAAGCTGCGCGAATGTGAACACAGCTTCCGGCACGCGGGCTTTTGCCGTGGCCAGATCCAGCGCGAGAACATTGGGGTTCGACCGATAGCTGAGCAGCCACCACACCACCCAGATAATTCCCGCTCCACCCGCAGCGACGAACACCATGTGCCACCCCGACCGCAGCAGGATGTACCCGATCACCGGAGGCGCCAGCACAGACCCGACGGCCGTCCCCGCATTGATGATGCCGACCGCAGTGGAACGCTCGGCCGGCGGAATCCATTCCGCCACCACACGTACCGCCGCCGGGAACGCTCCGCCTTCTCCCATGCCCAGCAGAAATCTGGCGGCAAGCAGTAGGGCGAAGCTCGAAGCGAGCGCATGCATCGCGCAGGCCAGCGACCACCACAGCATGATGATCATGAATCCGCGCCGCGTTCCGAGCCGATCCAGCAGCCTGCCCCCGAGCGCGTACAACGCCGCGTACGAAAGCAGGAATGCGGTCTGCAGATACGAGAACTCCTGGTTGGAAATCGGTATGTTGCGCTGGATCGCAGTGATCGCGACAGGCAGAGTCTGCCGGTCGAAGTAGCTGATCGCAATCGCAACCGTGACCAGCACGATGGCGTACCAGCGCATGTCGAGCCCCATGCGCCGCCCGCCATCATTACCAATTTGTGTTGCTGTGCTCACGTGTTCCTCGTCGTTACCATTTCAAGTGGAGCAGTGAGCTGCCCTGCCGCGGCAGGCTTGTTGAAACCACTACATGGCCGTCCATCACATCAACCCAGGCCGGCGACGTAAGCATCTGCAGTTGTCCTGCCGCCTGCAACTCAGCATACTGCTTAGCGGTCGGATGCTGCGGCGAACCCATCCCCTGCCACACGGTGTATGCGTTTGAGTGCGTGTCGTCGAGCCGGTAATGCTCCAGCAGAACACGGTGGACAGTGGAAGGAATGCCGCCAATCGTGACGCTGACTGGAGCAGGAGGTGCCGCGCCATCCACGTCGTTGTAATTCCAAACCAGCACTGCAGCTTCACGGTCGGCCTTCGTAGCTAGCGCATCGACGTCCGACGACTCGCGAACCCCGCTTGCAACCATGCTGTCCAGCGGAACCTGACCAGTGCTGGTCGTACCAACGCGGTTGCCGGACATCAACGCAAACATACGGAAGATGTTCAGCACCGGCTTGTCCACGCCATTCGTGGCCAGCGAGCGGAAGCCCTCGAAGTAGTCCTTATCTTCAAACTCGAATGACCAGCTCAGCATCGACAGCAGGTTGACGCCGTGGCGATCCTGTAGATCGAACAGCCCTTTGTAGGCCGCCGCCGTGTACGCCGGGTACAGCGTTCCATTGCGATAGTTGTTCGCCGGGTTCACCTTTGAGCTGCAAGCCGCGCAGCCTTCGGGGTCCGCTTCGGAGAGGATGATGGGCAGATTCTTAAACTTGGGGTAGCTCGCAATCAGCGCAAAGCCGGCGTCCGCATCCTTCAGTTCATTCTGAATCCCCATCGTTACTTTGCCCTCTTTGATCGTCGGGCTGCCCTTGGCGTGGAACGAGATAAAGTCCATGGGGAGCGGCTTACCATTGGCCGCGCTCTTGCCCGAGTTCACATGCTCCAGAAAATTCTTGAGGAACAGGTTCGCCTTGGGGTTGCGCGGGCTGGTCGTTGCCGGCCCACCAACCTTGGCCGTCGGCAGAGCCGCACGAACACCCGCCACGGCGTAGTCATACAGCTTCCAGTAGTCTTCTGGCGTGGAGTGCCAATAATCGATATCCGGCTCGTTCCACACCTCGAAGTACCACTGCAAGACGGTGTCCTTGCCATAACGCTCGACCAGATGCGCCGTCACGACACGGCATAACTCACCCCATTTGGCGTAGTCCTTCGGCGGGTTGTTCGACTTGCCGCTGGTCGTTCGGCCGGGATAGTGAACCTGATACGGAAGGTCCTTTTGATTTGGAACATCGGCGGCAAGGTCCTTCGGCATAAAGCCCAGCTCGACCATCGGTCGCACACCCGCCGCCTTGTAGGCGTCAAAGATACCGTCCAACAGTTTGAAGTCGTACACCGGCTTGCCGTTTGCGTCTTCGGTGTAGACGTTGGTCGACGAGAATTTCAATTCAGCAACACCGTTGCCTGACGTGAGCAGATGATGAGCGCGCACATACACTGGCACAGGGCTGAGGTCATGCAGTTCCTTCAGCAGCTCAGTCCCGTGCCGCATCGTTGTGTAGTTCGCTTCGTCATACCCGAACCAGCTATAGACCGGCTTGTAGGGGCCGACCACCTTGTTCAGGTCAACCTGAATGGTGACCGGCGCACCGCTTGGTCCTGGCATCATCTCAGGGACAGTCCCCTGCGCGATTGCCCCACTGGCGGCGGCTACCGAGAGGCAGCCGCCGACAAACGTAGACCGAAACCAACCTGCAACATCCTGCATCGTGTTCCTTTCAAAATCGCTGTTAGAAGTTATATTTGAGCGCGAATTGAATGTCGCGAGAGGGGACGGAAGTGCTGGTGATCTGGCCACCCGATGTCACGTCGACTGTGGAGTTTGGCGCTCCGAAGCTCGTCGTGTTGGTAAGGTTGAAAAACTCGGCGCGGAATGACAAGTTGGTCTCACCCGGCATGGCGAAGTTCTTGAAGATCGACGCATCGTATTGACGATACTTGTCAGTACGGAGCGTGTTCGCCCGCACGTTGCCGTAGCTGTTCTGGGCCGCAGGCGTGTACTTGAATCTGTCGAACCATGTCAATACTGAGCGGGTGAACCCGGGAGTGGCACCCGACGGGTTCAAGACCGGCCGCTGCCCACCGACGCCGGTGTTTGCACGGTCGCCCGCAATAACCGGTGTAAAGGGAACACCGCTGCGCACGACGATGATGGTTTGAAGCTGCCATCCACCAATCACCGAGTTCACCAGGCCGTTGCTCTGGTTCAGGAACTTTCTGCCATGGCCAACCGGCAGTTCATACGACATGCTGCCCGCCACATTGTGCGGTGTGTCGTAAGGCGAGTTGGCATACTCGTAACCCGTATTGCCGCCCAGTGCCGGAGACTGGTTGAACTGCATGAACTTCGAGTAGGTATACGAAAGCAAGCCGGAAAGACCATGGCTCTGACGGTGATCGATCTTCGCCTGCAACGAGTTGTAATTGGTCGACGTGTCCTGCGTGTTGAACGTGATGGTGCCGAACGGCTGGTACGGGCGGCGCGCCTGAATTGGGCCCGTAGCAGGCGTGGGATCGTTGAAGTCGTTGGTGCCATTGAGGTGGACGCCATGATTGCCGACGTATCCAATTTCCAGCACGTCATGCTTGCTCAGTTGTTGCTGAATGCCAAAGCTGTAGTGCTCGTTATAGCCTACGTTCAGGTGCGTTTTCGTCGGGCTTAGCGTCGGGTTCGCGAGTGCAGAGCCCAACTGTGTTCCGAGGAAGAAATTAGCCAGCGTGCGCGTGGGAACGACGTTTTGCGTTTGGTTTACGGTCTCTGAAAGCCGATAGGGCAGAACGCTCAGGTTCACTCGCCCGCTTGTACCTTCCGGCTCGTAGAACATACCGAACCCGCCGCGAATGACGGTCTTGCCATTGACTGAGTAGGAGACGCCGATACGCGGGCCAAACTGCGTCTTGTCGGTATAGGTGATGTTAGAGGGCAGGCCCGCCTGCGAGCTGGTCTGGATGTATTGACCGAAGAACTGATAAGCCGCAGGAGCAGCATACTGCGCCGTCAGATCCGGAATGGTACCGCTTCCGGACACGATGATGGGCTTGCTTTGGGTTGGATCGAAGGTGCCGATCTGGCCCTTGTAGCCGCCCAGCCACGGCGAATACTCATACCGCAAGCCCATGTTCAACGTCAGCTTACTGCTGACGCGAATGTCGTCCTGCACAAAGAACTGCTTGTAGGTCGCCTGACCACCAAAGTTATCTGCTGGGTACGAGCGAGTGACCGCAGAGGGGTAGCCCAACAGGAAGTCTGAGTACGCATCGCCCGATGCATTGCCGTTGAACGAGAACTGACCGGCATAGGTTGAGCTGTCGTAGCCAAGCCATTGATAGTACCGAATCAACAAACCGAACTTAATCGACTGCTTTCCGGCAAGGATGGTGAAATTTTCAGTCCCTTCAAAAGCCTTGCGATCCTGGGATTTTGGTCGCTGGTCAAACGTAGAACCCTGTAACGACCCGTAGCCGCTCCAGGAGTAGTCCGGGAAGGAACCTCCGCTGCTCGGCCGCAACTGGGGCGTGAAGCCCGTTACACCGAACTGCGAGTTGTAGTCCGTACCCTGCAGGAAGGCTTTCAGACGGACATGGCTGGGAAGGTAATGCCCACGTACCTCGTTCACCTTATTTGAGCCGAAGGTGGTGATGAGACCCACGGCAATATCCTGACCGATCGACGTGAGCGCAGCGGTTTTGAGCAGCGGCGCAGCATTTGGATCGATCTCGCGATTGGTCACGTACACCCAGCGGGCAAAGAGGCGGTTGGCGTGGTTGACCTGATGATCAAGCCGGACAATGTATTGATCGAAGTCAACCGCCTGCGAGGGCGCTGAGCTAAACGTTCCGGACGTGGTGTTCTGTAGGGGGATGAACGGTTGGATCGCGGTCGCTTGCGCTGAAATACGGTTCGTCGGAATCGTGTTATTCGCAAAAGGCGTGCGAACAGTAGATCCAATCGCCAAACTGGTGCCGCAAGTATTCGTGGCAGTGACCGTGCAGGTAAGCAGCGGGTCATAAATAACTTTAGAGCCGAAGTTGCCACTGCGTTGCGCAACGCTTGGCACGATGGGGTTGAAGATCAACCCCTGCCGCAGACGCTGGCCTTCGTAGTTGACGAAGAAGAACGAGCGATCCTTGCCGTTGTAGAGGTGAGGGATGGAAAGAGGGCCGCCGAGGTCTGCCCCGAACTGGTTGCGCTTCAGGATCTGTCGCGTAACCGCAAAGTAGTTGCGGGCATCCAGTTTGTCGTTGCGGATGAACTCGAAGACACCGCCGTGGAAGCGATTCTTGCCGCTCTTGATTGTGGCGTTGAAGAAGGCTCCGCCGCGATTGAACTCGGCCGAGTAGGGGCTCTGCTGCACGGAGAATTCCTGCAAGGCATCAATCGACGTCTGGATGAAAGTGCCGCCCTGGTGCTGTTCGCTCACATCGACTCCGTCAAGCAGGAAGGATGTGGCGCTGCCGCGGATACCGGAGATCGTATTGCCGTCCACCACCTCTGGCCGAATTGCGAGCGAGTTGCCGGTCGGCGCGAGCAGCGCGGCACCTGGAGTCAATTCGGCAAGCTTGAAGAATCCACGGCCGTTCAGCGGCAGTTCCGTCAACTGGCGATTGGTGATCACCTGTCCGATCGTGGCAGAGTCCGCCGTAAGCAACGGTGCGGCTGTCGTAACCTCGACCACCGACGTCGATACGCCCACCTTCAACTGCAGGTCCTCGCGCGCAATCTGTCCAACCTGAATCTCAATCGAAGTCGCCGTAGTGGTCTGGAATCCAGGCGACGTCACGCTGATCGAGTAAACGCCGGCTTCAACGGGCGTTACGACAAACTCACCGCTCCGATTGGTCACCGCAGTCTGAGTGATGTTGGTTCCGAGGTTGGTGACCTTGACTGAGGCTCCAACAATCACTGCGTCAGCCGGGTCTGTGATCCGACCTACGAAGCGACCCTGCTCGACCTGCGCCGCGGCGAAGGGAACGGTCACTCCGAAGATCAAGGCAAACAGGCACAGCGTAATGATGGAACGGCACTTGCGTGTTGTCATGATGCTCCTTTATGTCGAGACAGACGAGAACGGCCTTCTCAAGCAAGGACAAAGGTAGTACCAAAGAATTATTTCTGTCAAATATTTTCTGCGCAAGCGTCACTTAAGCCTACTTTTACGGATGAATATGGAGCATCTGACGCCTCTGTCCTCGGCGCAATCTGGGTCATTTTGAAAACATAAGGTACTACCTTTGGCGACCTAAGGAGCAGGGCTCGCTTTGACATTGACAGCCCTGAAGGGCAGACTGATGGAATGAATAAGCGGCGCGTCGGACGGTTGAGCACCTTCAAAGACGTACTCAACAACAAAGAAGACGTCACCCACCTGTTGATCCTGCGCTTCCAGCAGATGCTCTCCGAGGGCGTCATCTCGCCCGGCACAAAGCTGCCTCCGGAGCGAGAACTTGCGGCGCACTTTCAGGTGGCGCGATCCTCTCTGCGGCAAGCCCTCAAGGTGCTGGAGATCATGGGCGTCATCACGCAGAAAGTTGGCGATGGCAGCTATCTCAATCGCGACGCGTCGACTGTGCTAGCTGTGCCGATGGAGTTCCTATTCCTGCTCGACGACACCTCCGTTCAGGAGCTCACAGAACTCCGCTTCATGATTGAACCCGCGCTGGCTGCCAAGGCTGCCGAGCGTGCCAACTCAGACGACATCGCCTTACTACGCAGATCGGTCGCCGATCTCGAAAGCAGCGAGCTTGACCGCGTGAAGCTCGTCGCGGCCGACCTCCTGTTTCATCGAGCCATCTTTCAGGCGTCTGGAAATCGCTTGACGGGCCGCCTGTTTCACACCATTCATCGCGCCATGCTGAACATGATCATGGTCACGTCGCAGCTCGTGGAGCTTGAGCACACGGTCGCCTTTCACAAGCCAATCCTCGCCGCCATCGAGGCCCGCGACCCCGCGCTCGCTGCGAAGCTGATGACAGCGCATCTGCTGGATGCAACTGAGCTGCTTTCGATTGGACGCGAGCAGGAAGCCGGCCAGGCTTTACGCAAGCAAATGGCTGGAAGTCCCTTGGCGCTTCGCAAGTCAAAGCCAAAGAAAACCGCAGCACGAGCTAGGAAGTCAGTGGCGTAACCCATAAAGGAGCAGCAATGAACGCATCTGCCTATCGCGGCGTATTTCCGGTCGCACCCACCATCTTCGACGACCAGGGCAATCTCGACCTGGCCGGCCAGAAACGCTGCATCGACTTCATGATCGAAGCTGGCTCTGACGGTATCTGCATCCTCGCTAATTTCTCCGAGCAGTTCGTCCTATCCGACGAAGAGCGCGAGATCCTGGCCCGTGAGATCCTCCAGCATGTCGCTGGTCGAGTTCCCGTCATCGTCACCACCACCCACTACAGCACCGCGATCTGCGCCGCCCGCAGCCGGCGCGCACAGGATATGGGTGCAGCGATGGTGATGGTGATGCCGCCGTATCACGGTGCTACGATCCGCGTTGCACCAGCCGGGATCCGTGAGTTTTTCCAGCGGCTGTCGGACTCCATCGACATCCCAATCATGATTCAGGATGCGCCCGTAAGCGGGACAAACTTGCCTGCTCCCTTCCTCGCCCAGCTTGCCCGTGAGATTGAACACGTCTCATACTTCAAGATTGAAACGCCACAGGCCGCAGCCAAGCTGCGCGAACTGATTGCTCTCGGCGGCGACGCCATTGAAGGCCCATGGGACGGCGAAGAGGCAATCACCCTGCTTGCCGACATGGACGCCGGAGCGACCGGAGCCATGACCGGCGGAGGCTACCCCGATCTCATCCGGCCTATCGTCCATGATTATCTCGCCGGCAACCGGGCGGCAGCCATAGAGGCGTATGGCCGAACACTTCCGCTCATCAATTACGAGAACCGCCAATGTGGTCTTTTGGCTGCAAAGGTCCTGATGAAGGAAGGCGGCATCATTGCGTCCGATGCGGGCCGCCACCCACTCGCGCCCGTGCATCCACTCACCCGTGCTGGCCTGATCGAGATCGCTCAAAGTCTCGACGCGTTGGTCCTCAAATGGGCGAGGTAGATTTTGAGGGATCGAATGCTGTTTGGTGGGCCATGTCTGGGTAGCGCGGCCCCCGAGTGAGTACGCACTGCGCATTTTTTTGTCGATGGTAATATGGTTCGCAATTCGGCCCTTGGGAATTTGCAGTATCGCCAGGAGGCACGTTGCCGCCACCGGAAGAGCGTCCCGCCAGCCCGTTGCCAGCCCGCACGCCACGTCTCGGTGAGATGATGGTTCGCGTGTTCAGGGCTGAGAATCAGACCTGGCCCGCACGCACGGTGGAGTACTTCGGCTGGTACGATTTCGCGCTCGGACTGCTGATCTTCAGCGCCCCTGTATTTGTGGCGACACTGTTGGACCTTCCCGCGCTCAGTGTGCAGACGGCGCATTATGTGCGGCTGGTTGGGCTGTTGGTGTCTGGCCTGGGCATGCTGTACATCGTTAGTGGCCGGCTCAGCGCAACCGGATTCATTTTCGCCTCCCTGCTCGATCGTCCCTTGGTCCCCGTGGTCATGGCGGTGCTTTGGTATCGCGGCATCCTGCCCGGGCCGCTGGCTCTCGCGTTCTCCGTTTCCGACTTTGGCGGCTTTCTCTGGACGTTGCATGCGTGGCAGGCTGAGGCTCATCGAGGGGAACCGGAAGAGACTTGGGGTGTCCGCCTGACCGCAGACTTCTTTGGCTTTATCAGTGGCGTGGCGCGCAACTCGCGCACCTTTCATCCCGACGGCCGGGTATTCCGCGGAACGGTGACTTCCCTGTCTCCACCAGGCAACGGCTTTGAGCAGGCTGCCGCCGCGTTTGCAGGAACGGATGTACTGTTGCGCCTCGGTATGGGTGTGATGAAGCGCGGCATGCCGGGATGGCTGGTTAAGCTGGTGCCCGACGCACCCAGCATCTCAGCGCGGTTCTGGACCTACAATGGCATCGATCAGGTGAGGCTGGATCGCATGCCGCAACAGGATCTGGATTTGCTCTCCACGGCGGGCGGCGACCGGCTTTGGAAGCTGGTACTGAACCTCGCGGCGGGCGGCAGAGGCTTCGGTCTCCATCCCCTCGACTACTTCAGCAACATCTATTACGCCGACGTTCCGTATCTGGTGGAAGCGGCCGGCGTTCAGGTGTGGTTGCGGCTTGTGCCAGACGCGACGTCCGTCGATGGTGAAACTCCAACCGATGGGGCTGGGAGAGAGGATCGACTGACCCGCGCCGTGGCGGCGCACGCGACCATTCGCATCGAGGCTCAGCTTGCGGGCAAGGCTAACGAGCCGTTTGTGCCGATTGCCCTGATGCGGTTTGAGGATGAGATTGAAATCGACCAGGAGGCGCTGCACTTTCAGCCCGTCGCCGGACGAGGATTTACACCGACAGGCTTCTTGACGACCCTTCGCACGGCGGTCTATCCAGCCAGCTTTCAAAACCGTCCCCACAACGTCGCCGAGCGAAGCCGTCGTGAGACCGATGGACCCATCACCCGGATCGAACGCTTTCTTGAACAGCCAGTCGTTCCGCAGCAAGGAGATTCAGCTATGAGCGTCTCCGCTCCTTACACAACCGATGCCAAACCAAAACGGCATTGGTTCAGAACTTTGTGCCTCGTCATCGTCGCAGTGATGTTTCTGCTTGGCATCTATCTGGCCCTCAGGCTCACAACGGACCGACCCATCGAATACGCCGACGACGTGATGCACTATAAGTACGGTTCGACCGGCGGCGAGCGCACCATGGGGATCCCATACTGGTTCTGGGTCGCACTGCCGGAGATGTTTCCCGAGTACCTCCCCGACGGCAAAGCGGGGCGGGGGTACAAGTCATTCGGCATGATCTATGAGGAGGGTAAGGACCCGCGCTATGACCTGCCCGTCGGTGTCTCGCGGCGCAACGTAAGAGGGATCGATGTCGTCTACCTGAATTGCGCTGTGTGCCACACCGGCACCGTTCGCGATACCGCCGGAGGCAAGCAGCGCGTCGTCACCGGAATGCCCGCTCACGGCTTGAATCTTGGCGCGTTTGAGAAGTTTCTCACGACAATTCCGCTGGACCAGAAGTTCACGCCACAACGGATGGCGGACCAAATCGCCGCCATGCAGGACGATCCGAACCGGCTGATCGACAAGCCGGACCTGATCAATAAACTGATCTTCCGCTTCTACGCCGTGTACGTCATGCGGGAGAAGATGTTAATGCTCAACCAGCGACTCGGCTTCATCCATGCAGAGACATGGGGCCCGGGCCGTGTCGATACCTTCAACGCACCCAAGGCCCTGCTGAACTTCAACATGACGCATGCCGATCCGAAGGAGATGATGGGCAACGCAGACTTTCCCTCCATCTGGAACCAGGGGCCGCGCGAGGGCATGCAGCTGCATTGGGATGGCAACAACACGTCCGTCAACGAACGTAATCTCTCCGCAGCCTTCGGCACCGGCGCCTATCCGCCGACTCTCGATGCCAAGCGGGTGCAGCGAACCGCCACATGGCTGCTGACTGCGAAGCCACTGGCCTATCCCTATCTCATCGATTCGCAACTCGCGCAGAAGGGCGCGCCCATTTACGCCGAGTACTGTTCCGCTTGCCATGGCGAGCGCAACGCTCCGTTCCACGGCGAGTATGTGGGCAAGGTTGTTCCAATCGAAAAGATCGGCACCGACCGCTCGCGCCTTGACTCCTACACTTACCTCGTAGCCGCCAACCAGGGCACACTCTATGCGGGATATGAAAAGGACTGGGGCTTCAATAAGCCGTACCCGCAGCGCTTCTCGCACTTCCACAAGACCCAGGGCTACGCGAACTCGCCCCTGGACGGCCTCTGGCTGCGCGCGCCGTATCTGCATAATGGATCGGTGCCGAACCTGCGCCAGCTGCTGGAACCATCCAGCGCCCGTGCAGCTACCTTCTTCCGAGGCAACGATGTCTACGATCCCGCCAACGTGGGCTTCGTCTCCGACATCGCCGAACAGGATGGCAAGAAGTTTTTCCCCTTCGACACGGCCGCATTGGGCAACGGACACCAGGGGCACGAAGGCACTATGTACGGAACCGCATTGTCCACAGCCGATAAGCTCGCGCTGCTGGAGTACCTGAAGACCTTCTAACCGAGGTGGGGAGAGCGATGAGAACTGGAGTGCGTTTCGTTTTACTTGTCCTCGTGCTGCTTGGTGCCGGTGCCGGCCTGGGTTACTGGTACAAGATGAATCACGTCGTGGCACAGCCCGCGTGGATCGGCGCAAATCAACGAGACTCGTTCCTTTACGGCTCGGCCGGAGCGGAGGAAACCGCTGGCATTCCCTACTGGATCTGGCTTTCGCTGCCGCGACGATTCCCCGAGTACCTGCCCGGGCCGGGCGGATACGCGTCGCTTGGCTTCTCGTGGGAAGAAACCTTGGAGATGCCGGCCGGCTTCTCCAAGCAGCAGGTCGGTTATGTGCGCGTCGCGGGGAATTGTGCCATGTGCCACTCCTACTCTGTGCCCAACGGTTCAGGCGAAGCACCGACTGTATTCGCAGCCGGCCCAGGTCATACTGCGGAGGTTCAAAAACTGCTCGATTTCTATCGCCAGTGCGCGCAGGATCCGCGCTTCAATGCCGACAACATTCTGGATGAAGCCTCAATGGCCACTCGCCTTTCCCTCACGGATAAACTTCTATACCGGTATGTTTTGATTCCACGCACAAGGGAGCGCATGCTGCGCGGCGAGTCCGTGATGTTCGACCAGGCGCTGTGGCAACATAGCACCAAC
The DNA here is from genome assembly GCA_025350865.1 of Rhodanobacteraceae bacterium. Classification (GTDB taxonomy): domain Bacteria; phylum Acidobacteriota; class Terriglobia; order Terriglobales; family Acidobacteriaceae; genus Edaphobacter. The sequence continues at coordinate 14,152 of JANXWZ010000036.1, forward strand.
CCCGGCGCACAGCCAGCCTATCGCAAACGCCTGCAGGATCTTTACGCGAGCCTGAGCGGGCCGGAGAAGACAGCGTTGGATCAATACCTGCAGAACCTGAAATGACGAGGCCAGACACAACCTCCCCCAACCTCCCGCCCGACTGCGAATACATCGTCGTGGGATCGGGCGCGGGTGGCGGCACTGTCGCCGCTCGTCTGGCCGAAGAGGGCTGCAAGGTCATCTTGTTGGAGGCCGGTGGCGACCCGCGCACGTTGAGCGGCGGTAATCCCGTCAGCCCGAACCGCAACACGCTTCCGGCGGACTACGACGTGCCGGCATTCCATGCTCTCTCGTCCGAAAATTCGGCGATGAAGTGGGACTTCTTCGTCAGGCACTACCCAGACGAGGCTGCAACTCCCGGAGTCTTGTACCCACGCGCCGGAACTCTGGGGGGATGCACGGCGCACAACGCGATGATCTTCGTCTACCCGCATAACGCGGACTGGGATTACATCGCCGACCTGACCGGCGACGAAAGCTGGCGAGCCGACAAGATGCGCAGTCTCTTCGAGCGCATGGAACGCTGCGAGCATCGCCCAATCTACAAATTTCTGGCGAAGTTGGGCTTCAATCCTTCGCGGCACGGCTGGCGCGGATGGCTCTCCACCGAGCGAGCCCTGCCCATCAGCCTGCTGTTCAATGAGGCCTTGGCGCGCACCGTCATCGACGCCGGGATGCAGGCCTTCAAGGAAGACGGCGAGCAGATCAACCGCATCAAGTGGTTTCTCGAAAGCGGTCTCGATCCCAACGACTGGCGTCTCGTCAAAGATCGCTCGACCGGCATTCGGTACCTGCCGTTGACCACCGAAGGTCACGCGCGCAGAAGTGCACGGGAGCGTGTGCTGGACGTACAGGAACGCTTTCCGAACAACCTGAAGATCATCATGAATGCGCTGGCGACACGCGTGATTTTTGACGAGAACCAACGCGCTATCGGTGTTGAATATCTGCATGGGGAACGGCTCTATCGCGCCCACGCCAACCCGGCGACGCAGCCCGGCGAGCCAAAGTCGCTCTACGCCTCGCGCGAAGTAATCCTCGCGGGCGGCGCGTTCAATACTCCGCAACTGCTGATGCTCTCCGGTGTCGGGCCCCGCGAGACGCTCGATACCCATGGGATCAATGTGCGTGTCGACCTGCCGGGCGTGGGGAAGAACCTGCAGGATCGCTACGAGATTGGCGTCGTCAACAAAATGAAGTTCAAGGCCTGGAACGCATACAAAGGCGCAAGGTTTACAGACGAAGACCCCCAGTATCGCAAATGGGCGAAGACACGCGACGGCATCTACTCCACCAATGGCTCAGTGCTCACTCTGTTCCGCCGTTCGCCTGTGGCCGGGGATGAGCCGGACCTCTTCTGCATGTCGCTGCTGGCGCGCTTCAACGGATACTTTCCAAACTACTCGCGCGTCATCGCCGAGAAGCTGAACTACCTGACCTGGGTCGTTCTAAAGGCGCAGACGAGAAATCGATCCGGCGTCGTAACCCTCCGGTCGAACGATCCAAGAGACACGCCGCTCATAGACTTCAACTACTTTGCCGATGGCGGCGACGACGACCTCACCGCCGTAGTCGACGGCATCCGCTTCGTGCGCCGGTTAAGCGAAAAACTGAAGGCCGACGGCATGATCGAGAAGGAAGAACTACCCGGCGAAGAGGTGACCAGCGACGAAGACCTAAGGCAATACATCCGTTCCAACTGCTGGGGCCACCACGCCTCCTGCACCTGCGCCATCGGTCCCGTCGAGCAGAATGGCGTGCTCGATAGCAGTTTTCGAGTCCACGGCACGCGCGGTCTGCGGGTCGTGGATGCCTCCGTATTTCCGCGTATTCCGGGGTTCTTTATCGCGTGCGCCATTTACATGCTGGGCGAAAAGGCAGCGGATGTGATTCTCGCAGAACGCGCTAAATGATCCGGCTGAAATGATTTCGCAAAGGAGATATTCCGCGTTTGACGATCTATGCAATGTGGTACGCTTGGGGCGCAATCGACCGCGCACTTCGGGCCTCAGTTGACTTACGAGGAAATTCCTATGCCCTACGATGTCGAGCAATTGCTCAAGATGAGCCAGCCGGACCTGGACACTCTCTTCAAAGCCCACCCGGCCGGTCCCATTCCCAACGGCCCTGCCAAAGGCACCGCAATCGTGGCACCAGGAACGGTCTTCAGCCGTGACATTGCGGAATTCGTCAGCTTCTTTATCTGGGAAGGTAAGACCTTCGACGCGGAGCATGGCGTCCTCTCCAACCGCCTGCTGCACTTCGGTCTCAGCGCAATCATCGCCGAGGTGTACAAGGGGCCCAGCTGGCTCGATGGCCAGGAGTGCATCATCCTGGACTACTCGAAGACGTCGCTGGTCGCAAAGTGGATTCGCGATGAAATTCGCTTGATTCAACCGGGCTTATATCTGGGCAAGGTGTACTGGTCGGATAAGCGGCTCATTGATTTCTGCCTCGAGTTCCCCGTTTAGAAGATCCTCCGAGCCAATGACGTTCGTTCAACCGCAAATTGCCTAACCCACTCTTCCGTGCGGAGTTCCCGAGCACTTACGAGGGAGAAGTCATGAAGAAACTCTTAGCGTTCGTCGTCGTGGTCGCTCTTGTGCTGTTCGGCATCATCCTGGTCAAACACCTCACCCGGCGGGTCAGCGGCCACGTCCTGGATGAGGCCCGGCTCGCCGGTGTCCACGCGGATTACTTCAAGCCGGCCAGCCAGACGCCGGACAAAGACTACTTCCGCGAGATGGACGGTGGCGCCACTCTAACCGAGCAGGAGATTCAGGGCCGCGATAGCTGGATTGTGTGGACGGCCGGCGACGATCGCATGTGGGATATTTTGTCCAAAAAGAGCTTCGGCGCGCTCGACTTCCTGAAGACGATCTCCTCCCATCCCGGGCTCAAGGGCAGCCGGGATAATCGCTGGGATGACCAGGGTCTGGTCAACGAGCCATGTTTTGAAAAGGCAACTGGGCCAGATCCGAACCGCTTCGGCTTGTGGCTCGACAAGCGCCGCGCGGATTGCCCGCCAGATCCGTTTGAGGATGAATCCAAATACCCGGGCGTGAAGTATGGCGCGCGCGGCAAGAATATTCCGGCGGGCTCGTTCTACGGATACGCCACCGGCGTCGTCGGTCTACGCGTGTTTCCAAATCCCGATTTCGACGAGAAAGCGCAGAAGGCCTGGGACGCTGAACGGTACTACAACGACCCGAAATACTACGCGAACAAAGACCTCATCAAGCCCTACCGCGTGGGCATGTCGTGCGGGTTCTGCCATGTCGGTCCGAGCCCAATCAATCCGCCCGCCGATCGCAACAACCCCAAGTGGGAGAACCTAAGCTCGACCGTCGGTGCGCAATACTTCTGGATCGACCGCGTCTTCGATTGGGATAACGACAAGAGCAGCTTCGTCTTCCAGTTGTTCCATACCTCGCGACCAGGCACCCTCGATACCTCTCTCGTCTCAACCGACAGCATCAACAATCCCCGCACCATGAACGCGGTCTACTTGCTTGGCCAGCGCCTCGAAGAGTCGAAGCGATGGGGCAAAGAGACCCTCTCTACCGCCAATCAGGACAACCGACAGCTAAACGATTACGTCGCATCCGGACCGCTCACCGAGTACTTCAAGACCCCTGACACTGTCTACACCCCGAGAGTCCTGAAAGACGGCTCCGATTCGGTCGGCGTGATGGGCGCGTTGAACCGCGTCTACCTCAACATCGGCGCCTTCAGCGAAGAGTGGCTGCTCCACTTCAACGCCCTCGTCGGCGGCAAGAAAGTTTCGCCGATCGAGATCAAAGTGGCGCGGGAGAACTCCGCCTATTTCGCCGCGACCGAGAACCAGACCTTCGCCACAGCCGCCTTCTTCTTGAATCCGAAAGTGACCGGCGCACACCATTTGAGCGATGTCGTCGACCATTCGGGAGACAAGTACCTCACCGCCGACAAGATGACCATCGACCGCGGCAAGGTGGTCTTTGCGGAGACCTGCGCGCGCTGCCACTCCAGCAAGAAGCCCGACATGGCAGTGGGTCTCGACCCCACCGGCTGCAACGGCAGCGGCTATCTGGACTGCTGGAATCGCTACTGGGCGTGGACGCAGACCACAGAGTTCAAAGACAAGATGCGCGCCATCGTTCAGGCGGACGACTTCCTGAAGGACAACTACCTTTCAGCCGAATTCCGCGTGCCGGTGACGCTGCTGCATACCAACGCCTGCAGTCCCCTGGCCACCAACGCGCTGGCCAACAACATCTGGGATAA